>PUNJ01000140.1 GCA_003551705.1 Chloroflexota bacterium | reverse complement strand
TGGGCGCGGCGTAGACTACCGCGTTGCCGGCAGGAGCCCCCAAGTCGATGACGAGGAAGAAGCCGGCCAGCATGATTAGGGCGGCATAGGCCCCCATCGACAGGGCCCCGGGTAGAAACTCTCGGGCCAGGCGTGCCCCCAGCAATACGCCCAGCGATACGGTTAGCGTGCCGGCCACCCATACCAGGCCGCCGAAAAGGAGCAGGACTGCATAAAGGGCGGCGCAGAAAGCCAGGCCCCACAGCACCGGTTTGACCGTCCTCGTCAGCCTGTTCCACAACCCGGGCCATACCAGACTGGCCACGCCCAGGCATATGGCTGCCAGTATCGAAAGCTGGGCCAGGCCCCCAGCAGTCCAAGCCAGGGCCTGGTAGCCGGCGAAGAGGGCCTCACCGAGATGCATTATGCTCCTTCCTCGCTGAACAGCGCCTTCTGTGCCAGAAACATCTTCTCATAATGAGCCCTGGTGATGGGATGCAGCGAATACAGTGCTTCCTCGAAACAGGTGATGATCAGGTCCAGCAAAGCACCGGCATCCTCTGTACCGCCGGAGGTCTCCCCATCCCCGGAGCGACGTGAATGACGATCGCTCCACAAGGTCTCCAGCAGTCTTGCCTCCAATTCCCGGGGGGTGGCCTCGTCAGGCATGGGTGTGCCTGTGGCCTGAAAACGCTGCAGCAGGGAATTGAACACGCCGACGATCTCCTCACGGTAATCGACAATCCTGATCACTCTCTCCCCCTTAGCTTTCTCCAGCCTGCCGCCGACAACATACTCTCCCTTCCCGTTGATGATGAGAGAGAAGGCCCCCTTCCCCTCGTCGACGCCGGCCCGGTCCCGTAGCTCGCCATCGAGGTAGAACTCCATGGCGCCGCCTGTCCTGGTCTCCCCATTCTGGGCATAGCAGACGATCCGCAGTTCCTCCCCGGTGCCCCAGACATCGGGGAAGGCCTCCCCTATCTGGGGGAAATCAATAGCCAGCCGTCCCCGCCTGGCCGTCTTGTGGAGATGGGGCGGCAGCGCCTCCCCGGCCTTCTCGATCTCCTCCTCAAGGGGTCGGGGATCATCAGCGTGCCCGGGCCCGGGGGAAGCGTGATGGAACAATCCTCCCTGCCACCGGAGGCGTACCAGGAAAACGAGCCGCCATAGGAACCAGGCTGCTGCCGGAACTAGCGCCACCCAGAGCCAGTGGTATGCCTGTTCACGGTACACGAGGTACAGGGCAACCGAGAGGCCCGTCAGGACAAGGGGGAAAAAGGGCGAGGGCCTCCTGCCGGGATTCCCGGGGCGCAACGAATACAATACGTACATAAGAAGGGCGGCGGCCAGTCCCAAGACTATGTAGCAAAAGGCCCATGAAAAGGAGGCCGGCGGCGCCAGGGTTATCGGAATCTCCTGGTTGGAGGCGAAGTGGTGTTCTGTACCCTTGAACTCCGCCCGCACGGTATGCGAACCAAGTTCAAAGTCCGCCATGATGGTGCACTTGCCTGTGGAGTCCGTTCTGAGAGTGCCGGCCGGCTTCTCATTGATATAGACATGGACCTCCTTACCAGGCACAGGATTCCAGACCTTAACCCGGTCATAGGGACCTTCGCCGGGGCCCAGATAGTCCGGTTCCTCCCTCAGGGCAACCGTAATTTCCGTACCTTCGCCGGGCTCCATCTCATCCGGCAGGGTGATCTCGATGCTGGTATCGCTTGCCACCTTGAAGACCTGATTGCTCCAGGAACTAAGGTAGACTTCGGTAGAGAAAGCCTGCGCCACGACCTGATTGGGCCCGGCGGACAAATGCACGGGTACCTGGCATTCTATCCGAAAGGTCCCGTCCGGCCCGGTTGTTCCCTGTGCCGCCAGGCTTCCTGCCCCCAGCATTATCTGCGATCCTAAATGGATGCCGACATCCATGTTGGGCAGGGGCAACTCTGTGGGCACGCTGGGGTCCGGATGCGTGAGCGGCACCTCCACGATGCCCTCAATCACCAGGGTATCGCCCTTTTGGAAGGTCTCCCCGCCACTCATCCCGGTGATGGTGGTCCTGGTAGGCATGAGCGGAAATGGTCGCCTGGAACCTGTGGCATCGATGGTAATCCATCCCAGACCTTCAAGGGCTATCTCAGACCAGGCGTGGGCCTGGTCGGCATAGACCTCCTGCGCTTGCATCTGGGGAATGATCGAATATCCAGATACCAGCCTCGCCGGTATGCCGACGGCGCGGCAAAGTACCACGAACGCTGAATTGAAGTTGGCGCATACACCTCTCTTCTCCTCAAACAGGAACCAGTCGTTGGGCTCCCGCCCCAAAGGGGCGCGCGTGTAGTCCGGATCGTACAGGTAGTTCTGGTCCAGGTATCTCTCCAGCGCCCTGGCCTTTTCATAGGGGCTCTGCAAGCCGCCGGTGATATTCCAGGCCAGCGCAGTCGTTCGGTGGCTGATACCGCCCGGCAGGTCCAGATATATCGGATCGCCGGCAGCCTGAGCCTGCTTTAGTACAATTTCGGCGAAACTGTAGTGAAAGGTGGTGAAGGAATATGAGCCGGCCAGTATTTCTTGCGACAAGAAAACGTCCTCTTCTGGGAAATGGACCAGGGATTCCGGCCAAGCTACGGACTCAGGGTAGAGAGAGGTCATAACCGGTGCGGGCCGGTGATGGTAGCCGGATGTGGACAGACCGGAAACGGTTATGTCATCCACCATTACGAATTGGAAGTCCTCAGGGGGCTCCCGAACCCACTGGGAGGCCGTGCCGCCGTCATACTGCTGGTGCGGCCGTGCACTGTCGAGCCGCCAAACTCCAGTCATGGGATTGTAGCACGTGGTGGCCATCGCCCGTAGGTAGGAGGTGTGGGCGGCGCCCTCCACGGTGAAGAGTAAGACGGGCTCGTTAACTGCCCCTTCTGCAGATATCTCAGCCGCCGTCCATATCCCGTTCCCTGGTCCCGGCGGCCTGAAGTTATCGGACAGGGCGTCAAAGGCACCAAGCAGGCCCGTCATCACCAGGACAGCCACAGCCGCGACCAGGATCAGAGGCAAGACCTTGCGCCTCATGTGCCCTCCCTTACTCTAGCAATCGTGATGACGCCGTCACCGGCTTGTGGCGCTC
>PUNJ01000157.1 GCA_003551705.1 Chloroflexota bacterium | reverse complement strand
GCATGTGGCACGTCTTCCAATCGGGCAGGTTACAAACCTGCTCTACGGTTGCCTGTGGACGCCTGACCGGACGGCCCCCGTAACCTTCCCCGCGCACGCGGGGACCCAGAATCTTTCCGCTAACGGGGAACGAGGCCCCCCGCCCCGGGTGGCGCTTCAACAAACGACCCCCTACACCCGGCCGGTGGTTATCACACGACGCGTCTTCCCCCGGTGCACCACAAACGCCGCAAAGCCAATCAACACCAACCCGCCGATGATCTCCGGCACGTATACGGCATTCTTGCTCACCAGGTCGCCCAACCAGTCCGGCGGACCCGGCTCCACCGGCCTCGGGAAGGAACCCATAAACGGCCACAACAGGGTCTGCCAGCACGACCACATGCGGTCCTGCACCAGATGCGCAAACACCCCCGCCGCTACCACAAGCAATCCCATGCTGCCCCCGGCCGGGCCCGCACCAAAGCGGTCCGCCACTGCCCGCGCCCGCCACTGTCTCCGGCGGGACCACGCATACACCGCCACCCCGGCTACCAGCAGGACAAGCAAGAACAGCAGCGTATGACCGAAAATGCGGCCGCTGCCCAAGGCCTCCGGAAACAGCCAGTAACCGACCGGTTTGTCGATTATGTCCGGCAGAAGGGAACCAAACAGCAGCAGACGGATGTCGATGCGACCCAGCAAGGGAAAGGACTGCGACGGCGCCCCGCTCGGAGGCGGCAACGGGGCCCACCACCGGGACCGGCCCGGGGTCGTGGCTGGCGCTGTCCCCGGTGCCGCGACTGGGACTGTGACCGGCGCAGCGACAAGACCCGATCCCGCATCCGTGTACGGGCCTGGAGCTGTCCGGCGACTAAGCCGGCGGCGCCGCCAGTCGACAACGCGGTCCGCAGCCACCGCCGCCGCCAGGGTCAGGCCGGTATGGGCTAGGAGGAACACGCCCCACCCCCCCGTTGCCCCGCCGAGTACTGAGTACTGGGTACTGAGTACTGAGTCACAGCCCACCACCCCAGATAGGACTGAGTGCTGATCCTTCCGCTGATGTTAGTAACGTCTCTGACGGTGTCCTGCGGAAGGACTGAGTACTGAGTGCCAGCCCACCACCCCAGATAGGACTGAGTGCTGAGTACTGAGTACTGGGTACTGAGTGCCAGCCCACCGCCCCAGAAGGGACTGAGTGCTGGCTCCCATTTACCACAGGGGGCATAGGCAGGTAGCACGCCTGCCCTGCGGGTCCAGGCACCTCTGGGGGACCTTCACGAGAACCAGAGACGAATCCCACCGATAACCTCCCATGACTATGCAACGGCAAACCACCTCAGAGGGAACAGGCAGGTAACAAACCCGCCCCACAGGTTCATAACTCAGTACTCAGCACTCTCGAAGAGTCGTTCTCCCAGGCGAATCTTCGACCTTGGAGACAGCACTCAGTACTCAGTACTCAGCACTCAATAATACGACGTCACCCACAAATGCAGGGAGCTACTCAGCACTCAGTACTCAGCACTCTCGAAGAGTCGTTCTCCCAGGCGAATCTTCGACCGAGACAGCACTCAGCACTCAGTACTCAGCACTCAGTACTCAATAATACGAAGTCACCCACAGGTGCAGGGAGCGCCCGTCCTCGAAATACTCCACCCCGTCCTTGTACAACACAAACTGCACCTTCAACTGCTCGACCACCGTGGCGCCTGCAGCATGACCGCGCTTCAGCTCAGAGGTAAGGGTGACCGTTGATGCACCGCTGTCGACAGCCTCGATCTCCACATGCTCCACCCCGCTGCCGTCCCTGATCAGGACCTTGTCGCCGGCCGCAAAACCCTCCACCGTGCTCAAATGCAGCACCGTGTCCTCCTCCGACGCCGCAGCCGACAACACCGCAAGACCCCCCAGGGGCGGTACAAAGCCGATCTCCTGCTCCCACTTCTCATCGTGCTCCAGAACTACCGGGGCCGTCGACTGCACAGCCTCGCCGTCCAGCCAGAAGTCCAGCCTCTCCCCGTTCACCACCACCTCCACCCGGTACTCCGCCTCCTCGTGCTCACGATTTATGATGCCCAGGATAACCCGGCCCTGAGGGTCCGTTGTGTCCACGGTCTCCCCCGACGCCCGGTAACGCACCGTGACCAGGTCGTCGCCGTCATAAACGAACTCTCCGGGATAGCGGTCCGCCTTGCCCTCCGTGCCCAGGATGTAAAACTCCGTGAACCGCTCGCCGGTCTTGGGGCTGGCGATGACATAGCCCAGGGTGCCGATGGACGCCACAATGGCCACCACCAGCACTACGGACAGGGCCTTGTCCACCCCGGTCTGGCCCTGGAACGAGGGCATTTTGAAATTGATGTCCAGGGTGAACCGGTCCTGGGGCGGATAGGTGCGCCGCCGGTACCAGGCCAGGGCCGAGAGGGCCGCGATGAGCAGCGCCAGCGATATGAGGATGGGATACAGCCTGATGCCCCAGGGTGTGTAATTGAGGACCAGCCCCACCAGGGGGACCACCGCGATGCTCAGGCCGAAGCTCAGGGCGGTGCGCTCGATGCCGTCCAGGTCCGTCTTGCGGGGGAACAGGGCGGCGATCAGTGTGTAGCCGGGGAAGAGCAGGAGAAACGGCAGTCCCAGCACCACGCGCAGGGCGGTGATGTCCGGGGTTACCGTGATTATCAATATCAGCAGCGCCGTAACGCCCAGTATGGCGAGGAGGTCTTTGTCTATTTTTGAGGTCATATGCTAGTTGGGTCCTTTTTGGTCGTTTGTTTTCGACGTCATATGCTAGTTGGGTCCTTTTTGGTCTTTTACTTTAGAGGTCATGTGTTAATGAGTCCTTCTTGATCTTCGTCTATTCTGGAGGTTTTCCGCTGATGAAATCCCTCTTGGTCTTTTACTTTAGAGGTCATGTGTTAATGAGTCCTCTTTGGTCGTTGTCTACTCTGGAGGTCTTCCGCTGATCAAATCCCTCTTGGTCTTTTACTTTAGAGGTCATGTGTTAATGAGTCCTTCTTCTTTTGAGTCCGCTTTTCTGGATTCCGGCCTTCGCCGGAATGGCGTATAAGAAGCCCAATGGCGGCTCTACAATCGCCATTCCGGCGAAGGCCGGAATCCAGTATATC
>PUNJ01000102.1 GCA_003551705.1 Chloroflexota bacterium | reverse complement strand
TTTCTTGTCGGGTATGGACGGGCTTTGCACGGGAGAAGGGGGCGGAACCGAAGCCGGCTCCCACTACGAAGCGTTATCGAGGAGCATCAAGGAACCATCTTGGCGACCGGAAGCGTTGAGGATCGTGGTGCTGGCGACGCGGAACGCGTTCCACACCGGGTGCGAGGAGTCCTATCCCGGTCCCTGCGGTCAGGAAGTCATAGGATCGCTTCAGAGCGCCGGGGTACTTGTACACGGGCTGCACTGGGCCGAGTCGCACGTGCCCCAGCTTGTAGAGGTTGCCTCGTCCACCGGCGGGCTGGTGACTGCCTGGTCGTGGGACGGCACGGGTTTTGCTTTCATTGATTCGCTGTTGGAAGCCATGGCTGCTTACATGCCCTGGAGGGTAGAACCCGAAATTAGCGAGGACACTGGCATAGAGGTAGTCTGCGGACCTGCTTCCTGGCTGGGGCCTGGAGACAGGCCGGTGGCTTTCGCCGGGTCTGTTCTGGTGTTGGAAGGGACTGCGGCCGGTCCGTACCAGTTTGAAGTCGAATTTCGGGGCTATTACAGGTTGGAAGCTGGCGGGGAGGTCTCTGTCCTGCTGGACGTTTTACAGTCGGAGGTAGCGGTATTCGATCGTTTCGACTGGATAACCATGGTCTACCTTTCCGAAAGGGACGCGGACGAGGCCGTGCATATCGTTGCAAACATCGGGGAGGCGGCCTGCTACGGAACCGTACGCACCGTAGTGGCTGTGGCACCCGGACTCGAAGCCGGCTACGGCTTCCGGCTACTGGTCAGCGGCCCGCATGGACTGCAAGAGGTCGAAGACATGCCGGCCTTTGTCCCTGGTTGCGGTGGGGAAGTGGACGTGGCTGGTCTCGGGACACTGGCCGGCTTCATTTCCTGGGCCATGGACAGATTTCCTGCTGAAAGATATGCGCTGCTGGTGCGAGGGGCGGCCTGCGGATGGGGTACGTGCTGTGGAGAAAACGGAGGGCGGCCGGTTCTGGGCATCGAAGAGTTGGGTCTGGCCCTGGACATGGGCTTACAGGACAAGGATATCGGTTTTGAGGTTATCGGGCTGGACGGCGGCTTGATCAACACGGTGGAGATCGCCTGCCGGTTAAGGGATAGCGCCCGGTATCTGGTTGCGGCTGCAGGCCCGGAGTCTTCAGGAGTTTGGCCCTACGGGTGTGTACTCTCGAGGCTCGCTGATCACCCTGGAACCGACGGCGAAGGTTATGCAGGGTTGATGCTTGAGGAATATGCTGCTGCTTATGCCGGAACGGCAGGTGCTGGGCTGTCCGCCGTCGATCTGGCTGAGATGTCCTCGCTGGTCGGGGCAGTGGACCGCCTGGCACTTGCGTTGATGGAAGGTATGGACGTCCATGAGCGGGAACTGGCCCTGGCGCGATCGCTTGCGGGTGGCGGTCATGGTTGCATCGACCTGTACCGCTTTACAACTCTGCTGTCCTACCTGGTCTCTGATACGGCGGTACAGGAGGCGGTAACAGAGGTCATGGCGTTGATAGATAACCTGGCAAGAACGTCCTGGACCGGGGTCCCGGTTGACCATGTGAAAGGCCTGGCCATATATTATCCTGACTTCGAGGACTCTCCGGGCGACCTGTCCAGCCCGCGGTCCTTCTTCTACGCTCCCGCCTATGACGAGCGGGTGCCGGTGCTCATGAGCAACTGGCCGAGATATCTGAAACGTGCTCCACGGTTTGTTGGCGAGGGCGCGTTTGCGGCCTATGTGCCGGACATCTTGCTCATGGCTAATGCTGTTTGCCAGACTGTCCTTCGTTTCGACTGGCCTGATATTACGGGGGAGGTGGAGGGGTTCGCCATTGCCCGGCCAGTTAGTGTCACAGCAACGCCGGAGGGTTCCATAGACGCGGGGATGACGGCACTGCTCTATACCAGGGGCGACCTGCAGAGGGCCGGCTTCGTGAAATCGCAGATTGTGGGTCAGGCATACTGCACAGCAGAGGGGAAATGGCGGTTGCTGAAGTTGACCATGGACCTGCCGGAGTGGAACAGGGACCTTACTGAGCTGGCTGCACGCACGCTGCCTGCAGGCGGCGGCTTTCCCGCCTTGCTCGACACGGTTGATACCAGATTGAGTACCCTTGAGCACTATGACGGGGCGGTTATCGCTGTGCCCTGGTTCGAACGGGCAGACTTCGAAAACGGAGCGCATGGAGCCGTTACCACCCTGGGCATTGTTGCTGCCGGCGATGTCGATTATCTGACGCCCATACAGTACCCGCAGAAACTATATGAGGGGTGGAACCTGATGTCGGTGCCCGTGATCCCCTTTTCCGATCTGAATACGATCATTCACGGCTATGGCGGACTCCTGCCGGGGATAGCCTCGGAGCTGGAGGTCATATGGTCTTATGACGCCGCGGCTGGCAAGTGGCGTGCCTTTTCGCCGGCCGCGCCTGCTGCCAGCGATCTTTGGAGGTTGAAGGATGGGCAGGGATATTGGGTCCGAATGAGGTCGGACGCCACCCTGACGGTGCTGGGGAGCAACATGCTGCTGGGTCCGCACGTGCCGCCGGTGTATGAGCTTGTGGAGGGTTGGAACTTGATTGGCTACAAGGGAATCCTGCCCGTGCCGGTATCAGATACGGAGGCGCGCGGTTATCTGGAGGGCGTCAGCTACTGGCACCTGCAGGGCTGCGACAGGTTGACCGGGGAACAGTTATCTGTTGAGGTCATGCAACCCAACGAGGGGTACTGGATATATGCTTCGAGGGCAGGCAAGGTGACCGGTACCATCGAGGATAGCTGGGTGCAGGTTCTGGCAGGCGAGGCGGATGGCTGGGTCGGCGCGGTAGAGAACTGGGTCCACCTCTGGGCCGCTAGGGACCCTGAGTTGGGAGCGCGCCTGGCCTGGAACGTAGTGTGGTATTCCGTCTGGGTGATTGGAGCGGTCGCCGATGCGAGGCCGCTGAAAGACTGGGGCGGTCTGCTCTGACGCCGTCCATGCGTTCCGGACAACTTTTCGTAGTTCAGCAACACACCCAATAACCACCCCCCAGCTTACCCAATATGGTGCTGGCATGACTTCCCTGAGGTTAGCTTGACAGGAAAACCACCCCAGGGTATTCGGTAAACAATTGTTAACTACCAG
>PUNJ01000148.1 GCA_003551705.1 Chloroflexota bacterium | reverse complement strand
GTAATCGTTATGTAACATCACAGTCTCCACGGAGGTCAGATGAAAGTCGTATTTGTTCAGATATTCGATGAGATGGTTGTATTCCTGTGCGCTTATGAGGTTTAATCCTGCCAATCGAGTCAGCCATGTACTTACTCGAGAGTAAAGTCTCAACGTAGCAAACTGGCCCTTTCCATCTACGCCGATAGCCCCGAAACCCGTCGTTTTGGTTTGGTGTATGGTTTTAAGGTACTTTCCCAGCAGCGTAAACACATGCTTCTCTTGGGCCTTCTGGAGAGAAACCTTATCAAGGTTTCTTCCAAAGATGTAATCCTCAAGCACGAATTGCTCTGTCGCCAGCCTAATTGTAGGGATCGGCAGCCTTCCCTGAAGCGCACGAAAAGCGAACTGTTGCCTGAAAGCAAGGACTGAAGCATCCTTGTGTCTAGGTATTTTTAATACGTATCTGCCCCTTTCCGTGGTGACTAACTTTGTAATATAGCTTGTTCCGCTTGACAGGTCTCCCAGATAGGTCACTCTTTCAAGAAGGTTATCTTCGAGCGAACGGCGCAGTTTCTCCGGATCAATGCGAAGATGGGACGAACGCGCCCGAGTAGATTTCCGTGAAACCCATTTTGTTGCGTTCCTGAGGCCTCTCAACACTTTCTGGTCCGCTCTTTCAAGGCTGATCTGAGAGGATGTTTGCAAAACATCAGGTTGTCAGGCGCCGCAGGAGCATAAGTGCGTGGGTCAGCCAGACCCAAGCCTCCGCGACGCTAGGGCCGCGCGCGCCTAGGCGGTCTGTGCGCTGCGTCCGGGTCCGGGGCGTCGCGCGGCGGTGCACGATGCTCATGTGCGGTGTGGAAGCGGCGGTCATCACGCGCACCCTTGACGCGAAGCCGCGGGATCCCACGCACTGGACCACCCGCGCGACGGCCAAGCAGACGGGATTGTCGCAATCGACCATCAGCCGTATCTGGCGCGCCTTCGGTCTGCAGCCTCAGCGGCAAGACACGCTCAAGCCCTCGAGCGATCCGATTTGTGGCGTAGACGCGAGACATTGTCGGGCTGTATCTGGACCCACCGGTGAAGGGCCGCCGATGAGATCTTTGCCAGCATCCAGCGGTTTTGCCTGCGACTCTCTGAATGACGAGACTAGAAGTATTCTTGCGCAAGTAATTCAATCGTGGCCAGATTCCATAAAAACGCAGAATCTGGATTTCTCTCTATAACATCGACAACAGATCGCCAATCGGAGAACTCGCGCCACGCGTGGTTATTTTTTTTGAAGAACGCTTTCCACATTTGTTCCCTTCGATTGCTAATGAGGAAATGCTGGGAATTGAAGGAGTATTTATCCCTATTGAGAGCCTTATATGTCTTTGATAAACAGACCCTCCTAAGTATTTTGTCGCGCCCCCGCGCCCACTGACCCCTCTTGGCTTTGATTTCATAAATGTCCGGGACAGAAACCAGATGAGGCGCATTGGTTTGTGTTATTTTATCCACGAAGCTTGTTTCTCGCTTCCCTTGCAAGAAAAGCCACCAACTATACTGCACTAAAGCCTTATCGACCAACGGGCTCCACCACCAAGCCGCAGGCAGCATCAGGGAAATCGCATCTGAACCCCAAAGCGACCCACGAATCTTCCAATAAAAGACGAATGACCAACCTTCTTCGCTTACATCCCCTCTTAAAACGGCCCTCCTAGTCCGGTCCATTTTTTCAATGAATTTGCTTGCGATTTTGTTGACCCCGTCCTTAGGGTCTGTGTTTTTTCGCAATACCGCTTCCAGTTCCCGTTTTGCGCTTAATTTGAGTGTTTTTGGTTTTAGCATACCATAATGCACCCCAGTCAAATACTGAGTGTCGGCATCGTGGATTGGCACACGCCTATTGAAGAAACCATCATGAAGGCCCTGGCGAATATTCTGCAATCCATCAGAGAGCCGGAGCCAGAGTTTCGCACGGTCGGTTTGATCAACCATTAAGGACAACAAGTCTGTATGGTGAACTTCCACTGTATGATGGAACCCCAGGGACCGAGCGACATTACTTGCTACGGAAAATTCCGGTGAATTGATGCCGCCACCGGCCAATGACGTAATTGACTTACCGTTTTTGAAAATAGCCGCCCCAATACACCGACTATCCTTACCGCCCGATAAATGTAACACGGGATTCTCACTGTGTTGAATCTGCCGATCAACACGATTTCTCAGCCTTTCGGCGCAAATGTCATATATCTCATTTGTATTGCTTGTTGGCTGAAAATTTGATGTTAGATAGTCGATTTCTGTGATGTATTCTTTCGGTTGCGGGACCTTCGAGCCTCGGAGGATGATTTGATGTCGCGGCTCCAGGCGACTGACTTCCCTCAGAAAGCTACCGCCTGCCATGTGATATGAGAACGTAAGAAATAGTCGGGCTTGATCAGAGTCAAGACTTCTATCTTTACCCACTATACCTGTCACCACTGCTGGTCGACTCCCACACGCCCAGCCATAGGGTCCACTTGTATACCATAATGTCTGACTTTGCGTAGCCCCTGCATTTATTGAGACGGTGCCCTCATTAGAGTTCCATGTGCAAAATGCGAAATGTCCATCCCATGTTGCCAATTCTTCAGGTCTATTTATAGCCGTGTCATGAACGGCCTCTAGCCGCTCAGGGCTCCAAGGGATCCCTAGGAAATTCTCACAGATGCCGCTCCACGCTACACCACACGGGCCACAATCAGCCCACGGCTGCCACTTTTTAACCCCCTTTATTAAATCTATTTGCCCGATGAAAATATCTCCAATCGTTTTCGATGACCATGTGAAATTACGGCCATACGAAGATGAATACAGGGTTGCCTGGTGCCGGATTATCGACTCAAATTGCGATTCGGCGAGCTCCGGTTCGGTATTTTTAGATTTCCATATATAGATGAAAGACATAGTGAACCCTCTAGAGAACGTATCGTTCCGGATGATCGATTGGCAACCCCGAAGGGATGGAACGAGGCCTTTAGTTTGACCGCGGGGAATTGACATCCGCGCCTCGGTGCGCGTGTAGCTCTGCCGCAAGGGAACGCCAGCCGCCCCAGCCACCCGGTTCAATCGCGACAGGCTCTTCAGAAACAGCTTGGTGTCAGTCGGATAGGTGACCGCCTTCTGATGACC
>PUNJ01000153.1 GCA_003551705.1 Chloroflexota bacterium | reverse complement strand
GGCCAGCGATACCACATATATGAACCCGCGGGAACGCTCCGCCACAAGGCTGATGCGTTCGTCGGGACTGGTGGGCGCCAGCAGATAGATGAGGTCCAGTCCGGATTCTGCGGTGCAGTCTTCCAGGTCCCCGCCCTCCTCCGGGGGCAGGTCGGGAACGATGAGCCCGGTCACGCCCGCCCCTGCCGATGCCCGGCAGAAATCCCTCAGCCCGTAGCTGAGCACCGGATTGTAATAGGTCATGAAGACCAGGGGCACATCGGTGGTTCGGCTTATCCTGGCCGCCGCCTCCAGACACACCTCCGGGGTGACGCCGTTTTGCAGGGCGTGATGGCTGGCCCTCTGTATGGTGGCCCCGTCCGCCAGCGGGTCGGAGAAGGGTATGCCCAGCTCCACAAGATCGCATCCCCAGGCTGCCAGCTTGGGGACCGTCTCTATGGTGCGCTCGATGGACGGATAGCCGGCGGTGAGGAAGCTGATCAGGGCCTTCCGCTGCCGCAGGATCCCGGTGATGCGGCTCACAACGACACCCCGAGTGCCCCGGCCACGATGCCCAGGTCCTTGTCCCCACGTCCCGACAGGTTGACGACAACGATATCCTCGGCGGACAACGACGCCGCCACTTCCACCGCCTTGTACACGGCATGGGACGACTCCAAGGCCGGTATTATCCCCTCGGCGGCGCAGAGCATCCTGAACCCCTCCAGGGCTTGATCATCCGTGACCGTCACGTACTCCGCCCGGCCGCTGTCCTTCAAATAGCTGTGTTCCGGGCCCACGCCGGGATAGTCCAGTCCCGGGGCGATACTGGTGGTGGCGGCCACCTGTCCATGGCGGTCTTGGAGCAGGTAGGACATGGCGCCGTGGAGCACTCCCGCCCGTCCCGCCGCCAGCGAGGCGGCATGACCGCCGTTGTCCAGTCCCTTTCCGGCGGCCTCCACGCCTATCAGGCGGACCCCGGCATCGTCCAGGAAGGGATAAAAGAGCCCGGCGGCGTTGCTGCCCCCGCCCACACAGGCGACCAGGCAGGACGGCTGGCGTTCATATTCGGTCATAACCTGCTCCCTGGTCTCCCGTCCGATGACCGACTGGAAATCGCGGACCATCACCGGGTACGGGTGCGGCCCCACCACGGAACCCAGGAGATAATATGAACTGTCGACGTTAGTCACCCAGTCCCGTATGGCCTCATTGATGGCGTCCTTGAGCGTTCTGCTGCCCGAGTCCACGGGCTTGACTTCCGCTCCCAGCAGTTTCATGCGAAAGACATTGGGCGACTGCCGCTCCACGTCCTCGGCGCCCATGTAGACTATGCATTCCAGATCCAGCAGGCTGCATACGGTTGCCGTGGCTACGCCGTGCTGGCCGGCACCAGTCTCCGCCACGATCCTGCGCTTGCCCATTCGCCTGGCCAGCAGCGCCTGTCCCAGGGCGTTGTTTATCTTGTGCGCTCCGGTATGGAGCAGGTCCTCTCGCTTGAGCAGGACCTTTGCCCCGCCGGCATTCGGGATCGTCTCGCCGGTTGCCGTGAGCCGCCTGGTCTCGTACAGCGGCGTGGGGCGCCCCGCATAGCTGGTCAGCAGTGCGCCCAGCTCCTCATGAAAGGCTGGATCGTCGCAGGCTGCCGCGTAGGCCGCCTCGAGTCCGGCAAGGGCGCTCATCAGGGTCTCCGGCACGAACTTGCCTCCGTACCGGCCAAAATATCCTCGAGAATCCGGCAAAGGTGTCACGATCTCCTCTCCGCTCTTCCGTTTTTGGCGGCGTCAAGAAAAGCCCTGAGCTTGCCATGGTCCTTGCGACCCGGGGCCGACTCCACGCCGCTGCACACATCCACGGCATAGGGCCCTGCCTGGGCGATGGCCCGGTCGACGTTCTGCGGGTTCAGGCCGCCCGACAGTATGATGGGCCCGTAGCTGGCAGCGCTCCGGGCTATCTCCCAATCAAAACTCTGCCCCGTTCCGCCGTGGAGTACAGGATCATAGCCGTCCAGGAGGTAGGCCCCGGCCCTGTATTCGGGCAGCTCTGCGAGAACGGAACCGTCCCTGACCCGGAAAGACTTGATTACCCCGGGAAAGAGTATCCGGCAGTAGTCAGCGCTCTCGGCCCCATGCAGCTGTGCGGTATCCAGGCCGCACATCTTCATGGTGCTGAGGACTTCGTGCAGGGGATGGTCCAGGAAGACCCCCACCTTGTTCACGAAGACAGGCAGGGCGGCGATGATGCTCCCGGCCTGCTCCGGCGTCACCCTTCTGGGGCTCGGCGCGAAGATGAAGCCCAGGGCGTCGGCGCCGGACTGGACGGCCGTCAGGGCGTCTTCGAGGTTAGTGATGCCGCAGACCTTGACCCTGACTGCCTGTCTCACTGGGGTGCCTCCACGCCATGGCATCTGCCCTTCAGTTCCCTGACCTTGGCCTCGGGATCGGGATTGCAGGACAGGGCCTCGCCGACCAGCATAGCGTGGACCCCGGCTGCACGCAGGCGGGCGATGTCATCCGCCGACCGGATGCCGCTTTCGCTGACCACGATGATGTCCTTGGGAATCATCGGTCGCAGTTGCAGGGTGACAGCCAGATCTACGCTGAAATCGGTCAGGTCCCTGTTGTTTATGCCTATGATATCAGCACCGGCGGCCAGCGCCTTTTCCACATCCGGGCGGGTGTGTACCTCCACCAAGGCTGCCATGCTCAGGGAGCGTGCCAGTCCCAGAAGCTCGCCCAGGCGGCTTATAGATAACACGGAGGCTATCAGGAGCAGGGCGTCGGCTCCCGCTGCCCGGGCCTCGTAGACCTGATAGGGGTCGATAATGAAGTCCTTGCGCAGGAGGGGCAGGTCCGTGGCCCGGCTGGCCTTGGCCAGGTCGACCAGGCTGCCTTGAAAGAACCTGGGCTCGGTGAGGACGGATATGGCTGCGGCACCTCCCCTGGTGTAGGCTGCCACCAGACTGGACACGTCGAGATCGGCGTTCAGGGGACCGCGCGACGGCGAGGCCCTTTTCACCTCGGCTATGATGCTGGTGGTTCCGTTTCCGTTGGCGGATGGTTTGGCCGCGCTGGCGGCGCCCAGCAGGGCCTCTCCGAAGTTGACGGGATGCGGGCATGATGAAGCCAGTATCCGGAGGTCCTCGAGCGGCAGCCACTGTTTGCGCTGCACCAGGGCCT
>PUNJ01000085.1 GCA_003551705.1 Chloroflexota bacterium | reverse complement strand
CCGCGGTCGGATTCCGGCGGCCGAGTGCGATGGCCTGTCGGTAGACCTCGGCCACACGTCGGAGGAGCGTGTCGTCGACAGTCCTCCGACGGTCACTCACGACGGCAGCTCCGTCGGCCTTGTTCGCTCGGTCGAGCCGCGCTGCGCGCTCACGAGTCGGGTCGGCCACCGGGAGCTCGTCGACAACTACGGCGACCGCAGCGTGGACGGATCGCTCGAGGAGGTCCGTGACCGTTAGCCGCCGAATCGCGGTGGAGGTCACCTCGGGACCGACCGGCCGGCCTCGCTCGTCGGTCTGCTGCGTGAGCGTGACTCGCGTCGCCTTCGGACCCTTCGAAGTCATGACGACGGACAGCTCGACCCTGTAGGGAACTCTCGGCACGTTGTCGCACGTCACCTCGTAGCTCGACGGGTACTCGTAGGTCACGCCGTCGAGCGTGTGCCTGGGGCCGAATCCGTAGACCGGGCTGTGCACGTGGAGGTCCATGCCTCAACGGTACAGGACGGGACGGACCGTGTCATGCCTGTATCTGCATCCCGACATGTTGCGATACAGGTACAGCCTTGCGGTCGCTGTATCTCCACGCCACTCTCGGAGGGTCCACACAGAGACCACCCGAGGAGGGCAGCGATGGACAGCCCGACAACGCTCGACGAGGCCCGGTCCCACCCGGTGCTCGACATCCCGACCGCCGGCCGGATCGCCTTCGGCCTGTCCCGGTCGGCCAGCTACCGAGCCGCCGAGAGCGGCCACCTACCGACCATCGCAATAGGGGAGCGTCGGCGTGTCGTCCCGACCGCTCGCCTTATCGCGCTCTTGGAGGGCCGCTCCGAGTGAGCCGGCCGAGGAGGACCGACACGATGCCACCGAATAACGAAAGCCGCCCCTCGGGGACGGCATCCGGCGCAGCTGGCAGGCCTCGCACCGGAGAGCGTACCGACCGGGCTCGGCTCCACGATGCCCTCACGATGGCCGGAGGCTGGTCTTGGCCGGTCCTGCCGTGCATCGCCGGAGGCAAGCGGCCAGCAACGCCGCACGGATTCAAGGACGCGACCACCGACCCCGACCGGGTCCTCGGATGGCTCGACACGGACCCGACGCTCAACGTCGCCGTCGCCACCGGATCGGCCAGCGGCCTCGTCGTCCTCGACCTCGACCCGGCCGACGATGCCGGCGAGTCCGGGACGGCCACCTTCCGCCGGCTCTGCGACGAGCTCGGTCGACCCGACGAGCCGACGATGGTGCGCACGCCTCGCGGCGGCTGGCACCTCTACTACGCGCACCCCGGCGGCCGCATCCCGAGCACCGCCGGCAAGCTCGGACCCGGCCTCGACGTGCGAGCGGATGGCGGCTACATCGTCGTCCCTCCGTCCGTCGTCGACGGCCGCCCCTACACGTGGGTCGAGGACCCCTGGCCGGGACCGCCGCACCTTCCGCAGCTCCCGGCCGCATGGGTCGAGCGCCTCACGTCAACGGACCCCGAGCCGGCCCCTATCCCGACCGTCGTGCCTGTGTCGCTCTCCGGCCGGGTCCTCGCGTACGTCACGGCAGCGATTCGCGGCGAGCTAGAGGAGGTCGCCAACGCTCCCGAGGGGACACGTAACGCGACGCTCAACACGAGCGCGTACCGGGTCGGCCGTATCGCTGCCGCGAGTGGCCTCGATCCCGACTCAGCCGGACGCGCTCTCGTCGCCGTCGCGACCGCCAACGGACTCTCGGCACGCGAGGCACGCCGCACCGTCGAGTCCGGCATCAGGGCCGGCCTCCAACGTCCGGCCATGCTGCCGAGCGAGGTGGCCGCATGAGAGCCGACCTCGACCTCGACAAGCTCACGACGGACCTCGTCGGAGCCTCACCATCCTCGCCATACTCGCCGTACTCGCCATCCGCGAGAGCTGGCGAGACTGTGGCGAGTCTGCCGACCGTCCTCGCCGCCGACGTGACTCCTCGCCGGCTGTCCTACCTCTGGTCGCCGCGCATCCCTCTCGGCGAGCTCACCATCGGAGTCGGCCGAGGAGGACTCGGCAAGACCGTGCTCCTCGCCGCCGAGATTCCGGCACGAGTCACACGTGGCGAGCTCGACGGAGACCTCGACGGACCGGCAAACGTCCTCATCGCATCCGGCGAGGACGCGATCGACCACACGCTCGTCCCGAGGCTCTACGCAGCCGGAGCCGACCTCGACCGGGTCCGCTTCCTCACGGACATGCTCACGCTTCCCGAGGACGTAGAGCGCCTCCACGCCGCCGTCGACGAGCATGACGCAAAGCTCGTCATCATCGACCCGCTCGCCGCAGCACTCGGCTCCAACGTCGACTCGCACCGGGACGCATCGATCCGGCGAGCACTCTCACCACTAGCGAACCTCGCGCACGAGTCCGGCGCTGCCGTCGTCGCCATCGCGCACCTCAACAAGTCACCGACCGGCGACCTCTACCTAGCGGTCTCCGGCTCCGCTGGCCTGTTCAACGCCGCACGGTCCGTCCTCGTCGTCGCCGGCGACCCCGACACGGAGGCAGCCGACAACGCACGAGTCCTCATGCACGGCAAGAGCAACACCGCCGAGCTCGCCGCCGCTGTCCGCTTCGCCGTCGTCGGCACCGACGTGCACGTGGCCGACCTCACGCTCAACGTCCCGAGAGCCGAGCTCGGCGACGAGGTGCCTGGACTCTCCGTGCATGACGTGCTCGACCAAGGCACCGCCGAGGATCGCAACGCATCGAGCGAGGCCGAGGAGTGGCTCCGCGAGTCCCTCGCCAACGGCCCGAGGCACGCACGCAACGTCAAGGCCGACGCGCAGAGGGCCGGCTACCCCCCGAGGACCCTAGAGAGGGCCGCCGGGTCCCTCGACCGACGTGGCGAGCTCCGTCGTCGACGCGACGGATTCGGCGGCCCCGTCACGTGGGAGCTCGTCACACACTCGCCACCAACCTCGCCAACTCTCACGGATGGCGAGTATGGCGAGTATGGCGAGAGTGGAGCTCCGTCATGAGCCGGCCGACACGCACCCGGACCCCTCGACACGCGAGAGCTCGACGAGGTCATGGCGCTCGCACTCGACGCACGTGCGCAGCCGCTCCGACTCCGACGAGCTGCACCTCGACAGCACCGGGACTCGTCGGGACCCCTGGGGACACACCCGAGGCGGCCCCGTGTTGCGGT
>PUNJ01000041.1 GCA_003551705.1 Chloroflexota bacterium | reverse complement strand
TACTCGTTACTCACTGCTCGTTACTCACACGTGGTATTGCCTGATAGGACCTCCATGCCTTCAAGAAGCCTGCTGGTGGGTCAAGTCCCGACACTACGTCCTTCCAACCTCGTCATGATATAACGCCCTTCGGCAACAGTTGTGACGACGGCAAGTTGGTGTTGTTTGCTTCGGAGAGAAGGACTTGAATCGGGACTTGACCGCACCCTACGCTCCCCGCCCCCCGCCGTGGGGCAGAAGCATTCCTCCTGTAGGTGCGGCTTTCGCTGCCCCCCAGCATTGGAAGGTTTGAGCTTACCCCATATTGCGTCCAGCATCACCCCGCAAAGCGCCCCACCGCGTGGCGGTGGGGCGGGCGGCGTAGGGTGGGTTAGTCCCGATGACATGGAAGACGTTTATCCCGAAGGAAACGCAGGGACGTAACCCACCTTCCACGTGAGTGCTGAGTGCTGAGTGCTGAGTGCTGAGTTCCCCTCCCCCCACCTTCGAAGAATTGAGCCCCTCACAAACACACACCTCTTACGCGGGCAATCGTTACAACCCACCGGCTACGTCTCTCACAAGTCCACGCCTCTTACCCAGGCAATCGTTACCGGTGGGTTTCGCCCCGTCGCTGGCGCAATTCAACCGCCGTCCAATGCCCTGGGGCTCTACCCACCCTACGACCTCCGCCCCACCCCAGGGCTTCCTTTGTCAACCTCTTGTAGACGAGTAGTCATGTAGGGTGAATAGAATCCAAGATCATTGTTTTCTGCGTTGTGTTTTGCCTTGCGCAGGGACGAAACCCACCAGCAACTTTAAGACTCGGGACTGGGGGCTGAGTGCTCCGTGGGAGAACGACTCTTACGAAAGCCAGCAAGCCGCGCCGGAGGATGGAGACCCACGCAGGTAGCTGGCTTGAAGAATGACTATCGGGAAATCAAAAGACACACGCCGGATGAAGGAGCCCCGGATATGCTACCGGCCAACGAACTTGTAGCCCACACCCCGCTCGCTTATCAACATCCTGGGATTGCGGGGGTCGTCTTCTATCTTCTCGCGTAGACGCTGCATGTAGACCTTGATATAGTCCGTTTCCTCGGTGTACTCCGGCCCCCAGACCTTCTCTAGCAGAAGATGGTTGGACAGAACACGGCCCTCGTTCCTGGCCAGGTACTGCAGGAGCTTGTATTCGCTGGGGGTTAGCCTTACCGGCTGCCCGTTAACGCTGACCTCGTGAGCGGCAAAATCGATCTTGAGCCTGCCGATTTCGAGGGGCCGCTCTCCCGACTGCATCTCTGGGTACTGGCAGCGGCGCACCACGGCCTTGACTCTTGAAAGGAACTCCGCTGGGGCAAAGGGCTTCACCACATAGTCGTCCGCGCCCATCTCCAGCCCCTTCACCTTGTCCATTTCCTCACCCCTGACGGTGAGGATGATCAAGGGAACATTGGAGAAGCTGCGAAGGTCCCGCAACACGTCCAGACCATCCACGTCGGGCAAGCCGAGGTCCAAGATCACAACGTCGGGCGATTCGGTCTCCGCCATTTTCAGCCCTTTTGCGCCCTCGGCGGCAGACAGCACTTGAACTCCAGGCCAGCGCAATTCGAAACACAGGGTAACAGATTGGGTAATCTCTTGATTATCTTCTATGACCAGGACCTTCAGGACATCACCCCCGTATTTTTGCCAGCGGTGGCACCCACCTATGTACCATGGGTATTGTATGACCCTTTGGTATCACATTGCAATCATCCAAAAGGATGACTCAGCCCACCATCAATCCTGTTCACCGCCATGCCTATGGTTTTCTATTGTACACTAAACCTGCCCCGGGGAGAAGCAGGCAAAAGGCATTGCCATGTTCACGGCGCTCTATCCAGAGACGTCCGTCGTGGGCGGCTAACAAGTATGCAGCCAGGGCAAAGCCGATCCCAAGCCTGGACATGTACACACGGTCGGCCTCCACAATCAGGAAGGGGTTCGACATGCGGGCCAGCAGATATGCGGAAATGGGGGGAGCACCGTCAATTATCTCGATCTTCAGATGGTCCTGCTCTGGCCATGCATTTAACCTTACACTGGCGTCGCTGGGCGTGAAGCGACTGGCATTCTCCAGCAGATATACCAGTGACTGTACCATTGCCCCGCGGTCTGCCGTAACCGGCGGCAGGTAATCTGCCGCATCCCGCGCCACAGACTGACCTCTGTTCCGCAAGTCGGGCAATACGAGGTCCATGGCCTCATCAAGCAGGGCGCGGCTGTCAATTTCCACGGGCTTCAGAGTGAAAGTACCGCACCTCAACTTGGCCAGGTCGAGAAGTTCCTCAACCCAGTTATCGATCCTGCTGGCACTGGTCAGCACATTCTGGACAAGCCTGGGTATGGCGTCCTTGTTGCCTCCAGGTTGGCCGGTCTCCTGAGGTACCAATTCCTCGTACAGGAGGTTCGACGATACCATGATGGCCGACAGAGGGCTGCGGATTTCATGGGCGAGGCTGCCATAAAGCTCATAGCCGGCCCTGTTACGGCGGTCCACCTCACGGCGCTGGCGGCGCAGGGCCCGGCGAATGGTGGCAATCAGGGATTCGTAGTCGGCGAAAGTAGGCAAGTAATCGAAGACATCGCCCTCGAAGTTTTCACGCTCTATCTCGTCCTCGGGGGCTTCGCCCAGCAGGATGACCTCCGTCTCGATATGAATCTTTCTAAGGACGGCGGCCAGTTCGTAGCCATGCATATCGGGAGGCTGCTCCTGGACAAGGGCAACGTGATAGAAGAGATCCCTTGCCATCTCCTCCGCTTCACGGCCGCTGCTTGCCCAATCGCAACGAAATTCACCGCTCACGTCCACCAAAGCAAGCGGCCCTGCTGATTCCTTGTCGGGATGCACGATCAGCAAACTGGTTTTTCTGTGCATTGGCGCCTTTGCCCGGCTCGCGGCTGTCATTTCTATGGACCGGGAACACTTGAGACAGACCGCGGAGCAACGTATGGGAATATATGACGAGTATACCCATTTACATGTTACATGGTACCCTGCTTTTGTCAAGAGTTGGGTTTCCTGGACCCCGGCTTTCGCCGGGGTGGCGTGCTGATTTGGTCGCCGTGGTGGCGTACTGATTTGAGGTGGCGTGGTAAGCCAATTGATTGCGACACAGTCTGTTCGCCGGGACGGCGTAGTGAAGCGCCTCCATC
>PUNJ01000187.1 GCA_003551705.1 Chloroflexota bacterium | reverse complement strand
TCCCAAATAAGTATTCCAGACGACGTTATCTCCGTCGCTAAATGATAGTATGGTAGTGGACTAGGGAGCCGAAAGGCCGAGAAAGGAGCAAAGCGATGGAATGGTACATTATCCTTGCTCTGGTACTCGGGGTTCCCATCGTACTCCTCCCGGTGGCCTTCGTATGGTACCTCGTTGCCTCCGGGGCATACGGTGCAATCAAGGAAGCCCGAGCCAGAAGAATCATCAGGATACCCGGTGTGGAGTTACGCTAGTTCTGACCATGGATAACCCCATGACCAACCTCGTAGCCGCCCCCATCAAGCGGGGCGGCTGATTCTTTGTCCACGATGGCTGCCTCGTACTCATCACTCCGGACATTCCACTGTTGCTTGTCATGGGGGCTGCTTGCGTCAGCCGAAGGACCGCAGGAGACAGCACACAGTCCTCGGAGCAGGGCGGGGACTCAGCACTCAGTACTCAGTCCTGGAGCTCGGCGGGGACTCAGCACTCAGTACTCAGTCCTCCTAAATCCTGTGTCCCATGGCCCGGCGTTGCGGATCGAAGAGTTCGGCATACAGATCAGCCGCCCCCCGGTCCGTCAGTCCGGCCAGGAACCGGGCAACCTCCATCTCCCACCGCCCCCCACCGGCAATCCGCTCCTGCACCCAGACCGGTAAGAGCGGATAGCTGCCGGCTTCACCCTCCGTCAGCGCCCGGAACAAGCTGGACAATATATGGCCGGCCCGGTAGTTCTGCCGTGCCACCAGCGGTGACTTGTACACCGATGCCTTCATGTAATCAACCAGTGTTCCCACCTGCTCCTCAATGTGCCCCGAAAATCCCGACAGAGGGTGGTCAAGAAAACGTGCCTGCTCAGACGTCCTCACACAATGGCGTGCTATTTGGTCGGAAGTGGCTCTCACCAGGTCCCTGATCAGAACGTCTATCAAATGACGCCGCGCCCGCCTCACGAGGAGAGAGAACCTGTCCAGGCCAGGAGGGGGACTCTCCGGATGGGCGATGGTGAATTCCTCCTTCGCCCGATTCCAGCACTCTTCCCAGACTGCTATGCCCTGCCCTGAAAGATCGGATATGGTCAATAGTCCGGCGGCCAGCGCATCTTCCAGGTCATGAGCACTGTAGGCAATGATATCAGCGGCGCAAGACACCTGGGCCTCCAGCGACGACTGCGGGTATTGCCAATAGGCGCTGTCCGAAGCTGGTTCATCGAATCTGGTTATATGCCTGGCCAGGCCTTCCCGGGTAGCCCACGTCAGATTGAGTCCGGCATGGCCGGCATACTGGCGCTCCACATCCTCAACCAGGGTGAGAGAATAGGCGTTGGAGTTCCAGTCGAGACCACAGTCCCGCAGCAGTCTTCCCAGGGATTCTTCGCCGGCGTGGCCGAAGGGAGCATGCCCCAGATCATGGCCCAGACATATGGCCTCGATAAGCGGCTCATTCAGGCCAAGCATCCCGGCGATGGTGCGGCCGATCTGCGCGACCTCCAGGGTATGGGTAAGACGGGTGCGGAAGAAATCGCCTTCGTGGACAACAAAGACCTGGGTCTTGTGCTGCAGCTTGCGGAAGGAAACGGAATGCAGGATGCGGTCCCGGTCCCGCTGAAAGCTGCCGCGCGGATCATCCGCAGCTTCCGCATGGGCCCGTTCAGACCAGGGCGGGAGATCAGGCGTAGCCAGTTCTGCAAAAGACATATTCGATACCAGAGGTAAATATTTTATCATAATCGGGAAGCACGATGCCCCGGTCATGTTGGGCACGTTAAAAGAACCGTCCAAATATAACAAATGCACCGATAGGCTAATTCATTAGGAATCAACGGGGCTGGTAAGAAAGGCCCGGCATGTGTATACTTCCTGCATCCGGCGGGATGCGGGAGCATCCCCAAGATTTACCTGCCCATAATCATTCCAGAACTGCGCAGACGGATGAACAAAAGTATCTGCATTGAAGCAAGCGCGGGAAGCACGGACCACGGTACCTCCCGTAAAGGGCATGCGTCTGCGCCGGACGGAAGAAGTCTGATGGCCCACTTGGCGGCGCTCCTGCTTGTACTCGCAGTCCTGCTGCCATGCTCCCTCCAGGTATGGAGCACCTCTGAGGCCTCCGGACTGTCAACCGACTGTGCTTACCTCGAGAACAGCGCCGTACTGGACGAAGTTATCATCGGCTTTCTACCGGGAGCTTCCCAGCAATGCCGGACCTCCCTGGTCGAGCAGCACGGTGGCCTGGTACTGAAGACCAACTCCGTACTGGACTTCGTTGTCGCCAAAACGCCGGATCCCCACGCCTTCATGGCCGGGATCGCCGCAGAGACCGGCGTCAGATACGTGGAACCCAATATGACGGTGCAGTCGGCGGATACCTGGCCGGACGACCCCTACTGGGGGCAGCAGTGGGGTCCGCAGGCCATCAGGGCGGACCTTGCCTGGGCAATAGAGACGGGAAGCAGCAGCATAACCATCGCCGTGATCGACACAGGGGTCGACTACACCCACGCAGACCTGGGTAACTACATGAGCGGCGGCTATGATTACGTCAATGATCACGACAACCCCATGGATGACCACGGCCACGGTACCTTCGTGGCCGGCATCGCCGCAGCAACCATCAACAATGACACCGGCATTGCGGGCATCGCCCAGGTTAACATCCTGGCCTTTAAGGTGCTGGGCAGCGACGGGAAAGGGGACACGGCCGATGTCGCCGCCGCCATACAAGAGGCTGCAGACATGGGGGCCGACGTCATCAATATGAGCCTGGGGGGCGAATCGGACTCCTATTCCCTCAGGTTGGCCTGCAATTATGCCTGGGAGCAGGGAAGCCTGCTTGTCGCCGCTGTGGGCAATGAAGGGACAGCCGGCATAATGTATCCCGCCGCCTACGATACCGTCATCGCGGTGGGTTCGATAGACCAAAGTGGCAGCCGGTCACATTTCAGCAACTGGGGACCGGAGATGGAACTGGCCGCGCCCGGCTCAGGCATAGTATCGACCGCCATGGGAAACAACTACGGGACGGGCAACGGCACCTCCTATGCCGCTCCGCATGTGGCCGGGGTGGCAGCCCTCATCTGGTCCCGCGCTCCGGATCTGACCAACCAGCTGGTGAGGGATATCCTGCGGGAGACCGCTCACGACCTCGGAATCCCCGGCTGGGACCAGGAATACGGCTACGGCAGGGTGGATGCTTACGACGCC
>PUNJ01000167.1 GCA_003551705.1 Chloroflexota bacterium | reverse complement strand
GTGTCTTCAGTGAGAGGTCGAGCTGCAACGCCGGAATCCCCATCGTCCACCAACTTCATAATACAGCTGTGTTTTGTACCGCCAAGCCCGGTGAACCCACGGGACGTTGCATCAGGCATGCCGGGCGATTGGTCCTGACCAACAAGGGCTTGACAAACCGGTGTCAGGAGCGCATAATCTGCCCACCAGTTAAAGCCGGTCTTATCCAAGACATGAGAGGAGCCGGGAAGGTCACCCACCATTCTTCGCCAACCAGGCAGTGTCGATCAACAGGGAGGGTCCTGCAGCCCGAGAGGGTTAGAAACAAGGGCTAGCTTTTCGCTTCCGCGCCTTGTCCCGCAATCAGACTACTTGTGCGAGGCTGTTTTTCAAGATATGGATACACCGGTGGTCCTGTTCCCTGGGAAGCGTTGTAACAGGATAACTCATTCAGGAGGTATTGAGCCATGGGAGGCATAATAGGTTGCGTTGGAAACGGGCCGGTCTGCACGGTCCTGCTCAGAGGTCTGAACCGTCTTGAGTACCGGGGGCACGACTCGGCCGGAATAGCGACGGTGTCCGACGGCAGTCTACACTGCGGGAAGGATGCGGGAAGGCTTGATGAGGTATGTGTCAAACAGGACCTGGTGGGCCTGCCCGGCAATGCGGGCATCGGCCACGTGCGGTGGGCAACCCATGGCGAGGTAAGCCGGCTGAACGCCCACCCTCACCTGGACTGCCATGGTGAGATCGCGGTGGCGCATAACGGGATCGTCGACAACCACGATGAGTTGAGGGCTGGGCTGGGCGGGCACCGCTTTCTCTCGCAAACGGACAGCGAGGTCCTGGTGCATCTGATCGAGGACCATTATCAGCCCGGAGTACCCCTCGAGGAAGCCGTCATGCAGGCATTGCAGAAGGTCAGGGGGTCGTACGCGGTATTGGCCATTTCCTCACGAGAACCCGGCAAGATCGTCGGATCGCGCAGGGAGTGCCCGCTGGTGGTGGGCTTGGGCAAGGACTACAACTTCATTGCCAGCGAGGGCGTGGCCTTCCTTGAGCACACCAGAACTGTGGCCTTTGTGGAGGACGGCGAGACGCTGGTACTGGAGGCCGGCGGGGCGCGATTCATCGATGAGGCCGGCAGGGAGCGCTATCCCGAGCTTTCGAACATAGACTGGAAATGGGACCAGGCCACAAAGCAGGGCTACGAGTACTACATGATGAAAGAGATCGCCGAGGTCCCGGAGGCCATCCGCAGAGCGCTGGACCAGGACAAGGCGGTGGTCCTTGACATGGCCATGAACATATTGCGGGCCCGGCAGGTGGTGTTCACCGCCTGCGGCACCTCCCGTTATGCGGCCCTGGTGGGCAGGTACCTCTTTTCCAAGCTGGCAGGCAAGTTCTGCGACGTTGTCATGGCATCGGAATTTCACTATTTTTCCGATTCCATCGACAAGAACACTCTGGTGATCGCCATATCGCAGAGTGGTGAAACAGCCGACGTAATCCAGGGGGTGAAGAAGGCCAGGGAGAAGGGGGCCACGATACTGTCGATGGTCAACATGTACGGATCATCCATAGCCAGGATGAGCGATCGTACGATATACCTCAACTGCGGTCCTGAGATCGGCGTAGCTGCGACAAAGTCTTTCATGAGCCAGTTGGCGGTACTGTACATGCTGGCCTTCACGATGGCCAACAGGTACGATGAGGGCGTGCAGAAGGTCACCCACGTGAGCACACAGATCGAGACGGAGATGAAACGCAACGGCAACAGGCTGCAGCGGATCGCGGCCTTGATCAAGGACCAGCATTCCTGCTATTTCCTGGCCAGGGGCATCAACTTCGCCATAGCGGCGGAGGGGGCCTTGAAGTTGAAGGAGATCTCGTATATTCATGCGGAGGGGATGCCGGCAGGCGAGCTGAAGCATGGTACGCTTGCATTGATCGAGGAAGGTACGCCTGTGGTGGTGATAAGCCCGCGGGATTTCACTTTCAACGAAACGCTGGCCAACGCTGCTGAGACGAAGGCCCGGGGTGCTTTCGTTGTAGGCGTTTCGGAGGAAAGGCACGCCATCTTCGATGAGTGGATAGAGATTGAGAGCAGCGAGGAGATATTCTACCCGCTGGTGACCGTTGTGCCGCTGCAACTGCTGGCATATTACTCGGCGGTGGTGCGAGGGCACAATCCTGACCAGCCAAGAAACCTGGCCAAGTCGGTGACGGTGAAGTGATACAGTGCAAGTCCGGTCTGCCGTAGGGCCCTGATCGTGGAAACGTTGGAATGAAGCCTCCATGCATTGCCCAATAATGGCCTGTGCGTAGAGGGCTGGAAGCGAAGACCCCGCCCCCGCCTTATCCAGCTGAGAGGCTTGACAGAGCTTATTCTACAGCGATATTATTCTGTGACAACAGGGTTGAGAAACTAACTTAATAAAGGGCCTGCGGGGGACCTCACGAAGACCTTCAGCCAGTTGGCCTGCTGGCTAGGGCCGCAATTGACCCAACAACGGTGCCGCCGGGTACTGTTGTCTTGTCGTTGGACATCTTTGGTTCCCCTCACGCTGTCGGTAAATTTCCTGTCGGTGGACAATCTCAGGTGATCCGGGGGTCATTGGCATGGCCAAGAAATTGCAACAACAGCTGAAGATCGAAGAGTTGCTCCAGTCAGTTTCCCAAGAGGCCGATGTGCGGGGCAACAGCGTCGCTCACATCCTGCAGGTGGCTCCGGTCCAGGAATCATGTGAAGATGCCCTTTCTTTCTGTTCAGACGACACGTCCCGAGCCAGGGAAATTGTCCGCAACTCGAAAGCCGGCGTGATCGTGTGCTCGAAACACGTGCAGTTCGAGGAAAACGATTATGCAGGCAAGGTGTTGATTTTGGTTGAGGACCCGAAGAGGGCATTTACTGACGTTGTGCGGAAGTTCTTTGCAGAAACAGTTCAATTTGGCATATCGCCGTTATCTGTGATCCACGAAAGAGCCAGAATTCATCCCAACGTCTACATTGGCCCCTTTTGCACCATAGGAGAATGCGAGATCGGTGAGGGGTCGATAGTCTACGGCAATACCTATGTACATTCGAATGTGAGAATCGGAAGGAATGTGACCATAAATCCAGGTGCGGTTATTGGCGTAGAAGGAATACTGACTTCTTGGGATGTGAGATTGCCTCATGTTGGTGGGGTGATCATAGGGGACAACGTCCAGATAGGCGCCAATGTT
>PUNJ01000171.1 GCA_003551705.1 Chloroflexota bacterium | reverse complement strand
TCCTGTGTGCGCCGCCGAGAAGAGCGAGTTCAAGAAGGTAGCCTAGTCTATAAATCAGAGATCTGCAGGCTTCTCCCAAGTCCATCCGGGTAAGCCTTCATGCCAGGTAGCTGATGGTTGGTTCCGGCCTTGGGTGTACTTCGTATGTTATGCACGCCTCGCGGAACAGAGCATGAAACGAGTCGTCGGCATAGTTCCCGAAAGTCACGAAGCGCTTTATCCTGGCGTTCGCAAGCATTTTGGCGCACAGAATGCAGGGGGAATGGGTGACGTAAATGGTGGCCCCTTCGAGGCTCACTCCATGGAGAGCAGCCTGGATGATAACATTCTGCTCCGCATGGATGGCGCGGCATATCTCGTGTCTGGTGCCTGACTGGATATTCATCTCGTCCCTGAGGCAGCCAAGTTCCAGGCAGTCATTGGTGCCCGCGGCGGCCCCGTTATAGCCGGTGGTCAGGATGTGCTTGCCGTTGACGGCCACGGCCCCGACGTGGTGGCGGTGGCATGTGGAGCGCTCGGCGACAACGCAGGCAATCTTGAGGAAGTATTCATCTATGCTGGGGCGCTTCATTGTGTGGACCTCATCCGGTCCAGGATGCTCTGAGCGGCCGTTTCGAGTTCCTGCAGGGTACTTTCGTTGCATATGGTGAAATCCGCCATGGCTATTGGCCCGCCCTTTCGGAGGTTTTCGATTTCGGCCTTGTCCCGGCTGGCGGCCTCCTCACTGGTAAGAGGGCGAATGGTACGTTTGGACAAGCGCTCATACCTGGTGGCCGGGGATGACCAGACGGCTATGACCGTGAAGGCGGTACCGAAGTTTTTGCGCAGGAGAAGGAACTCGTCCCAGGAATACAGACCGTCCAGGATGACATCGGAGTTCTGCAGATGGAATTCTATTTTGGGCAGGCTCAGCTTGGCATAGGCGGCCATGCCGTGTTCGTTCCGGAGACTCTCGCGCACGGCGCGCTCATTCTGCTCGTTGAGGTCTAGGCCCCTCCGCCGGACTTCCTCGTCGGTGATATCGCCAAACCTGACCTTGGAGAAGCCCCTCTCCTCGAATATCCTGGCGACTTCGGACTTGCCCGAGCCGGCCATGCCGACTATTGAGACGACTCTATTCATGGCGCCGCCCTGCCCGGTTGGTGGAGGTAATTTGCAGCTTGAATACTCATCGGCCTTGAGGGGATTGTAACCCGAAAGTCCTGGTGCGGGCAACACGAGGGCGAGACGGAAAGTTGTGCATATCGCAGAATTGGCAAAATATACGGCAGGTCAGGCAGGTTTTGGAGCCGGATAAGCCGGGAAGGACACGGGTAACAAAATCCTTGGCGTATTGACACTAAAGCCTCCAGCGGGACAAAATGTCTAAGACGCTCAGGCGGGACAACCACCTGTCACGCCCGATAAGGCTACCGTCCGGGCGTTTCCGGGACATCTTCTTATGCAGAGGAGGGATCGTGTGTAGGAAACTTGTCATAACATTCCTTGTGCTGTCGGCGCTTGTGATCAGCTTGGCGGGCAGCACGATTGTGGCCGCTGCGCCGGTGGAAAGGATGCCGGTCATCATCGGTTTCGCACAGCAGCCCGGCGGGTCCGAGGAGGCGCTGGTACGTGGTGCAGGCGGCGACATCAAGTATACGTATCACCTTGTGCCGGCCATCGCAGCTACCCTGCCGCAGGCGGCCATCCAGGGACTCTTGAAGAATCCGAGGGTGACATCGATCGACCCCGACCTGGCTGTGCAGGCTCTGGATACTGAGCTGGACAATACCTGGGGTGTAAAACATATAGGGGCCGGCACCGTCCACACCGAATGGAGCAACACAGGCAGCGGTGTGAAGGTGGCGATCGTTGACTCAGGAATCGATTACAGCCACCCTGACCTGGCGGTTGCCGGCGGCTGGAACTTCGTGGGTAAGAACGCCGATTTCATGGATGACAACGGCCACGGTACCCACGTTGCGGGTACGGTTGCGGCCCTGAAGAACGGTTTCGGTGTTGTGGGTGTCGCCCCGGATGCTGGACTATACGCACTCAAGGTACTGGACGCCGGAGGAGGCGGCAACTATAGTGATGTCATTGCCGCGTTGGAGTGGTGCGTGAACAACGATATACAGGTGGCCAATCATAGCTACGGAAGCGCCGGTGACCCGGGGTCCGTTGTGAAGGCGGCTTTCGATAGTTCTTATGCAGCCGGCGTGCTTCATGTCGGCTCGGCAGGCAACAGCGGCATGCCCAATGGCAGGGGCGATAACGTTAGTTATCCAGCTCGTTGGAACTCGGTCATGGCTGTCGCTGCTACCGACCAGAATGATAGCCGCCCCAGGTGGTCCAGCACGGGTCCGGCTGTGGAGATATCGGCTCCCGGCGTCAATATTCGTTCTACGCTACCGGGCGGCGGCTACGGACTGGCAAGCGGCACCTCAATGGCGTCGCCCCATGTTGCTGGGGTAGCAGCCCTGGTGATTTGGGCGGGCGCGGAGAGTCCGGGTGAGGTCCGGGACATTCTGACCAGCACGGCGAAGCCGCTTGGTGCCGCCAATCTGTACGGTGCGGGGTTGGTGGATGCCGTAGCGGCCGTGGCTGCCATAACGCCTCCTGTGCCGCCTGAGCCGGCCGTTAATGTCGACCTCGTGACCGATAAGGCGGCGTACGTGAGCGGGGATGATAAGGTGGTCGTCTTGACGGCTTTTGTAACCGATGAGACGGGTAATGCGATCGGCGGTCTGGATGCTTCAGCCTTTGCCACTGTTCTCGGTAATGAACCGGTTGACGTAACATTTGCCGAAACGGACAGCGGGACCTACCTAGGGGAGCTTGATATCGTCGCTCTGGACGAGGGCTCTTATGAGGTTATGGTCACCGTCAGTTACGGAGACCTGGCGGGCAGCGCCACGACCGGCGTTGAAATAGGCTCGCCGCCTGCTGGGACAGCCATGGTGATTGTAAGCGATATCTCCTACAGTACGAGCGGGGGCAGGCATCAGGACAGGCACCTGCACGTTGCCGTGACACTTATTGACGAACTCGACAATGCCGTGTCCGGAACCTCTGTATCGATCATATTGAGCAATGGTTCCGGCAGCTGGTCTTACGACGGTGCCACGGGTGTGGATGGGACAGTGGCCTTCAGTCTCAACAACGCCCCGTCTGGAACGTACGCGACGACGGTTACCGCAGTCAGCGCCGAAGGTTTGACTTGGGACGGAGATTTCCCGGATAACTCCTTCAAGAAATAACTACGAATA
>PUNJ01000004.1 GCA_003551705.1 Chloroflexota bacterium | reverse complement strand
GCCAGATACCGGGAGTTTTCCGACAGGTTCATGGCCATACTGGGCGACTTCTCCCCATTCATCGAACCCCTGGGCATTGATGAGGCTTTTCTGGATGCCACCGGCTTTGAGTCGCTGCACGGTTCCATCCGGCAGATGGCAGTCAGCATCAAGCAGCGCATCCGCAATGAGGTGGGGCTATGCGCCTCGATCGGCATTGCCGGTTGCAAGGTAGTTGCCAAGGTGGCATCCGATCTGTCCAAGCCTGACGGGCTCATGGAGGTTATGCCGGGTGAAGAGAGCGCCTTTCTGTCGCCTCTGCCCGTGGAGAAGCTGCCCGGGGCCGGTAAACACAGCGTGCAAGTCCTGAAGGCCCTGGGGGTGCAGACCATCGGCGAGCTGGCCGGGACACGGGTCTCAGTACTGAAGAGCCGTCTCGGTGCCGCCGGGGAGATGCTTCACCAAATGGCCAACGGCGTCGATAACAGGCAGGTATCGCCGTCGGGCGAGGCCAAGTCCATAAGCCGGGAGACCACTTTCGGCCAGGATACTCGGGACCGGGCCTTTCTGGAGGCTACTTTGTGGGCGCAAAGCGAGAAGGTGGGAGCCGATCTTCGCCGCAAGGGCATGCAGGCGAGGTGTGTGACAATAAAGGTGAGATTTGGCGATTTTTCAACCATTACACGCAGCCACACCCTGCGCGACAGCGTGGACACAGACCGGGCCATATTCGAGACAGGAGCCGGTTTGCTGGAGCAGGCTCTGCACAGCCAGGGACTGCCTGTCCGCCTGATAGGCATTGGGGTGTCCAACCTGGGGGAGGGAACCAGGCAGACCACGCTGTTTGAGGCCCCGGACCAGAAGAGCGGGGAACTGAACAGGGCCATCGACAGCATAAGACAGAAGTACGGGTTTGGCGCCATTCGGACCGGATGGGCGATCAGGCCCGAGGATGTCTAGTAAAGTCACTGCCGCGAGACATTGCTTTCCCTTTGTTTGCTGTTCCATGACCAGGTAAGTCGCCGTCCTTGATACAGATTTGTGATTATTCCCGCCTGGATTTTATGACTGTTGCACGTACGGGATGACACAATTAGGCACTCCGTTTGATCGGAGACAGCGAATATACAGATTCTAGGAGGCGCCATGGTCCAGGAAATCGGCAAGGTACCTTTTACACTCGACAGCGTATTCAAATGCCAGTGCCTGGAGTGTCCCGTCCAGAGCATGAGTCCGTGCGTGATTGAAGCTAAGGAAAAGCTGAATGAGGCGTTGAAGGAGGCCCCCCTGAAGCGTGAAGAGGTGCCCGGTGTCTACTGTGCGGCGGGTGCAGCTACTTGCGGAGACCTTAACCCCGACCAGCACTGTATTTGCGCGGGTTGTATCGTTTTCTCCCAGTATGAGTTGGATAAAGGGACTCCGGCCGGCTACTTCTGCCAGAGAGGTCCTGCAAAATAGAGAGCCGGGATCCAGGGAGCATCGCCTTCGATGGCGTTCGCCATCACCCGGGAGGAGGAGAGCGGGCCTCAGCACCGGCTCGTTCGCCTCAGTCCTCGTAATGCCCGGCAGGGCGGGGAGACTCGTTACCCGCTACTCGTTACCCGTTACTCGTTACTCAGTCCTCATGTGACCAGGTGCTCCGGCATCCTGACAGCCACCACTTCCCCCCTGGCACAGACCTCACCGTTGGCCGACAGCTCGGCTGACATAACCACCTTGCGGCCCTTGAGTTCCGTTACCCGGGCCCGCACGTCCAACGCCACGCCAAGCGGCGTCGGGCGCAGGTAATCGACATGCAGCGAAGCGGTGACAAAGCGCAGGGCCGGCTCAGTGCCCATGTCACGTCCCTCAGCCCGGTACGACGCCGCTGCCGCCGTGCCGGTGCAGTGACAATCGATAAGAGAGGCCAGCAGGCCTCCGTAGACATAGCCCGGAATGGCTACATGGTAGGGCCTGGGTTCGAACCTGCAAACCGCCTCATCTCCCTCCCAGTAGCTCTGCACATGCAGTCCATGCTGGTTGAGCCTTCCGCAGCCATAGCAGTGGCTCAACTGGTCCGGGTAGTAGTCCTGAAACGCTTTCTCGTTCACTGTGCCGTCCTTTCTCAAGTAGATGGGGGTTATCCGGCGCCGTCGTCCAGTGAAGGCACCTCGATTTCGCCGAGCGCCATGCGGGCGAGGTCGCCCAGAAATATAACGGGCATCCGGTTTGCGGCAGCCACCGCCGCCATGCCGTCCATGCATCCCGGGCAGAGGCACACCATGGCCTGGGCGCCGTTCCGCCTGGAATCGAGAACGTTCTTCTCCTGGTACGGTACGGGGTCCCCGTTGCCCAGGAGCAGCATGATGCTGGCACAGCACATGGCGTCCACCCGGTCGTAGGTCCGGGACACCCTCCTCACGCCGGCCAGTTGGAAGAGTTCATCCAGAAAGTGCTCCTTCTCAGGGGTGTAATGGGAGGCACAGGGCCGTTGATAAGCAATATCGATGTTCAGGGGCTTGATGCGATGCCGGTTGTTGCGGAGATGCATTACCAGGTGTTCGGACAGGTGGACCGGCCGGAAGGGGACGTCGATGCCGTAGCCGGGGGCCAGGGTGGCCAGCATGGCGTAGCAGTCGTCATGGAAGCAGACGATCTCCTCAGCGCCGGTCATGGCCAGTCGGTCGACCATCTCACGGGCGTGGTCCCTCTGGATGCTCTCGATCCCCCAGTGGCCGAACAGCATCCAGCAGAAGTATGGCTTGCCGGAGGCGCGGGGCAGGTCGTAGATTTCGCCCTGCATCAGGTGAGGGTGGGTCTTGTCGAAAACGCAGGTGCTCATGATCCTGGGGGCCGTTGGGTAGCCGGTGAGCGGTTTATTGAAGGCGTAGGCGGCTTCCTGGAGCCTGGCCGCCTCTTTGCTGGCAAAGACGTCGTATTTCTCCTGCAATGCAGCGATGAGGTCGAAGGGGTTGGCCTTCTGGGGGCAGTACTCGTTGCAGGCGAAGCAGGTTATGCATTGACTCAGGACGGGGGTCTGCTGACCCGAAGTCATGGCCTTCATCCAGTCGACGGCCTGGGCTTTGTCGGCCTCCATCCACTGGCATTTGACCAGGCAGTCGCCACAGAGTTTACACAGGTCTGCCTTGAACATGTGGACCCCCTATCTTACATAACATCCACGGTGGGCATAACTCGGTGCAGCGGGGTTCCGGGGGAAGTGTCCCCTTGCACCGGCCTGCCCTATCGTAGTAAGAGAGGGGGGATGGTGTCAAGGCTGAATGGCAATCGGCCACGGCCCTTGTCAACG
>PUNJ01000030.1 GCA_003551705.1 Chloroflexota bacterium | reverse complement strand
GGTCACTGCGAATATGAAGGCCGCCATCGAGGAGGTAAGAGAGGCCATCATGGCCGGCCAAATAGAGATCCCATGATTCCCTGCTCCAGGTTACCCGGCCTGGACTCCGCTTTGCTTGCACGAGACTTTGATATGCGCTAAAGTAGTCCTCCCGGCCATGCATTCATTTGAATCGGTCGAGTCGGACCCATGATAGGAGCCGCATGAACAGTAAGACCAGTTCCCTTGATGTCATCTTCAACCCCCGATCGATCGCCGTTGTGGGCGCTTCCCCCGGCAAGTCGGGCCAGCTTTTCCTGGACAGCATTGTGGCCTGCGGCTTCAAAGGTCCCATCTATCCGGTCAACCCAGCCGGGACCGAAGTATCGGGCATGAAGGCATTCAGCAGCCTTCCGGAGATCGGCAAACAGGTTGACTACGTGGTGTGCTGCATACCGGCTCCGGCAGTGCCCCAGCTGGTCCGCGACTGCGCAACAGCAGGTGTCAAGGCCATGCAAGCTTATACTTCCGGATTCTCCGAGAGCGGCAGCGATGAAGGCAGACAACTGGAGGCCGAGGTGGTCCGCCTGGCCAGGGAGGCAGGCATACGACTCATCGGTCCCAACTGCCTGGGCGCCTATTCCCCGTCTGCAGGGCTGTCCTTCGCCACCGACTTTCCCCGTAATGAGGGCAAGGTCGCCCTGCTGGGACAAAGCGGCGGCAATACATCCTACCTGATACGGGCCTCCGCCCAGCGCGGGGTCCGGTTCAGCAAAGCAGTCTCCTACGGAAATGCAGCCGATGTCGACGAATGCGACCTGCTTGAATACCTCAGGCAGGACCAGGCTACAGAGGCGATAGGCATCTATATCGAGGGCGTCAAGAACGGGGGCCGCTTCTATGATGTGCTGAGTAATACCGCCAGGACAAAACCCGTTCTGGTCCTGAAGGGTGGCTACACAGAAGCGGGGAGTGAGACCGCGGCATCGCATACCGGGTCCCTGGCCGGCTCCGCCATTGTCTGGCATTCACTGATACGCCAGGCCGGGGCCATACGCGTCTACACCCCTGAACAGATGGTCGACATGCTGGTGACGTTCTCGTTGTTTCCGAAGCCGCGGGGCAGATGTGTAGGCGTGTTCGGCGGTGGGGGCGGGGCCAGTGTGATGGCCACGGATGAGCTGTCAGCCGCCGGCTTCCAGCTTCCCAGGCCGCCAAAAAGCATCAGGCGCCAGTTGGGCAATCTGTTCGGCAACAGCGCCGGCATGATCTTCAAGAACCCCATAGACATATCGTCCGTCGGTTTCAGCAACGAGTTCTATGACGTTGTCCGGCGGGCTTTGACCTACGGTGAGGAGGAGTGGATCGATTTCGCCCTGCTCCATGCCGGCTTCGGTCAGGCTGCCTGGTTCTCGGCGGAGGCGTTTGAGAAAGACATCGACCGGTTCCATGAGTTCATAAGCCGGCTCCACAACGAAATCGACAAGCCCATGGCCCTGGTCCTGCAGTTCCTGGTCACCAACTGGGAATGGCAGAAGGCGATCTCTGTTGAGAGGGGCTGCAGCGAGGCCGGGCTGCCCGTATACCATTCCATGCCCAGCGTGGCCCTGGCCTTGCACAGGTTCATGCGTTATCACGAAAAGGCCGAGGCGAGGGCCGCCCGGCCATCCTGAGACGTTGGTCTGCCGGGCAGCATCTACCTGAGGGCAGGGATCCGGACCAATGTCGAAACAAGCCAGTTATCCGGCCTTGATCCTCGTTCCTGACCTGCTTATGTTACCGAAGTACGGGATGTTACCACTAGCGTGTCAAGGACGGAGAGGTGACCCACCCGGTCTCGGTGTCAACCCAACCGCTCTTCTCGACGTCCCATTTGTACATTTTCATGGTACGGCAGAATACTTTCCAATCATCGTCTTCTAAAATTTTCCAGGCGTTGCCGAAACCCTCTATGTCCATGTCTGTGGCGATGAAGCCCTCGAGCAGGGATGATCTATCAAGATCCTCGAGTCCTACGTTTTGCACCGCATTTCTGATGGCGTTGATCGTGACCATACCCTGTAACCATCCCGTAGGAGCGCTCTGCGTGAAGATGGCGTCTGGATTCCTGGAATAGCTCTTGATTGCTTCCACCGCCTCACCTACGACGGGTACATCCTCATGTTCATGCCAGTACGGCATCCAGGATGGAAAGTAGCATTCATAAAGTTGATTGGCGGCGACTGCGCCTCTGACCAGAGGCCAGTAACCGCAGAATTGCCATGTGACGAGAGCATTTGTGTATCCTCGGTCCCTTGCCTCCCTGATGAAAGTGGCCTGCATGGCACCCACCGGAGTTACATAAATGAAATCAGCGGTCCGTAGCCGGCTGACCTCCGCAGCAAAACCCGTGGTGCCGAGAGGAACTGCCTCTACTCCCAACCATTCGAACTTATCGGGATACCACTCCAGCATCCTGTTGAAACCAGCCTGGTGGAAACCTCCTGTTGGGTGAGTCCAACTTAAATGGGCAATCCTGGGCAGCCGCCCTTTGCCATCATAGTCCCAGTTATCCATGACCCACTGTAGCACGGTCTCTATCGTGTGAGCGTCAGAACCAATCATGTTGAATATATTTGGATGATTGCCCACTTCCTCAGCGATATTGGAACCTATGACCGGCATCTGGTCTTTCATTATATCGTCAGCCAGAATAGTACAGTCAGTGGGACTTATGATGAACATCAAATCTACACCACGGCCCTTCAAGTACATGTAACCTGGTGATACCCGGGCAGGGTCGGTTCTCTGGTCGTAGGATACATACTCTATATCAAGTCCCGGGATAGGGTCCTGCTCAAGAGAGAACCTGATGGCATGCTTGAAAGCATCCACGGTGACAGTCGTAGCCAAAGCTGCCGGCCCCGTGAAATCTGTCAAAATGCCAATCCTGATTTTGCCGGCCGTCCTGTCTTCCCCACCACACGCCGCCATAACCGTTGAGGAGACTAACAGAAGCCCCAGCAACAGGACCATCGGTATCCGGATACACCGTCTGCCCATAATTCTCCTTTCCATGATGTCATTCAGTATGCCCAACCCATTGGGTAAACAGCCCCGGCCCTTATTGCGCACAACAATTACACGAGCCGCGGTCGGAGGTCAATACGGGAATGCCCGTAGTCTTCAGCTGGCTTGGCAAGATAACCGAGATCGTGCAACAACGCGAAACGGCCCTGGTGTCCAATCAAAAAGGCAATTCCTTCACTGGGTGACATAGGCAGGGGCAACTTATGAGTCCGGTTTCAGAAT
>PUNJ01000026.1 GCA_003551705.1 Chloroflexota bacterium | reverse complement strand
TGGTCAGCGCACTGGTCGCCGGCGGCATCTATGCCGGCTTCTTCGACACTGAAGAGGGCGACATCGAGTTCCGCGCCGGGACCCTCGACCTGACGGTAGACGGAAGAAGCGGGGAATGGACTCTGGCTGTTGAAGGACTGGTCCTCGGGGATGAAGGCCAAGAGGACCCCTTCAAGCTGAGGAACATAGGCAGCATTAATGGTCTACTTACCATAGAGTTCGACGAGGCTGTCAATACTGAAGTGCGAGGGACTCGCGGCCAGGCCAGTGCTCTTGGCACCGCTAACACCCTGGTGGACACGGACTTGACACTGAGCGGCCGTCCTGACGGCTACTGGATCGGCTTCTACCTGACTCTATACGAAGAGGAGCCACTGAATACAGAGACACCCAAGCGTGTTACTGGCTATAATTCGGAAACCGGCACGCTCACGATCCACGGGGATTTCGATAGCGGAGCACCGGGTATAGGCCAGAAGTATGCCTTGCAGACGGAGTGGGAACGGCCCGGCTTGGAGCATGAAGATCTAACTGAAACCTTTCTGGAGGTGGCTTTCAAGGTGGGACCGAGCAACTTTCTGAATCCTGCATATGATCCTGGCGATCCAGAATCCACCGTCTTCGTGACCGCATATGCCGATGCTTTCGGTTATCTGTCCGACTTCGCCGACAAGGAATATGAGGACTTCATCACCATAGAAGCTGGTAAGACAATCGATTTCACCGCTCACTGGAAAACGGCTGATTCAGACCTTATAGAACATGCCAACCCATACCAGGGCGCCGGCGTGGCAGTCCCGGTGACGTTCACCCTGAACCAGATTGTTCCCGACCCCGACTAGGAATTATCAGGGGGCTTCGGCCCCCCGCTGGAGGGCCCTTCCCCCCAAGGGTCCTCCAGCAGGGGACCTGCGGTGAAGCATGAAAAAGAAGCTGGTGCTTAGCATGATGATAATAACGGCAGTAACAGGAGCACTCATGGGGGCCGCCGTGGCCGCCTTCATGGACGTGGAGACGGCCCAGGTCTCCTTCCAGGCCGGCACCCTCGACCTGAAGACGGATGACGTCGACGGTGTTTCGCAAACCATCGAGGCCGACCGCATGAAGCCCGGCCAGCCGGTGGAGGCCACCATCGTTCTTCATAACTCCGGCAGCCTCCCGGGGTCGACCCTGGATATCGAAATAACCTATGTGAAGAGCGGCGGCGGTGCCGAAAAGAGCGCCGACGATGTGGCGGCCGTCATCAGGGTGGACAGCCTCAACTACGGCGGAGCCAGCATCCTTGGCGGCGTGGCGGATCTCAACGAGAACGGCTACCTGGACCTGCATGACCTCAAGCAGGCCGACCTGAGCGGGCTGGCAGGCATCAGCCCCGCGGGCGAGAAGGATTTCCAGATAACCATCACCCTGAATACAACTGACAACGACTTTCAAGGACACGGGGTGGACATCACCTTCACCTTCGTGCTGCACCAGTAGAGCAGAGAATAGACGATGGCCAGCAAAGAGATGACAACCGGGACAAAAGGCAAGAGAGGCGGGCTGAGAATGTCCGTGGAGATCGCCAGCCTCCTGCTCCTCATCTTCTCTCTGCTTCTGGGCGTCTCGGTCCTTCTCGGCCCCCGCTTCGGCTGGCAGATCGACAAGGTACTCTCCGGCAGCATGGAGCCGGCCGTCAAGGTGGGCGGCGCCGTGGTCAGCCAGAAGGTGGACCCCGCCGTTGTGCAGGCGGGGGACATCATCACCTACAGTTCGCCCCTCACGGGCAGGCTGACCACCCACCGGGTGATGGAGGTCAGACCGGGGGCCGTCCCCTCCTTCCAGACCAAGGGAGACGCCAACCAGAGCAACGACCCCTATGTTGTACCCGCCCGGAACGTGGTGGGCAAGGTGCATTTTCACATCCCGTATATCGGCTATCCGGCCCAGTTCGCCAAGACCCTCTGGGGCTTTGTCATCATGATCGGCATACCGGGCCTGATAATAATCGTCCTGGAGATGAGGGATGTCTGGGTGGAGCTTTCCGAGGACGAGAAACGCAAGAAGGCCGCCAAGGCGGCGGAACAGGGGTCCTTCGATGAAAGCACAGGGAGCCAGGGGCCATGAAGGGCGATACCGGGGCCCTGGTCCGGTTGATCGGCAACATCATTGTGGTCGCCAGCGTCACTATCTTCCTGTCGTTCGTGATCGCAGTCATGGTCTTCGGCTGGCAGTTGAATCCGGTAATAAGTTCCGGCATGAGCCCGACATTCAACGAGGGCCACATGGCTGTTGTGGAGCAGGTGGCCCCCCGGGCCGTGGATACCGGCGACATCATCATCTACCGGTCGCCCCTGGACGGCCAGTTGACGGCCCACCGGGTCGTGGAGATAGTTGAGACCAAGCATGGACTGTTCTTCCGGACTCAGGCGGATAACCGGGACAGGCCCGATCCCTACCTGGTGGTGCCGGAAAACGTTACAGGCCGGACCAAGTTCCAGGTCCCGGTGATGGGACACATGGTAAATTTTGCCAGGACCATGCCGGGTTTCATCGTACTTTCCTGCTTGCCGGGAATGGCGATAGCAGCCTTGGAATCGACACGCCTGGTGTTTGCCCACGTGCCCAGGCATAAACGACACCTGCAGGCCGAATGGAGCACGGGCCTGAAGCGAAAACACTGGGTGAGATAGAGAACATCCGGAGCCGGAGTTAGAGTAGAGATGGTAAGCAACCGGAGCATAATGAGACCGCTCATCATGGTAATCACGATTGTGGCCCTGCTGGCAGCGGGAAGCATGGGCGTGACCAGAAGCTCCTTTGGCGACCACGAGTCCTCGACGGACAACATTGCCCGGGTGATCAGCGGCTGGTACGATTTGGCGTGGGGCTATCGCAAGCCCATCACCATCAACAACAGCGGCTCCCCGCTGTCGGACTATCAGGTCAATATCCCGTTCAATACGGCGACACTCATCAGCGCCGGCAAGATGCAGGAGGACGGCGCCGACATACGCTTTACTGCCTCGGATGGTACCACCGAGATCCCCTACTGGATAGAATCGGGCATCGATACTGGGACAACCAGCCTGTGGGTGAAGGTGCCCTCCATCCCGGCCGGCGTATCCACCATATACATATACTACGGTTATGACGAAGCGGAGGCGGCCAGCTCGTTCGAAGACGTATTCCCGCCGGAGTTCTTCGAGGACCTTTTCGACAATGAGGACCTGATCGACTGGCTGGCCTCGCAGGGAGTGGTGGTAAAGGACGGCCAGGTGGAGCTTGATGTGAGCGTGGACC
>PUNJ01000001.1 GCA_003551705.1 Chloroflexota bacterium | reverse complement strand
TTGAACCTTAGTCCCGTGCAGTTCAGCGTGCCGATCGTCTACGGGCGCGGCGGCATGTCAACCTTCGGAATCAGTGCCGGCTATGTGTTCTGAATCTATGCGCAATAGGGGGCAAGCATGAACGTGCGTTGGTATCGACGGTGTGGAGGAAACCGGTCAAGTGCCCGGAGGCCCATGAGCGTCTTCAACGCGACCATGATTCTGATCCTCGGCCTGGGCTTCCTCGGAGGGGCAACAGCCACCACTACCGATCTTGCCTCCGATGTCAACCCCTCGGTGTACGGCCAAACGGTGACGTTCACCGCCACGGTCAACCCGTCCCCTGACAGCGGCACGGTGACCTTCAAGGACAACGGGGACGACATATCGGGGGAAGTCCCTCTGCTCAACGGAAACGCCATCTATAGCACCAGTAACCTAGAGGTGGGAGAACATCCCATCACCGCACAGTACTCGGGAACTGCCAGCTATGACGGGAGCACTTCCGAAGTGCTCTCCCAACTAGTGGAGAGGGCCGATACCAGCGTGTCGGTCAGTTCCTCGGTCAACCCGTCGGTGACCGGAGAGTCCGTGACGTTCACCGCGACCGTTTCGGTCGACGCGCCCGGCTCCGGGACGCCCACCGGGACAGTCGACTTCTATGCTGGAGGGAACCTCATCGCAAACCGCACTCTGAACGGCGGAACAGCCATATACTCCCACACGTTCGCCCACATCGAGAGCCCCATGGCCATCACCGCCCGCTATAACGGCGACGCCAACTACAATCCCAGCGATAGCACGCTCGATCCGCTGACCCAGACCGTGCACAAGGCGAGCACGACGACCTCGATCACCGCCGGCACGTCTTCGTGGCTCGGAGAGCCGTACACGGTGAGCGGCACAGTCAGCGTCACGTCCCCCGGAACGGGTACTCCTACTGGGACGGTCACCGTGAGCGACGGCGCAGGAGCAAGCTGCGCGGCAAACGTGGTGGCGGGCGCGTGGAGTTGTACCCTTACCTCTTCCGGCACGGCAGGCACGCGGAACCTAACGGCCGTGTATGAGGGAGACGAGAACTTCGCCGGTTCGACCGGAACCACGACCCACACGGTGTCCAAGGTGTCCACCGAGTTAGAGGTGGCGACACTTCCCAACCCTTCCGTCGTCGGCGAAGCGGTCACGATCACCGCGACGGTCACAGCCCAAACCGATGGAGGAAGTCCGACCGGAACGGTGGATTTCGGCATCGGTACCATCGTGCTGGGCGGCGCAACCCTTACAGACTCAGGGACCGATCAGAGCAAAGCGGTGCTCGTGACCACAGAGATCCCCCTCGGTACGCACACGATTACGGCCACCTACCCAGGCGACGGCCGCTTCGAAGGGAGTTCTGACACGACTCAGCACACCGTGCAGAAGCGCCCCACTACAACCAAGGTCTTCGGGTCGGACACAGCCCTTGTGGTCGGAGATGCCGTGACCGGCACCGTGACGATATCCAGTCCTGGATCGACACCCACCGGTGAAGTCACGCTGACGGTCGAACCCGACGACGAAGGCGCCCCCACGTCGTGGACGCACTCACTGATCCCCGCGGACGGCGGTCAGTTCACATTCACCTACACCCCGAGCAGCGCGGCCGGAACCCCTCACACGTTCACCGCAACCTATGCGGGTGACAACACGCACAGTGGCAGCACAGGCAGCTTCGAACAGGAGATCATCAAGCGCGCGACCGACGTGCAGCTCATCCTGGGCCCCCCGACGACGTTCATCAACCAGCCGATCACGGTCAAGGTGCTTGTCGAGGACAACACAACCGCGGGCCTGTCCGTTACCCCGCAAGGTACGGTGGCGTTCGACGATGGCGGGAAGAACGGCATGTTCTCGGAAAACAGCATGCCCTTGGATCACGATGGGCGGGCCACCGTAACCTACACGCCGGCGGCGCATGATGCAGGAATGACCACGATTACCGCCACCTACTCTGATGAGGACAAGCACGTCCATAAGGGCAGAACGCGCGACCAGCTCCTGACTGTCAATCTTCGGCCAACGGAGATCACGTGGACCGGACCATCCAAAGCCATCCTTGTCAACCAACAAGCGTCCTATACCGTGACTGTCACGGACATCTCGGGCGCCACCGAGACCGAGACGAACCCAGAAGGAAACTTGGACATCACGCTTTCGTTGGAACCCACGGCGGACGGTGTGCTCACCCCTTCTGCCCCGGCTCTTACTAACTACGGGAGTGGAAGCTCGCGGGCAAGCTTCCAGTACAGGCGCACGCGCCTTGACCTAAGCGGGGACTTCGACGTTCTCTTGGCAGTTTACGAGCCCAACGACGGGATCCATGCCCTGAGCGGCCTGGGCTTCGCCCAGGCGATCAACCGACGTTTCACCAAGACGGAGCTTGAGTGTTCCGCGACGTCCGGTGGATATACTTGCATCGTTACGGTCGGGGAAGACCCAGACAATGAGGGCACTCCATCGACTCCCCGAGGGACGACCAGAGACCTCTCCACCGGCAATACGCTGTGTACGCTCTCCGCAGGAACGTGTTCCTTCAGCGGCAGCAGCAACGCCCTGATGGCAAACGTTACCGTTCAATACGAGCCAGACGATGGCGTCGGTGTCCACATGACCTCGACCGCCTCTGAGAATGTCGACCGTACAGAGTACGCGGCTCCTGGAGCCACCGGAGACCCCAACAACCCTCCTGCCAATGCTATCAACATCCACGAGATCATGATGCAGCAGACCAAGGCTTGCGGGAATGCGGAGATCGCTGGGTTTGTGTTAGATGGGCTTTCCATTGGCTTTGGTTTCGTCCCTGATCCGATCATCGGCGCCGGGTTCGGGGTGATCAGCGGGACAACAATCCCATTGAGCGACATTTTGCAAGCCATAACGGACCTCGCTTCCCTCGCCCTGGACATCTACATCTCTGTTGCCTGCAGCGACACCGATGGAGACGGGCTGTATGATCTGATCGAGAAGAACATCATCGGCACAGATCCTGAGAAGTGGGATACCGATGGAGATGGATTGGGAGATGGTGAGGAAATCGATATGGCCGGAGGGTGGTTCGGCGGAAACGCTTGTCCCTGCCCTCTAAACCCCGACAGCGACGGAGACGGCCTACTGGACGGGTGGGAGAGTTTATACGGGACGGATCCGTGTAATTGGGACACCGACAGCGACGGTGTAGGGGATGGAATCGAGGTTTCCACACGGGTGACCCCATCGGAGTCCGCAGGCTTTCACATGCCCACGGTCAACGCCATCGGGTTCGGACCCTGCCCGTACACGTTCTTCCCGGGATTCGACGACCCCCGCATGTGGTC
>PUNJ01000063.1 GCA_003551705.1 Chloroflexota bacterium | reverse complement strand
ATTTTTTTTTTGCTCCAAGCCCTTAACTTCGGACCGGAGCTGCTGCAGCTTTTTTTCTTCTTGTTGTCGCTTATATTCGATGGGAGACAACCGCTCCCTATTACTGTTCACTCTAAGCTCTCCCCTTTCCATTTTTAAACTGTCAGCAACCAGGGTTTGAATTTCGCTAAGGTCTTTTGGCGACAATCTTCTAACCTTGCCTGTTTTTTTATCTTGCCAATCAAACAACATATGGGCGTGGTAATTCAACTCTTCGCGGCTTTTTCCTTCATCCCTATGTATGTGGATTTGAAAACATTCAATTCCTTTTTCTTTTTGCAGTACTTTACTAAGTTGCAGCAGATCTTCAAGGTTATGATTGTCATTTAAATTAACCACAGCTTCCCTGATCGGCTCAGCATTTTTCATCATCTTTCTGCCCGATACTTGCCGGCAGTGGCTTCTTATTTCTTTTTCACGAACACTGATATCTGCAGCTTTCCAGTGTTCGTTGTTTTTCGTCAAATCTGTTTTGACGTAATCTAAACTTGTAAGCCGCTCATTGTGTGCTTGCGAGTTTGGTTTCACCGGCCGGAAATGGATTGAAGATTTTGCCATAGAAAAATATTTTAATTGATCAAGCCATTTCAGGCCTGAAATTTTCCGGATCTGTCAAGGATCCGGATTAGCTCTCTGCAAGAGCCCACGAAACTTTTAGTGTCAGCGTTAAAAAAGTGTTAGTGGGCTATCTCTTTTTGCAAAAGTAAAAAAAATATTTAAAATGGAATATTCCTGATTTCTTTTTTTTTGCGCTAAAAAAATTCTCCCGGAGAATTGGGGGGTGTATGTCAAATTTTTTACAGGTGAAGCCGTCAGGCTTTTTCCCCTAAAGCCTTAATTTTGGCAAGGTTTTAAAATAGCTTGCCGGTTTTCTGTAATCTGCTGCTCGATTAACATTTTTCGGGCCCCAAGCCGGAGCCAACGCTCTATTAGGTTTTCATCTAAAAGCTCCCAGGGTGTTGGAGGATCAGGCGTGTTTTCCTGGCCGGCTTTTTCCATTGCTGCACCATGCTCTGTGTAAACGTCCACCATGTGGCACAAAAAATTGTAGTCTTCCTGCGTAAAATGCCCCTGCAGGTAATTATGCATTTCGTAGTTTTTCGTTTTCATTGTGCCTGTGTTTTTTTAATTTCTGATTTGATCGCGTTGATAATATACCCTTTTGGATTTCTCTTTTCTCCGGCTAAGCGGCGCTTGCTTGCTAAAAAGGCAATTAAATCAGTTTTAACTGCAGCTTCATTAAAAAGCTTCCTGTTATTGTTTATTTCTTCCGGGGTGAAGTGGTAGTTTTCGTGCAAGTAATTGTAAATCATTCTGTCGATATCCCATTTAACGCTCGTTCTCTTTCGCAGTTTTTTCGCTTGTAATTTTTCGTCCATGTTGGCGGGAATTTCATAAGGGTAAAAGGTTATAGAAATATATTTTTTAGTGCCTTCTGCCTTGTTAAGCTTATATTCAAATGAAAACGGGGCTTTTTTGTCAAGCTCGGCTTTAGCTGGAATAATAATCCGTTTTATAAAATCCATGGTCTTTTTGTATTTGCCTTCAAGCTTAAACATGATTTTCAAATTGCTAATTGAATATGTTATTGGCTCATGTTTATTTGAAAACAACTCGTAAAAACGCATCGTATAAATCGATTCAAAACCAAACGCCGTTTTAAGCTCGTATTTTCTAAAGCCCTTTGTAAAAGTTAAAAGGGCGTCGTAAATTTCTTTTTGCACAACGAAATTTACATAACCCCTTTTTATAAGCTTAGGCATTTCAATTATCCTAATAATTTTCCAAATCTCATCATCTTCATACTCCATAAACTTGTTGTTAAGGTCAAACAAAGCTTTTTTAGCCTTTGCGTGGTTTTCATCTTTTTCATCTTTTAAAAACGCACTAACAGGCATTGTTACTTCCTTAAGGTCGTCAAACAGAAGATCGTTTATTTGAAAGTGTTTATCAAGCTTCTGCCCTTCAAGCGCACACTGAAACATTTCAACCATGCGGTATAAAATACGTTTTTCGTATGCACTAAAATCATACCTGGCAGATGTAACCAGGTAACTTTGTATTACTTCTTTGTTTGTAATCTTCATAATAACAGGGTTTTAGTTAAACATTACAAATGTCGCTATTGCAAAAGTACAACAATTATGACAAACAAACATGAATGTCGTAATAAAAAACATAGTTACATTACAAAAGTCGCTTTTCAAACAAAAAGTTACATTACAAAAGTCGCCTTTAACATTACAAAAGTCGCTTTTCAAACATTTTCAACACTCTAAAACGCCAGTGTTTATAGTGGCTGCATGAATTTTAACAAAAATCCGGTAAGCATTGGTAAGTTATGCTTTATAGTAAGCATAAAGCAAGATAAATAATGTTGAAAACTGCTGAAAAGCTTGTTTGAAAAGGGAAACAAAACAGAAAGAGAAAAAAATAAACCAGGAAAAAAGAAAAAAACAAAAGCAAGCAAAAACAAAAATTCTTATTCCGGCGACACATCTAATAATCTATATATATGATAAGTGACAGATTAGCAGGCTTTTCCTCTAGGCTTTAGGGGAAAAAAGGTAACTTATTTAATACTTTTTGGAGAAAAAAGGTAACTAAATCAATACCAAAAGGTAACTAATTTAATACCATTTTCGAAAAATTTAGTTTACTAAAACTTACCTTCATCTTCTGTAACCCGCGCCAATTAAGCTTTCCAAAACCCTAAAAAAGTAGCAAAAAAGTTACCTTAAAAATGCTTGTAAAAGGGGGTGGATGTCCAGGTATAGTCAGGGGGTAAAATGCTCTTAGAAACGCTTAAAATGATTTTTATGGGCATTTTTTTCACATGCTTAAACCCTTACCCCTATTTTTACTTTTCTGCACAGCAGAGGCTCTTATTTTTGATTTTACCGGTATTTTTTTAGCTGCCTGCAAGTCTTGTAATTTCGGCAACAATACGTTGATATTTTGTTTCGTGTTCGACAATGTTTTCCGTAATTTCTGTAATAAGTTGCTCCGTTCTCTTATATATTTCGCCCTGGTATTTAAGTGCATTATTGATTTCTTCTTCCGATATTCTGTGCGCTTGTTCGGGATAAAAGCCGCCAAGAGCCAATTGTTCAACACTGGTTTGAGTTTTTTGTACTTCTTTTTCAATTGTTTGTATTCTTGCTTTAAGCTTTTCGTTTCTTGTGGCAGCTCTATTTTTTTTTTGCTCCAAGCCCTTAACTTCGGACCGGAGCTGCTGCAGCTTTTTTTCTTCTTGTTGTCGCTTATATTCGATGGGAGACAACCGCTCCCTATTACTGTTCACTCTAAGCTCT
>PUNJ01000166.1 GCA_003551705.1 Chloroflexota bacterium | reverse complement strand
TAGCTGAGGGGGCAGGGCTTATCACCCTGCCCCCTCTTCGACGGGCCCTCGGCCGATCCATGGATTCTCTGGCCGCGAAGCTGTCAGGGAACAGTGATGATAGCGTCGGTCCCGAAGAATGGGAGGTCAGTGAAAGACCATCCCGTCAATGTGGCCGATGTATCGCCATCCTGGATCCCCGTCTCCTGCGTGCGGAAGTGCAAGCCAAGAAGACCGGCACATTTACTGACACCTGTGGGCGGTGCATTCCTCAGGTTCCTCAATAGACCAAGGTTCGTCTAACTACACAGTCCAAGTGATTGTTGGCTCACAATCCAGGTTTCTGTTATCTGTAGGCCTGCTGGCACCTCATTTGGAAGGAGTCGAGCGGCGTTTGTTAGATCATCTGCATGCAACCTTTTCTGCACTTCTGCGTTACAGATACCGGACAGGGAGGCAATGTCACTGTGGATAGGCACAAGCTCAAGGACAAGATGCTGAAGTGGTGGACTCCTCTGGCGGCTCCTTTGCCGATTCTATTCGCGCTGGTGATTCCTACCACGGTGTACAAGGGCATCATGTTACTGCCCGTGATCACCTACCTGAGCCGGCACCTGCCGCGGCTCTCCGAGCAGCCCTTCTACGAGGAATTACTGTGGCTGTTTCTACATCCCTCCAATATACCCGGCTGGGCAATTGCCGGTCTTGGCTTTCTTCTCTTTGTGGTTGCTTTGACGACCATGCTCAGGAACAGAGGCAGGCTTCTGACTTCGGGCCTATACGGAAAGGTCAGGCACCCTCAATATCTCGGTTTCATCGTGACGACATGGGGAATCTTGCAGTCTCAGTTATCTGGCGCCATCCTGGTGGTCGCCAATTCGCATCGGATGTCTAAGGTTATCTGCTCAACTATTGGGTAGCGGTGGCGTTAGCGTACGTGGTCCTTGCATATGTTGAGGAGTGGTATTTGTTGAGAACGCACGCTCAAGAATACAAGGAGTACAAGCAAGAAGGCCGCCACACTAAGATCGAGATGCCAAGGCGCGTATCTCAAGGCCTGAAGAATGATGATGTCCCGATAACATCAAGATGCTCCGGGGGTTTGTGCCATCCCGTAGCTGTTTCCACAGTGTTTGACATAGGGCCAAGGATTCTCTGCTCATGTATTGGCATATACAGGCAATTAAATCAACGTGTGATCGAAAGAGAGCCTTAAAAAAGGGACAAGGAGCCCGTCCGTCTCCTTGTCCCTTGCGCAACTCCAAGCGCCGATATACTTCCGCTACTTAATGCCCATCCTTTTGATCGTTACTGTACGGCTTCCTCCATAGTTCTTTGTACTCTTCTCCTTAGACTGCAGGTAAATGCTTATTACTGAGAAGGCCTAGTCGACTACCCGGATAATTCGGCCGGTGTCTTGATAATAATCGGGAACACGGGGCACCCCGTCTTCCCCGATAGGCAGAGAAGCCGCATACAGGACTATCGTTTCCCAGAGCTTCAGTTCCCTGCCGCAAGGGTGTTCTACTATAAACTGGTGCCAGTCTTCTGGCGACACGGGGTCACCCTCAGCATTTCTGGGATGTATAGCCATCCTCGGAAAGAAAGGATTCAACGCAACCACGAGCCCCAAAGCGCTAAAGTCAGTTACCACGCGGTACAGAGTCTCGTCACCCCATTCCAGGGGCACGTAGTCAGTACCACCATTGTCCATGGGCTGTAAATAGTCGCCGATATACAGGTCGGCCTCAATCACCGCGTTTTCGGTCAGGTGGAACGCGGTTTCAGGGTTGTAGCTGTACCGGAGGCCGGAGAACTGACCGAAGTACCTGACTGAACCCCTGATTTGGAAGAAACCCATCACTTCCAGAAACCGGCGCATCTCTTCACCGGTAAGATGAATGGAAACTATGGGATAACCGGCATATCCATCAAAGCCGTATCCCAGCCCAGCCACTTCGGTAAGATCGTAAAAGGATAGGTCATCCTGGGCATGTTCCGTTTGGCCCGGAATGATGCTTTTACGGACGGCGCCGCTGGCTATGAAAGCCACATCCTCTCTTTCACCGGTAACATCCCCGGTAACCAGGCGCATGGCATCCGTGACAAAGTTGCCGGCAAGAGTTTCTTCCAGGTTGCGGGCGTGAGGCATTTCAAAACCGGAACGTGCCACCACTCCAAGGACATCATCAAACTTTCCATCCGTCATCTCGGCAATCAACAGGTTAAGCTCGTCTTTATAACCAAGCACTAGAGTTTCAATTGCTTCGTGGGAAGGAACGGTAGAATCAAGTGCTACCAGAAATGGCCTTGCCTCTTGCCATCCTGGTTTGTAAATGGTGGAATCCACATCCGGAGGGGCTTGTTCTTCGTTGTTGCGGATCCTAAGCTCCTTTGTTTCCGAGTTGTAGGCGAGCTCCAGGAATCCCAGGTATCTTAAATGTGACCCCGCCTGCACAATGATCGTTCCGTTTTCCACCAGGGGTTCATACAGGGCCGTATGACAGTGCCCCCCGATAATGATATCAATTCCGGAAACTTCATCGGCCAGGCTTTTATCTTCCTCCAGTCCCGCATGGGTAAGGGCCACTATGATGTCCGCCCACTGGTCTTTCAACTCCTGCACCGCGTTTTGGGCGGTCTCGTGCTGGTCAGCAAATTCCAGGGTTCCGGTGTCGTAAGCGGTTTCTATGGCGCCTTCGCCTATCAGTGAAAAGACACCTACAGTTACATCGTCATCCAATTCAAAAATTCCCGTTTTCTGGAGCAGGTCATGCTCAGCCAGGGGGTGTTCCGGTGGTGCCTCCGTGTTGGTGGCTAGGACTAGGGTTTCGATATGAGCTTCCGGGTACCCCGCGGCGAGAAGGTAATCTGCCAGGACCTCGGTCCCGTAATCGTATTCGTGGTTGCCGATGCACACGGCGTCATACCCGATTGCTTGCATTATGCTTAGCTCTACAGCCGAACCTTGAGGCGCAAGCCAGCCGAAGGCAGAACCCCCGATGAAATCTCCCGCGTTGAAGAGAAGCACCGGCTCTTCTATTTCTTGCTTGTAACTGCGAATGTCCTCCACGGCGTAAGCCAGCCGGGCGAAACCCCCGATGGAACCGTCGTTCGATGATGCATTCACATTATCCCATTGGTAATCCACCGCTGGAGAATGAGGTATAACTGCCGAGTGCTCGTCGTTAGTGTGCAAGATTGTAAAATGCAGCTCTTCAGGTTCTTCGGGTGGGGGAGGATATTCCAACGGCGGAACGGTGATGATAGCGTCGGTCCCGAAGAATGCGAGGTCAGTGAAAGACCATCCCGTCAGTGTGGCCGATGTATCGCCATCCTGGATCCCCGTCTCCTGCGTGCGGAAGTGCAGGATCATGTCCAAGTTGCCGTCGCC
>PUNJ01000200.1 GCA_003551705.1 Chloroflexota bacterium | reverse complement strand
GTATGAGGAGGCAAGAAAATGGATACCATTGCTTTTGTTTTCTCCCTGGCGGGCATCAGCCTCGGCATGCTGGGCTTCCTGTTCGGCAGTACGGCATACAGCAAGGTCCAGGCTTTGAGAAATGAGATAGAATCCCTCAGGGAAACAATCAGGGCTATGCAAGAGGACTAAGGGCTACCCCACCAGCCCCTCCAGCACGGCTGTGCCGGCGCTGAAGTAGACCTCATCCCCAATGCGGACTACGGGCCGGCGCACAAGCCTCGGCTCCTTCAGCATCAGCCCAATCAGGTCATCATCACTCAGGTTTTCACGGCCTAGGCCCAGTTCCTTGAAGCTCGGGCTTTTGAAATTGAACATCTCGGCAGCCGGTCCGCCCTTTAGCAGTTCCCTGATCTCAGCCTCGCTGAAAGGCTCCTTGAAGAAATCACGGTCGTTGAACTCCACCTTCTTCTGCGAAAGAAACTCCTTCGCTTTCCGGCAGGTGGTTCATTTTGCCCAGCAATAGAAGTCGATCCTTGCGGCCATAGCTTGTCCTCCTCTCCGAACGGGCATCTATGCCATCCGGCGCTCCTCTCTCGTCAAGGATGGAGTGAAGAACGCCTAGGATTGCGGCGCCCGACACCCCTGCCCCACACCTCCCCGCCCTCTACTGACTCGCCTTCAACGATATGTAGGCCACCGGGGGCGTCTTGGAATCATCCAGTTTGAGTACGAACGTCTCCGGGTAATCTTTGATCAGCGACTGCAGCTTCTTGTAGCCAAATGAACGCGGATCGAAGGCCGGACTCAATTTGCGAAGAACATGACCCAGCGTCGACAACAGAATCCACTCCTCTTCCTTGGCAGCCATTTCCAATCCCTGCACAAGAAGAGGCCTTGGGTCGGCAACATCAGGCTCCTCTCCGTTCCTGGCTTTCTTCCCCTTTGCCTTGGTACCCACCAGATTCTCACAGTAGACGAACTGATTACAGGCGTTAGTGAAAGCCTCCGGAGTAGACTTCTGTCCCACCCCAATTACGTAAAGCCCTTGCTCTCTGATCCTGGTTGCCAAGCGGGTGTAGTCGCTGTCACTGGATACGATACAGAAACCCTCGACAAGCCGGTTGTGCAATATATCCATGGCGTCGATGATCATGGCGCTGTCTGTTGCATTCTTACCGACCGTGTATCTGAATTGCTGTATCGGCTGAATCGCATGCTTATGAAGCTCATTCTTCCAGCTAGTCATGTTGGTAGTGGTCCAATCTCCATATATGCGCTTGATCGTTGCCAGGCCCACCCTGCTGACTTCCGCCAGTATCTGGTTGAGAAGGGACGGCTGAGCGTTGTCGCCGTCGATCAGGACTGCAAACCGTTGTTGCTGCTCCGATTGTTCACCCATTTCATCCTTCCTTGCTTACTACCCGGGCATCAATCCCGTCTGCTGCCGGACCATCTGGCATCATGACGACATTGCTCCCGGCTCGACTTCCTTCACCCGCCCGATTTCACCACTCTCCAGGCGGACCTTTACACCATGGGGGTGGGTCACAGACTTCGTCAGGATGTCCTTGACCACGCCTTCCGTAAGCTTCCCGGACCGCTGGTCCCTCTTCAAAACGATCAAGACCTTCGATCCCGGCCTTATATCCGCCCGATTCGGCACATTCATTGTTGTCAACCCTCCGGGATATTGTACCAACTATCCTTCGATAGTTCCCGCCAGCCTCCTTGCTTGCGTATGCGGACCCGCAAAGCCTCTAACAAAAACGCGAGCACCGGGCTTGTCGCCTGATGACCCAAAGGTCGTGCTATCATTCTGCATGACACACTTCTGACTTGTTACACAGTCTGTCCGCGGGGATGGGAGCCAAAGAAAGCTGCGCAACCCTCCCGGGCTTGAAAAAGGCCCCCGCTCTGCAATAAAGTGGGATACACGCCCGGGTGAACAGACCAAGCGCCGCGCAGCAAAGGAGGACATCCGTGGACTATCAAGATATCCGCTTAAACATCAATGACGGCGTGGCCACCATCGAGTTGCACCGCCCCGATAACCTGAACGCCTACACCGGCCGCATGGGCATCGAACTGGGCCACGCTTACACATGCTGCGACCAGGACGACGCCGTCCGTGCCATCGTCCTCACCGGCGCCGGCAAGGCCTTCTGCGCCGGGGCCGACATGGCCGCCGGCGAGGATACCTTCACCAAGCAGGACGACCCTGCCTTCAGCTCGGCAGGCGTCAATCCACCCGCCTGGACCGTGCGCAAGCCGGTCATCGCCGCCCTCAACGGCCACGCCATCGGCATCGGTCTTACCCTGGCCCTGCACTGCGATATGCGCATATTTGCCACTGAAGGTCTATTCGGCATAGTCCAGGTACGCCGCGGCATCATGCCGGATAGTTATTCCCACTGGACCCTGTCCAGGCTGGCTGGCACCCAGTGGGCCGCCTACATCCTGCTTACGGGCCGCCGCTTCAGCGGAACCGATGCGGTGACCATGGGACTCGGCATCCAGGCCCTGCCATCAACTGAGGTCCTGCCCGCTGCCTTGGAGATAGCCCGGGACGTCGCCGTCAACACCGCCCCCTTGTCAGTTGCCATCTCCAAGCGCCTGCTCTGGGAGAGCCTGGGCCTGAGCGCCGGAGAGGTCGACCGGAAAGAAACGGCCCTGCATCACCACCTAATGGGGCGTTCGGATGCCATCGAAGGTGTCATGGCCTGGCTGGAACGCCGCACACCGGATTGGAAGCTGAGCCCCACGGCCGACTGGCCCGAGTGGCCGTGAGAGGGCCGGGGCCCGCGTTGGAACATTCCTTTAGAAACGATCAACAGGGCCACGCTGGAGTACTGGATTCCGTCCTTACGAGGAAGACCTCCGGCCCCTGCTTCGCTAAGCACTCGCTTCCAACTCCTTCGCCGCCTTGTCAATCACGGACCGGCATCGGGCCAACATCTCATCAAAGTTCGCCGGTGTGCCGGCCTGCCTTCCCCTCGATGCCTCGGCCAGAACACTGGTCCTGATCAGCAGGAGACTCATTGCCTCCTGCTGCGCCTGCCAAGCCTCTCCAATGTCATTAACGTGCTTTAGCAGGTCCTTGTTCTTGGATTTGGCAGCGAATTGGGCCAGGTTTACAAGCCTCTTTCGTGCCAGAAGAGTGGACTTGGTATGAAGCTCGGTTATTTCCTGGACCAGGATGTCTTTCATCGCCTCAGGTTGGTCCTTGCCCGGCTCGCTATTCAAGACCATTTATTGACCTCCCTTGCTCTCGGCCAACCCCTACCCGGCACCTGCGGGCAAGTTGTCCCCCAAACATAGCCATAACGCCGGTACACCACGGTCTTGGAGCAATCGGGGCTATGGCGGGGCACGGCCTTTTTGTGCACCTATCATAGGCGGCCCCTGCATTCCGGTCAAGCATGCCCTTTAAACGAAACAAGAGATGGTGCCGGATTCGCAAAAAACGGGTATACTTATCAGAAGGTTCATACCTAGTCATCAAATTGGGGGGATAGAGATGGCCAGCAATCCGGAAGACATCGCCCAACAAATCGTTCTTGCCTGCCTCAATGATCCCAAGATCGCCGCTGCCATAAGGGACGATTGGAACAACGACCGCAAAATATCGGCCATCGGCCGAAAAGCGGGCCTTTTTTACAAGGCCATCTACAAAGAGGTCGTGCAGGCCCATCGTTGCGCCGGCCGGGACCCCGAGCAGCTTCAGGATCTGCCCAAGCTTGCGGTCATGAACGATCTCGGGCATAACGGGGCAAATCAGACCGTTGCCAACCGGGCGTCTGCATCCAAACGGGACCGCTAACCGGCCACAACAGAGCATATCGGCCCAAACTTGACGGAAAGCCTCTTGGGCTGGCATCAAGTGGCAACCGGCCCAAAAGGCTGGCACGCCCGGCGCATCTTGGTGATACTTCCAGCTGTTAACATGCGCCGAATTGGAAGCTATAATGTTACTGGAGGTGCCGATATGGTCCGGGTCAGAACGCCCGCTGGTCTGTATGTACTCGATCTGTTCACCGGTTCCCCGATGGAGTTCCATCTGGCCAGGGAGATGGTGCTCAGCGCTCTCTTCGGTACCCAGTTCAGCACCAAGTTCATGCTGTCCCGCCTGCTTTCACTGGTTAGAGCATGGAGGTGTTGAAAATGTGCTTGCGAATGTCGGGTAGGAGGTTCGTGTCGACAAGCGCAAACATAGCTGGTCCCCATCTAAAGCCGGGGAGTTGTAATATCTTTGTAACCTGGTTACAGCCGAACTTCCTTCGGGAAAGCGTGGAAATACATAACCTGGGGCTCTTGACGCCCATGAACAAGCATGGCTTAAACTAGAGAAGTTCTCGGGGTTAAGATTCTTAGAAAACCCCAGTCTAGTTCCGCCGAGACTAATCATCATCACCTCAGGAGTGGAAATACCTGGATGTTCTATGCTTGCTTCTAAGCATCATGTACGATAAAAAAGCAGAAAGGCCAGCCAGCGAAATTTGGGAAACCGTTAAGGGTGCCCTCCAGGTGCAGGTTAACAAGCCCAACTATGACACTTGGATCAAGGATACCGTCGGGCTCAGCTTCAATCAGAACCTGTTTGTTGTAGGGACTCCGAAGGCCTTCGCCAAGGAATGGCTCGAACTCCGGCTTTACTCCCTCATCCATAAGAACCTGATAAACGTCATAGGGCGGAGTATCGAGGTCCAGTTCGAAATCTGTACCGTCCCGGAAAAACGTCCGGCCCACGCCCGCGATTCCGCAAAGCGCGGCGCCGCGGGGATGCAGTCCTCCCTCGAGTTGTCCTGCTTTAACCCTCGCTATACCTTCGGCGATTTCGTAGTCGGAAACTCCAATCGCCTGGCTTTTTCCGCCGCCCTCGGAGCTGCCGAAGAGCCCGGTAGCGAATACAACCCTCTTTATATCTATGGTGCTTCCGGCCTGGGTAAGACCCATCTTGCCCACGCTCTCGGCAATGAGGCCGTCCAGAATGGGCTCAACGTCGCCTATGCCAGCGGAGAGCAATTCACCAACGAGTTCGTCAGTGCGATCAAGGCAAAGACTGTCGATCACTTCCGGCAGCGGTACATGGGCGCTCAAGTGTTTATCATTGAGGACATACAGTTCCTGATGGGCAAGCACCAGACACAAACGAGCCTGTACCATATAATGGACGAGCTCTACCAGAACAACCGCCAGCTGGTCATCACAGGCAATCAGGCGCCGCATTACCTGGACTGGCTCAAGTGCGAACTTGCTTCGCGCCTGGAATGGGGCCTGGTCACCAAGGTCCAGAACCCCGACCACCAGACCAGCCTCAATATACTCAGGGCCAAGGCCGAACAACTCAACATCTCTATCGGCATGGACACGCTATCCTTCCTGGCCGGCCAGCGACAGACTGACGTCCGGAAACTGGAGGGGCTTCTCAAAAGAGTAGCCGCCTACTCCAAAATGACGTGCCGGCCCCTTACCTTGGAGTTGGCCAGGGAAGCCTTACAGCTTACCAGCCACATACACCCAGAACGCAATCATACGCCGGGCCTTCATCCCCTCACCATCCTGAATGCCGTAGCGGACCACTTCAACATAACCGTGGAATCTCTCCAGAACAAGAAACGGGCTTCCAACCTGGTTATGGCCCGCCAGATAGCCATCTACCTGGTCCGGGAAAAGGCCAGGTCCCCACTTCAGGATATAGGCAATCTCCTCGGTGGCAGGGACCATTCCACCATCCAGCGTGGATACCAGCGCATCTCCGCTCTCGCCAGCAGTGACTCGGCTGTCCGCGACAACATAGAAGCCATCCTGCATACAATCTCTTCCAAGTAAGGGCACAAATGCACAACCCCTAAACGTCCCGTTACTAACTACTATTATCCAAATACATTCTATCTGAGGGTGTGTTAAACTTTCTTTATTGTGGTGTGCACATTGTGCATAACATATGCGCTCAGGCAGCCTGTTGCCTGTTGCGAGAAGGGACGAAGTTGCTGAGACAAAGATTGTTTGTAGGAGTTCTTCTTCTGCTTACCATACTTTCCGTGGTTGTCGTCAGGCAGAGCCGCATGCCGAGCATTGAGGTTGTGCCGCAAATGCTCCAGAATGGTGACATCATCTTCGTGGACCTGTATGCCGGCTGGTGCACAGCGACGTACTGGGACCACGTAGGGCTGTACATAGAGGCTGATGGGAGCCAAGGCTTTCGGGGAGCCGGGGTGATTGAGGCTACCTACAACGGAGGCATTACATTCACACCGGTACGCAGTTTCTTGCAGAGAGATGCCCATGCGGAAATGCATGTGAAAAGGTTGAAGGATGTGGCCGATAGACAGGGCATAATCGACGCTGCTGCCCAACACGCACTTGATCAGGTGAGCAAGCCCTTCAACTTCACCGCTACGGCCTCCATACCCTTGAAAATCAACCCGGACAACTTTCACTGCGGGGAGATCGTGTGGCGGGCGTTCTTGGCGGCAGGTCTGGACCTCGATACCCTGGGAGGACCCTTCATCTACCCTGACGATATCTACTATCATCCCTGGCTGGAGTCCGTCGACCATGAGTCGTAGCGCCAGAATGGCCATCCTTGGCGGCACTTTTGATCCTATCCACAACGGTCATTTAGCGGTCGCGGAGGAAGTCCGAAGCAAGCTGGGAATGGACGAAATAGTGATCATACCCGCGGGGCGGCCCCGGCTCAAGCAGGACCATTACGTAACACCGGCAAGTCACCGCCTCGCTATGGTCGAGCTGGCTGTCAAGGACCATGCCGTCTTTCGAGTATCAACAGTGGAGATAGATAGTCCCGGACCCACGTGTACTGTGGATACGCTGGAGACCATCCGGAGACAGCAGAATAGCAGCGTCGACATATACTTCCTGCTCGGCTCCGATGCATTACGCGATCTGCCGCGCTGGAAGAAACCCCGACGGCTGCTCGAGTTGTGCTACCTGGTGGTGTTCTCCAGGCCCGGTAGCCCGCTTCCACCCTTGGAGGGCTTGGAGACGTTCGTTCCCGGGATCTCCACCAGGGCCATCCAAATCGAAGTACCGCAGGTCGACATCAGTGCCACGGACATCCGGCTACGGGTAGCCCGCCGTGAGCCCATAACCGGCATGGTGCCGGCCGCCGTGGAGCGCTACATTCATGAGCATGGCCTCTACCGTGACCTGGACTCCCGGGGATGATATGGTTGGTGCCTGAACGACTTCGGATTCCCACCCCGAGTTGACCATTCTTCCAGTTCGGCTGGCTCAGAAACAACAAGATGGCTTGAGAGCCGTCATATTTTACAAGCGACCCGCTTTCGTGCTATGTTAGCTATGGCAGAGCCCCATACCATCTCTGGAGCCCTACTAAGACGGGCGGGCCAGCTTGGCTAATTTATCGTCATTACATTGGATAGAATCCCAACCGGCACAAATCTCAACCGGGGCCCATGAGGGGGTAATGATATCTGTCCATTTTCACGAGTACTGGAGGTAGTATGGAAGATCACCTGGCAGAGATTCTATCGACCCACACGGGAAGGAGAAGCGAGTTGATACCGATTCTGCAGGAGGCTCAGGAGAAATTCGGTTACCTGTCTGATGATGTCATAGCTGAGGTTGCTGAGTTCACCCATGTGCCTGAAAGCACGGTCTTCGGTGTGGCTTCCTTCTATACCCAATTCCGTTTTGTCCCGCAGGGCAGGAACCTGATATCGGTCTGCCGTGGGACCGCTTGCCACGTACGCGGCGCACCCATGATTCTTGACGAAGTAAGCAGGCAGCTGTCTATAGAGGACGGAGGCACCACTCCCGACTTGGAGTACACGCTGGAGACGGTGGCCTGCATCGGGTGCTGTGCTCTGGCTCCTTGCCTCACCGTGAATGGGAAGGTCGAAGCCAAGCTGAATCCCAAGAAAGTAAAGGACTTACTGGCAAAAGAGAAGGCAAATGAAGTTTGAAGAGATAGCGCAAACAGCTAAAGAGGAATGGGACGCACTTCAGGCAAGTGCGAAACCATCGATCGTTGTGGGTACAGCGACTTGTGGCCGTGCTGCTGGAGCCATGGAGGTAATGGAGGCGCTCCGGAATGAGCTGAAAGAGCGCGAGATTGAGGCCAACATCATGGAGACCGGTTGTTTCGGTTTATGTGATGCAGAGCCCCTGATTACGATCAAGGGACCGGGTGGACCCAGTGTCTGGTACCGCAATGTCACTCCTGAAATGGCAGGGAAACTGGTTGAGGAGCACATAGTCAAGGGGAGTCCCGTGGCTGAGCATGCCCTCGGTGCTGCCGGAGATGGCCAGGTCGATGGCCTTACTGCCATGTCCGACTTACCCATGCTCAAATTCCAGGTGAGGCGAATACTGTTCAATTGTGGAGTAGTCGACCCGTCCAATATCAACCACTATATCGCCACCGGGGGCTACCAGGCCCTCAACAAAGTTGTTTCCGGTATGTCTCCCGAGGATATCATCGACGAGATTACCCGCTCAGGACTACGGGGCCTTGGTGGTGCCGGCTTCCCGGTCGGCCGTAAATGGGACTCCTGCCGGCGGGTCCCCAGCGATGTGAGGTATGTCGTCTGTAATGCGGATGAAGGAGACCCCGGGGCATTTCAGGACCGGTCCGTCCTGGAGGGGGACCCTTACTCTGTAGTGGAGGGAATGACTATAGCCGGGTACGCCATTGGTGCGCAGAAAGGCTACATTTACGTCCGTGCTGAGTACCCCTTGGCGGTGGAGCGGCTGGAGAACGCTACTGCCCAGGCCAAGGAAAAGGGACTCATGGGCAAGAATATACTGGGAAGCGGTTTCGATTTTGACCTGGAGATATTCCAGGGCGCTGGCGCCTTTGTCTGTGGCGAGTCCACTGCCCTTGTCCTGTCCATTGAAGGCAAACGGGGAATGCCCAAGCCCCTTCCCCGTCCTAGAACGACGGAGGTGGGACTGTGGGATATGCCCACCCTGCTTAATAATGTAAAAAGCTACTCGATCGTCCCGTGGATCCTCACCAAGGGGGCCGACCAATTTGCCAGCCTGGGTACCGAAAGGTGCAAGGGCACGGCAGTCTTCTCTCTGACCGGCAAGATGGCGAATTGCGGCCTGATAGAAGTACCCATGGGCACTACTCTGCGACAGATCATCTACGACATCGGCGGCGGAATTCCCAAAGGAAAAGCCTTCAAAGCCGTGCAGACCGGAGGCCCCTCAGGCGGGTGCCTGCCGGCGGAACTGCTGGATACCCAGGTTGATTTTGACAAGCTGACTGCGGCCGGCGCGATCATGGGTTCAGGCGGCATGGTAGTCATGGACGAGGATACCTGCATGGTGGACGTGGCACGTTACTTCCTGGACTTCACCCAGAAAGAGTCCTGCGGTGAGTGCTCCCTGTGCCGGCTGGGGACCCTGCAGATGCTACAGACCCTGGAAGCCATTGTTGCCGGCGAGGGTGATCCGGATGATATCGACATGCTCCTTGAGTTGGGCGAAGCCATAAAAACAGGTTCAATTTGCGGCCTGGGGCAGAGTGCTCCCAACCCCGCACTCACCACCATCCGCTACTTCCGGCATGAATATGAAGCTCATATTCATGAGAAGAAGTGTCCAGCCCGCGTCTGCAAGGACCTCATTTCATACGTCATCTCAGCGGACAAATGCAAGGCATGCATGATATGTCTCAGGGAGTGCCCTGTGGATGCCATACGGGGCGCCAAAAAGGAAGTCCATGTCATCGATCAGGACAAGTGCATCCGGTGCGGCGTATGCATGAGCGTATGTCCGGAACGGTTTGGGGCGGTGGAGTGTATTCCAGGAAGGCTAACGGAGGCTGACAATGCTTGACGAGATCAAGTTTGCAATTGACGGTACACAGATAAAGGCAAACAAGGGAGACACGATACTCAAGGCGGCGCTTAAGCACGGCATCTACATCCCCCACCTCTGCGACCATCCGGACCTGGAACCCTTTGGAGGATGCCGGCTGTGCATGGTTGAGATTAAAGGGAAGGGCCTTTCGATTTCTTGCAAAGTACCTGTCGAGGAAGGGCTCGAGATAATAACGGAAAGTCCCGAGGTCAATAAGGTACGCCGCATTGCCGCGGAACTGCTAATTGCAAGCCACCACGTTGATTGTCTTGAGTGTGCCAGGAACACCGATTGCAAGCTCCAGGACGTAGCCTCCTACATCGGGATCGAAGAAGGCCGCCTCAAAAGGTTGAAACGAGTGATCAAGGACCTGCCAATCGACGATTCCAATCCCTTCTTCATACGTGACCTCAACAAGTGTGTGCTTTGCGGTATCTGCATACGGACTTGCGGAGAGATACTGAATGTAGGTGCCATCGACTTTGCCTTCCGGGGTACCGGGACCCTGGTAGCAACCGTTGGGGGCAAACCCATCCTGCAGTCCAGGTGTGTATCTTGTGGTGAATGCGTGGCCCGCTGCCCGGTCGGGGCACTGGTGCCCAAGAATGCAGAAAGACCCACGCGTGAAGTCAGCACGGTTTGCACCTATTGCGGGGTTGGTTGTGGCATTAAACTCGGCGTCCGCGGCGGCCGCATCGTGAGGGTAAGGGGCGACGTTAACAGCCCGGCCAACCGGGGCAATCTGTGCGTGAAGGGCCGCTTCGGCTACGATTTTGTCAACCATCCCGATAGATTGACCTCTCCGCTGATCAAAAGAAATGGCGCATTTGTCGAGGCAACCTTCGAGGAGGCGCTTGACCTTGTTGCCAGCAAGCTGACCGATTATAAGGGTGACCAGTTTGCCACCTTTGCGTCGGCCAGGATCACCACCGAGGACAACTACGTGGTCCAGAAATTTACCCGGGCGGTAATGGGTACCAATAACCTTGATCACTGCGCCCGCCTCTGACATGCTCCTTCTGTGGCTGGTCTAGCCACAAGCTTCGGCAGCGGCGCAATGACGAATTCCATCAACGAGATAGAGGATGCCGCTTGCATCCTTTCCATCGGCAGTAATACTACTGTCACCCACCCTGTAATCGGGCTGCGGGTGAAGAAGGCGGCCCGGAATGGGGCCAAGCTCATAGTCGCTAACCCGAGAAGGATCGAACTGTGCAGCGTAGCCGATGTCTGGCTCCGGCATCGCCCGGGCACCGACGTTGCTCTCCTCATGGGCATGGCGCGTGTCATTATGGATGAGGGACTAGTCGACTCGTCCTTTATCGAGGAAAGATGTGAGAACCTGGACGCCTTCAAGGAGTCCTTGAAGGCTTTCGACCCTGACTTCGTCGAGCAGGTTACCGGCGTGCCGCAGGGCAAGATAGCGGAGGCTGCTCGCATGCTTGCCGGCAACAGCCCGGCGTCCATCCTCTATTGCATGGGCATTACTCAGCACTCACACGGCACGGACAATGTCCTGGCCCTTGCCAACCTGGCAATGCTTACCGGCAATATCGGCAAGCCTTCATCCGGAGTCAACCCTCTCAGAGGGCAGAATAACGTGCAGGGTGCTTGTGACATGGGAGCCCTGCCCAATGTCTACCCTGGCTACCAGAAGGTGGACAGTGCCGAGATCAGGGAGAAGTTCGAAGCTGCCTGGGGTTGCAGCCTGAGCAGCACTCCCGGGCTGACCCTCACCGAGATCCTGGGCGCTGCTCTTGAAAAGCGAGTCAAGGCCCTTTATGTTGTCGGTGAAAACCCCGTATTGAGCGAGGCTGATGCCAGCCATGCAAAAGAGGCCCTGGAAGCTCTCGACTTTCTGGTCGTCCAGGACATCTTCCTCACAGAGACCGCCATGCTGGCCGACGTTGTCTTGCCGGCAGCCACCTTTGCCGAGAAGGATGGGACCTTCACTAACACTGAAAGGCGCATACAGCGAGTGCGAAAAGCACTAGAGCCTCGCGGCAACTCCCGGCCTGATTGGTGGATAACCTGTGAGATAGCCAAGAAGCTGGGCGGGAAGGGCTTTGACTACGGTCACCCAGCCGAAATCATGGGAGAAATCTCATCGCTGACTCCCAGTTATCAGGGCATTTCCTACGAGCGTTTGGAGGCCGGAGGACTGCAATGGCCATGTCCCAGCCCGGAACACCCCGGAACGCCGGTCCTCCATACGGAGCGCTTCCTCACCGCTAGCGGTAAGGGGCGGCTTATGCCCTTGGAATACAAGCCCCCTGCTGAGTGCGCCGATGAAGAGTATCCCTTCGTCCTTACTACCGGGCGCAGCCTCTATCACTATCATACCAGTACAATGACGGGAAGAGTCGAAGGGCTCAACATGCTGCGTGACCGGGAACTTCTTGAAATGAATCCCACGGATGCTGCTGCGCTTGGCATAGCTAATGGGGACCGGGTACAAGTAAAGTCCCGCCGAGGACTGGTGACTGCCGATGCCAAGTTGACGAAGGACTCACCTCCGGGCGTGGTGTTCATGACCTTCCATTTCGCTGATAGCCCTACCAATGTGGTTACCAGTCCTGCGCTTGACCCTGTGGCCAAGACACCAGAATTGAAGGTGTGCGCGGTACAGGTGCAGAAGCTGAAAGGATAATTCCTGGCGCCATAGGCGGTACCCGGGGTCTTGCATAAGAAGAAAAATGGCCCGAGCTTCGGCTCGGGCCAGTACCGTTGTGGTCAGGTTATTGGAATTGCCGTGCCTGTAGCTCGGGCCATGAGCTTGCCGTCCTGGTTAGTAACCGACATCTCGCAACTGTCCACTCTCCGGCCTTGCCGGACGGCCCGGCACTCGGCAGTCAAAACATCCTGCGGGCTGGGGCCGGCTAAGAAGTGGATATTGAATTGAGTGGCAATGCTGGTGCGATCGGCGCAATTCACCGCACAGGCGAAGGCCTGGTCAGCCAGGGACATGAGTATGCCTCCGAAAATGAAGCCCGTAAAGGTCTGAAATTCGGGTCGCATCTGCATAACCACCTTGGCATAGCCGGGGGAGACCTCTATCAACTCCATGCCCAGAAACGTGCTTATCGGTTCGCTCACCACTCTTGCCCTGAACTCTTCCAGATGGTCTCGCTCTTGTCGGTCCTTGATTGCCATGTTCCGTCACTCCCTGGTAGACTATAGCTGACTCGTACCGGAATGTAAACTGCTCCCCGCACGGCTAGCCCACGATTGGTCAGGATAATAGCCTATGAGTGAAGCCTCGCTGGCGTTGTATGCTGTCAGCGTCCTTGGCATATCTCTCTCCGGAGTCATGATGCCCGGGCCGACCACGGCTGTCACCATTTCGAACGGTGCCCGTAAGCAGACTGCTGGGGCCCTGGTGGCCGCCGGCCACGCCATGGTCGAAATGCCCATGATAGTCCTGATATTCTTCGGCTTCGGCTATCTTCTGGATATGGCCGGCGTACGTATAGCAGTGGGCTTTGCGGGAGGGACCATCCTCATCTGGATGGCGTTTCAGGTCCTGAAGGCGCATCCGGCTTCCTCAGAGAAAGAAAGCGCGCTGGTGGGCCGCGGGCCTCTGGCCGCCGGCGCTATAACGAGCCTGACGAACCCTTATTTCTACGTATGGTGGGCAACTGTGGGAGCTGCGCTTGTCATGGATGCCCACGATTTCGGCCACGCGGGGATTCTGACGCTGGGGGCTGTACACTGGCTGGCGGATGCAGCCTGGCTGTTGCTCATCTCGGTAGTGGTCTTCCGGACCAAGCGGTTCTGGACGCCGGTAGTGCACAGGGCGGTCTTTGGCTTCTGTGCTTTGGTCCTGGCCGCCTTCGGCATCAGGTTCATCATTGCCAGCTTCGGGCTGGTCCTGGGCTGGCCCTGAAGCATGGCTCCTGAGACAAAGAAGGGGCCCCGGACGAAAGCTCCAAACCAAGGGCCCTGGATGCCCGCACTACAGCTGCACAATCTTGGCGGTATACACGTCAGGGATGGACAGGAGTTGCTGAATGTGCTCGTCTTTCAGGGGCTCGTCCAGTTCCAGGATCATCAAAGCGGTACCCCGTGGTTTCAGGCGTGCCACCTGCATGGAACTGATATTGATATCCGCACTGCCGGTTACCATGCCGACGGACCCAATGAGCCCGGGCCTGTCAAGATGATCGCTGAACAGGAAGAACCTCCCGTTGGGTACCAGGTCCACCCAGTAGTCCTTTACTCTGACGATATGGGCTTCTCCTCGCATAACCGTGCCAGAAACAGTAATGGACCCGGTGGTAGTTGTGACCGTAACGGTAATCAGACTTGGGTGGCTCTGGCAAGTTGGGTCCTTATGCTCCACGACCTTCAGCCCGCGGCGCTGGGCGATGATGGTTGCGTTGACCAGATTGATTCTTTCCTCGCTGGTCTCTTCAAGAAGGCCGCGCAGGACTGCAGCCTTGAGGGGCCTAACATCAAATTGAGCGAGTTCCCCTTCGTAGCTTATAGAGATGCTGCTGGCCTGACCCTCCATCAGCTGTGTAACAACTCTTCCTGTCACCACTGCCAGACCGGAGAAGGGCGCCAGCAAAGACAGGGTCTCTGCCGGAATGAGAGGGGTGTTAATGGCATAACGCGGGGGCTCCCCCCTGAGGACTGCCACGATCTGCCTGGCGGCATCAATGGACACGTTTACCTGGGCTTCCTGCGTGGAAGCACCCAGGTGAGGGGTGGCTATAACCTGGTCCATGGCCAACAGGGGGCAGTCGACAGGAGGCTCCTTGGCAAAGACATCCACTGCTGCACCGGCAATGCGGCCTTCTTGCAGTGCCTGGCAGAGTGCCTGCTCGTCTATGAGTTCGCCCCGAGCGCAATTGATCATACGCACCGTAGGTTTGACCAGGGCTAGTTCCCTGGGCCCTATGAGGTTCCTTGTCGAAGGCGTCGAAGGCAAATGCAGGGAGATGAAATCAGAGACCGTGAGCAGGTCTTCCATTGAAACGAGTTCCACGTGCAGGTTGGCCGCGTACTCCGGGGACACAAAGGGATCATGGGCTATGACCTTCATCTGAAGGGCCTGCACTCTGCGAGCCACCTCAGAACCCACATTGCCGAGCCCGATAAGCCCCAGGGTCTTGTTACGGAGTTCGACCCCTACAAACTTCTGCCGCGCCCAATGGCCTTCTCTAAGGTGGGCATGGGCCCTAGGAATGTGCCTGGCCACGGCGAACATCAAAGCGATGGTATGTTCAGCAGCGGCAATCGTATTTGCTTCGGGAGCATTGACAACGATGGCACCTTTCTGAGTGGCGGCGTCGATGTCTATATTGTCGACACCAACACCGGCCCGGCCGATCACCTGCAGTTTCTTGCCAGCCTCTATGACTTCCCTGGTCACCTTTGTTTCGCTGCGCACCAGCAGGGCATCGTAATCACCGATACAGGCAACCAACTCCTGCGGAGTCATTCCTGTCTTTATGTCTACCTGCCCCACCTCCTCCATAATCTTGATGCCGTCAGGCGCTACCGGCTCAGTTACGAGAATCTTGACCACTTTAACCCCCTTGACGAGAATGCTTCATGCAGCGGACCGGGTCGGTGCGACCCTGGCCAGTGCCGACTGCAGTACCCTCTTGACCTCCTCTATGTCGGCCTCGGATACCCAGCCTAGGTGACCGATACGGAATATCTTGCCCTCCAGGCGGGATTGGCCGCCTGAGAGAACAACGCCGTATTCTTCCCGCATCAACTGAAGCATCTTCTTGACGTCAACGCCTTGGGGACCGTTAATAGCGGTCACCGTATTGGAGGCGTGCGCCTCTTCTGCAAAGAGTGTCAAGCCCAGTGACTTGACGGCAGCTCGGGCTGCCGCGCCCGTACGGGTGTGACGTTCGATTATCTTGGGCAGGGTCTCCTTCTCCATCATGTCCATACCAATACCAAGGGCGTAGAGGGTGGAAATCGCTGGAGTCCAGGGAGTCTGCTTCTTCTCCTCGAGGAACCGCCGGGCCTTGCCCAAGTCCCAGTAGAAACGGGGCATCTTAGCTTGTTCGAAGGCCCTCCAGGCATCCTGGCTCATGCTTAACATGGTCAGGCCTGGAGGAGTCATCCAGCCTTTCTGGGAGCCTGTTATCACAACATCGCATTGCCATCGGTCCACGGGCAGGTCTATCGAGCCAACGCTGCTAACCCCGTCAACAAGAAGCAGCGAATCAGTCTCCTTGACCACCTTGCTGATTTCTGCCAGATCGTTGGTTACTCCCGTCGAGGTCTCGTTATGAGTAACGAGCACTGCCCGGAAGGGACCGTCCTTCTTCAGCACCTGTTTCACTTTGTCCGGGTCGGCAGCGGTCCCCCATTCGAAATCAATCCTGTTGACGTCCGCTCCATACTGTCGCGCTATTTCTGCGAACCTGTCCCCGAAAGAGCCGATTGATATGCCGAGAACTTTGTCGCCGGGCGACAGAGTGTTGACTACGGCAGCTTCCAGTCCTCCCGTACCGGAGCCGGTAAGTATATATATGTCATTCGTGGTTTGGAAGAAGGTCTTCAGTTGTTGGGTCAACCTGACAATGAGTTCGGCAAAGTCTTTGCCGCGATGATTGATCATCTGCCGGGTCTGTGCCTGTAACACTTCTTCCGGGCAGGGCGTTGGTCCGGGTATACGTAGCTGCATAGTGTTCCTCCACTCCTTTATATCATGGACCTGGATATATGCTTATCACCAAGGAGGACAACGCCACCGGTCTATCTGGCAACCACTTTCAGAAAGCGGCGCTTGCCCACCTTGATAATGCTGTCGGGCCGGATCGACCATTCCGGAACATCGATTCGGGTATCATCGATGTCTACAGCACCTTGGGCTATCAATCTCCTGGCCTCGCCACGGCTGCTGGCCAGGCCTGAACGTTCCAGCAGAAGGGGCACGGATACCAGGTAGCCGCCTGCTGCAAAGGCAGCCTTGTCCACACTTACAGGCCCCTGCAGCTCCTTGAGCATTTCAGGGGTCAGGTCAAATTCGGGTATATCGTCCGGTGTTGCCCGTTGCTGAAAAACCCTGGCAAACTCTTCCTCCGCCAGGTTCGCCGGTCCTGGCCCTTGAAACTGCGACACGATTTCTCTGGCCAGGTGTTTTTTCAAGTCCATCGGGTTCACCCTGTCGGATACCATCGCAGTTCGCATGTCAGCCAGTTCTTTGCTCGGCACGTCGGTCAGCAACTCGAAATAGGTGAATATCAAGGTGTCGGGAATGGACATCACCTTCCCGAACATGATCTCCGCAGGCTCGTTGATACCTATGTAATTGCCGAGACTTTTGCTCATTTTCTGGCTGCCGTCGGTGCCCACCAGAAGCGGGACTAGGAATATTTGCTGCCGGCGCTGCCCCATCATTTCCTGCAATTCCCTGCCCACCAGACAATTGAATTTCTGGTCAATTCCTCCGAACTCCACGTCGGCCTCGATAGCCACAGAATCATAGGCCTGCATGAGGGGGTACAGGAGTTCAGTCACGGCGATAGGGCGGCCTTCCCGGAAACGCTTGTTAAAGTCCTCGCGGGCCAGGAACTGGGCGACGGTGAACTTGCTGGTGAGCCGGACCACGTCAGCCAGATCGAAGTTGGCGAACCACTCGCTCTGCCACCTGACTTCTGTCTTGGCCTTGTCCACTACCTGGAAGAACTGGGCCATGTAGGTCCGGGCGTTGGCCATGACCTCCTTTGCGGAAAGCATGCGCCTGGTTGCGGACTGGCCGCTGGGATCCCCAATCTGGGCCGTCCAGTCGCCGACTATCAGCACGACCTGATGCCCCAGCTCCTGGAATTGCCGAAGCTTCCTGAGGCCGACCACATGGCCTAGATGTATATCAGGCGCGCTCGGGTCGAAGCCCTGTTTGAGGCGGAGGCTTTTCCCTGTTTGCAGCAAGTCAACCAATTCCTGCTCGACGATGATTTCGGAAACACCGCGCTTAAGCAGAGATTCTGAGGCTGTTTGGCTCAAGGCTCGCTCCTTCCAAGGATAGCCCTGGCTTCTTCTATGTCATTGCTTATTTGTGCAGTTAGTTCCTGGGCATTAGCGAATCGTTTTTCGGGGCGTAGCCGGTCTACCAGTTCTACACGCAGATCCTGTCCGTAAAGGCTGCCCTGGAAATCGAGCAGGTAGATTTCCACCGTCCGCTTGGTACCACCGAAGGTGGGTCTCATGCCGATGTTGGTCACTGCCGGGTAGACCTCGTTGCCCAAGTGTGCCCTGGTTGCGTATACACCGTCTGCCGGTATTGCCTGCCCCGAGTTGACCTCCAGGTTAGCAGTAGGAAACCCGAGTTCTCTGCCTCTTTCATCGCCGTGGCCGACACTGCCTTTAAGCGTGTAATTTCGACCCAGCAACTGTCTAACCTTGGGCATATCTCCCTGGGCTAGTGCCTCGCGTGTCCTCGTGCTGCTGGCAATCTCCCCGCCAACCATCATGGGTGCCATGACCTCTACCCAGAAACCCAGTTCCTTGCCCAGTTGTCGCAGAAGGAAGACATTGCCTTCTCGTTGTCGTCCCAGAGCGAAATCCGGGCCGATGACCAGGCCTTTCATGTTCAGTTTCTCTTGAAGCAGAATTACGAAATCTCGAGCTGGGAGCCGGGCCAGTTCCGGAGTGAACGTCAGTGGCACTACAAAGTTCATGCCCAAAGCGAGCATAAGTCTGGTGCGCTCCTCCACTGCGGTCAGGCGGAGGCGTTTCTGGTGCGGTGCCAGCACATCCAGTGGATGGTTGCGGAAGGTCACTACGCCGGCCAGGTAGTCCTTTGCCAGGGCCTGCCTGATAACATAGCGAATGAGGTGCTGGTGGCCAAGATGGACGCCATCGAAGACGCCAATGGTCAACACCGTGTCGCGCTCCGGCTTGAACCGAGCAAGTTCTTCTTCTACCTGCATCACGGGAGTGGACCTCAGCTTTCCCTCCCGGCTATGTTGCGCCCCACTGCTGCTGCCACAGGCGCGATTCTGTTCATGAGCTCTGAGAATTGTTCAAAATCAAGAGATTGCGCCCCATCTTTCAATGCAAGGTGGGGTGTCGGATGCACTTCGATCATCAACCCGTCCGCTCCGGCAGCTACCGAGGCAAGGGACATGGGTGTTACCAGGTCCTGTCTGCCGGTGCCATGACTCGGATCGGCGATAACGGGCAGATGGCTAAGCGAATGGATGGCGGGGATAGCGCTTATGTCCATGGTGTTCCTCGTGTGCGTTTCAAAAGTGCGTATACCCCGTTCGCAAAGGATGACCTGCCGGTTTCCCTGCGACAGTACATACTCGACGGCAAGTAGCCATTCCTGAATTGTAGCGGACAGCCCTCTCTTCAGTAGGACGGGTTTGTTGCTCTTGCCCACTTCGTCCAAGAGAACAAAATTCTGCATGTTGCGTGTGCCGATCTGGAGAATATCCGAATACTGGCTTACCAGGTCTACATCACCGGGACTTAGCACTTCCGTAATCAGGGGCAATCCGGTCTCCTGCCTGGCCATGGCCAGGAGCTTAAGCCCCTCTTCCCCCAGACCTCGGAACTGGTAGGGCGAGGTACTTGGTTTATATGCACCCCCTCGCAGGATGCTGGCTCCGGCCGCTTTAACAGCATGAGCCGTGCTCATGGCCTGCTCCTCAGTCTCCACGGCACAGGGCCCGGCCATGACTACCAACTGGCCCCCGCCGATGCGGACTCCGTTCACGTTCACGACCGTATTTACTGGTTGAAACTCGCGACTGGAAAGCTTGTATGGTTTGCTTATGGGAACAACATCATCTACCCCGGGCAGGAGTACAAGAGTCTCTCGCAAGTCTGAAAGTCCAGGTGCTGCACCGACCACCCCTATGACCGTGCGCTCAACGCCTGTGGACAGGTGTCCCTTGAATCCGGCCTGCTCCAAACGCTTGACAACCTCTTTGATCTCTTTCTCACCGGAGCCGGTGCTCATTACCACAATCATCTACTTCTCCTCCCCCATATACTTTCTCAGCACCTCCGTTCCTCTCTGGTAGACATGAACTATGTCGTCGGGCGTTTTATCCGTATTAACCAGGATAAGAACCCTGATGCACCTGGGCATGCTCTGTGGCACATCCATTTCCTGGTTGCACATCAGCGGGACATTGACCCATCCCAACTGTCGGGCAGCCAGGGCTGGAAATTCGGCGTTCAAATCAGGCGTAGCAGTAAAAAAAGCACAGGCAATGGCGTCCGTCTCGACCCGGTTAACCTCGATAATGCCATTGATCAACTCTTTGGTGGCGGTTAGTATCTCGGTTCTCGTGTTGTCCGCGGCCTGTGTTGCCCCTCGAATGCCTCTACACCACATATGCTCGCATTACAATCCTGTGGCATCTATTATGACATAAGTGACTGTTGCCAACAACATTGACAGTGTTCGCAACCGAACCGCTTTACTCATGTGAGGGTCACGGTAACATCCCTAATACTATTATTGTGTGAATATAGTATTACTACGATTTATAACAGCGCAATTACGTACAATTTACCATTTCGGGTTCAGGAACTATGGCCGCCGGTCCACAAAGCCGGATCGGGCTTTCCTTGACAGCCTCAGTCGCGCTTGGGTACAATGAAGCTTGGTTAGATACCGGCAACTCTACACGGTTACTACAGGAGGAAAGTATTCATGGAGATGATTGTTTGCGCCAAGCAGGTACCTGATCCTGAAGCCCCACCAGCGACTTTCAAGGTAGATCCCAGCACCAACAAGGTAGTTCCCCCACCCGGTGTACCGCCGGTAATCAGCACTTTCGATGAGATTGCTGTTGAGGCCGCGCTCCGGGTCAAGGATGGCAAAGGTGGAAAGATCACTGTCTTGAGCCTGGGTAATAACCTGGTGCGGGATGTGGTCAAGAAACCCTTGGCCATGGGGGCTGACCAGTTGGTCCTGCTGGAAGACCAGGCCTATGAAGATGGCGACAGCTGGTCTACAGCCTATGCCCTCGCCATGGCCGTCAAGAAAATAGGGCAATTTGATATCATTTTCTGTGGCAGGCAGGCGGCGGACTGGGATGCCGGCCAGGTAGGCATCGGTATTGCAGAAATACTTGGCATTCCTGTCGTGACGCTGGTGAAGAAGGTGGACGTAGCTGATGGCAAACTCACCGTCGAACGCATGGTTGCAGATGGGCATGAAATTGTGGAAGTACCTACGCCTTGCGTACTTACAATCACCAACGAATTTGGAGAACCGCGATACGCTCCATTAAAAGGCATCATGAAGGCTGCCAAGATACAGCCCACGGTCTGGAAGCCGGCCGACATAGAAGTGGATGCTTCTCAGATTGGCGCCCAAGGCCGGCGGGCCAAACTTGGCAAGCTCTTCCAACCGGTGAAGGTTGGAAAATGTGAAATTATTGAGGGTGAGGACGTGGCTGAAGCGGCTGCGAATCTGGCCGTTAAACTAAGGGAGGCCAAGGTTATCTAGTTGGACCTTGGAGAAAGTAGGCGTAATGCCTTGCGGACTTACCATGGACTACTTATACGCCAGGCTGAAGGAGGCTGCCGAAGAGGGCTCTCCGGCAGCAGTCAAATTGCTGGAGGACTTCATGTCACTCCAGAAGAATGCCCAGGAAGATACGACTTTAACCGAACTTACTGAAGGAGGAACCGATGGCAGATAGTAAGGGCGTCTTGGTTTTTGCCGATATAGTTGAAGGGAAACTAGCCGGTATCACTACGGAACTTTTGGGCTGCGGCAGGCAACTGGCTGACGGGCTTGGTGAAGACCTTTCCGTAGCATTATTGGGTAGCGGCGTCAAAGGCCTGGCTGAGGAAGCGATTGCCTGGGGTGCGGACAAGGCTTATGTTGTGGATGACCCGCTGCTGCAGGACTACCAGGCTGAGGCGTATCTGGCTGCCGCTCAGAAGGTAACTGAAGAAATTTCGCCCAAAGTGATTCTCTATGGCCAGACACCCGTAGGACGAGACCTGGCTCCCAGGCTGGCTTTCCGTCTGGGCACGGCTGTCTCTACAGATTGTGTTGAACTGGCGATTGATCCGGATACCAAACTGTTGCTTCAGACCCGGTCAGTGTATGGCGGTAATGCCAGGGCTGTCTTCACCTCTGACCGAATGCCGCAAATCGTGACAGTGCGCTCCAAATCGATGTCTCCCCTGCCAAAAGATGATTCCAGAAAGGGGGAAGTCATTGAAGTAGCAGCTGGCCTGGATCCTTCCATGATCAAAGCAAAATTCGTCCAGAAAGTGAAGGAAGAGGTTGTCGGCGTCAAGCTGGAAGATGCTCCTGTTGTAATTGGCGGAGGCCGGGGTATGGGTGCACCAGAGGGCTTCCAACAATTGGAAGCCTTAGCGCGCCTCTTCAAAGGTGCCGTCGGGTCGACCCGTCCCGCAGTTGATAATGGGTGGATTCCTTCTACAACACAGGTGGGGCTTACCGGCAAGATTGTGACGCCTGACCTTTACATAGCCGTGGCGCTCTCGGGTTCCAGCCAGCATATGGCTGGCTGTTCCGGCTCCAAGACCATTGTGGCCATCAACAAGGACCCCGAAGCAAACATTTTCAGGGAAGCCGACTATGGTATTGTGGGCGACTGGAAACAGGCGCTTCCGGCCTTTACGCAGAAGCTCAAAGAGTTACTCGCCTAACGGGCGCTTCTCATAGATTCTGGTAGTTATGGAGGCCGGCCCCAGGGCCGGTCTCTTACATACGCAATAAGTCTCCTCATCGCAGCCGCCAGCGGGGGAGCTTGGGCTCTTATTCCAAGGGTGGTCATGGTTTGGCGTCTCTGAAACAGAGCGGGCATTCACTTTGCAGGGCTCGCATCGGGTCCTGCCCCTTGCCAGTCGCAACACTGTAGGCTTGCCCCCTGCAACCAATGCATTCGGATAGATTTTCACAATCACCGCATTTCCCCTCCAAATTTCTATCCACGTTTCTTATTTGCCGGAACAGAGAGGACCCATAAATGTCACGCAAAGACATGCGATGAATGTTGTACGGGTATGTGTTGTCTTGGTGCAAGTCCGGATTTTCCTCAAGCCTGGTTGAGCAACAAGGCCTGACATTGCCCCGTACTGTTACGTACAGACTATAGAGATACTGCAGGCAAGCACTTCCCGGTACGGGAGTGTAAGGCAGCCAGTCGAACCCGTAGTAGTCCCTGTCGAGGCGCAGAATCCTCAGTTTGCATTCCTCTATCTCTTCCAGGGACAGCGCTTGGCTCTGATTGGAATATCCGGCTTTGCCGGGAGGGGGAAGAAGTTCCAGATTGGGGAAGATGTCATGTTGGCGGCAGAAATGCCACATCTCGTCCATCTCCACCATGTTTAGTCTGTTTGCCACAAAGGAGAGCCCTAGTCTGGACCTGTGTGGGTCGGCTGGCCGGGTGAAACCTGCCTGTTTCAAGTTGTGGAGACCCTGCCGGATGCGTTCCCAGGCCCCTCTTTTGCCCGATAGGAAGTCCTGCAATTCCCTGTAAAAGGAGTCTACCTTGCCCAGTACGGAGGCGTTGCTGGCGGACAGGAACCGGGCCGTTTCCGCATCTATATCCATCAGGTTCGAGACTATAACCGGCCTCATGCCCAGTAAGTACGCGGCGTTGATGAGATCCCGAAAGCGAGAATACATGGTCGGTTCGCCTCCCAGTATGACTATGGATTCTGCACCCAACTCTCTGGCCTGTCTTACAACCGATACCATCTTGTCATAGGGCAGTTCAACGGCGGCTTCATCCGGGTCTCTTTCTGGGCAGTACCGGCAGTTCAGGTTGCAGGCCATGTTTGCTTCAATTCTCAAAGTCAGCAACCGGTCATTGTCTCTGGCCTTATAGGCTTCCTGCGGGTCGTATGTGTGTCCTTGCAGAACGGGCGGCCGTTCCAGGGTCTCGTTCGGATCACGCTCAACTGATAATTCCCGTAGTCCCAATTGTGCTTGTTCATGCCTCATCATGGCCCTCACTTCGCTTGATCAGTTTTGAAGCCAAATACGATAACCTCTACCATATAGAATTCATACCACATTAGCGGTTTAAGATGCGTTAATCAGAGTCACTCCTTGGTTAACAAAGAGTGTCGGCTATATTATCGGTGGGCACGAAGACTGGACCGATTCAAGGTGCCCAGACGCCGGGGTAACACGGAAACCTTGGTCTTTGAGTCATATGGGCCTGGAGACACTGGGGGGCAGGGCTGCACCGGACTGTGTGGACCTATATGGCATTCGTACCTGGCCATGCCGCGCCTTGACATACTCAGGCTGACGCTTTAACCTGAAGCACACGATTAGACGGCAGGCCGGAGGTTCCACATGCTTGATTACACCATGATTGACAATATCAGGGAGAGCGGGCTTGTCCAGGGCCAGTCCGAGGTTGATGCCCGGATGGACCTGCTGAAGGACCTCGGTTTCGAGGTCAAGAGCAAGGCCGAATATGCAATGCTGGCCAGTTGCTTTCTTCCCACCCTGGTCTCGGAAGACATGCGGGCCTTTGCTCACCTGTTGAAACATTTCGGGGTCGATCATGCGCTGTTGCCCAAGGAGCACTGCTGCGGCAACCTCATTCTCAGGCAGGCCACGAAGGGCGGAAGTAGTGGCGCTGAGCAAATGGCAGAGGCCGAGGGCATCGTCAATGAGTTTGTAATGGCAAATCTTCAACAAGTCAGGAGCCTTGGCGCAAAGAAGATCATCACCTTTTGCGTGAGCTGTGACGCAGTCTACCGGAGAATGGACATAGCCGAGGAAGTGGTCTGGTTTCCGACCTTGCTGGGCCAGCTCTTCGAGGCAGGCAAGCTGCCGATGCAGGTTGACTACTACGAGGGCTGCCAATTTTACTACAAGAAAATGGGTCTGATGCCTGACCTGAAATCGGCTACTGCCCTTTTGGACCGCATAGAAGGTTTGGAAGTAAACGAAATCGATAGCCGGTTCTGCTGCACAAGGCCTGACCAACTCGATGCCTTGCTCGCTTCGGTGCGGAGCAGGATTATGGTCACGGTTTGTGCAGGCTGTGTAGCTTTCCTGCAACCGGCGCTTCAGTCCAAGGGCGATCACCGGGTGGTCATGCTACCCCAACTGGTTTGGGCAGCGGTCAATGGGCATTCACTTTGACCCGGCCTGATGAGGCTAACCCTTCTCTGCGGATCGCTCGCTCATGATCTTCTCTGCCTGGTAGGAAGGGACCTCCTCGTAGTGGCTGAACTGGACTTTGTAGGTGCCGCGACCTTGGGTTATGGATCTCAGGTCGATAGCATACCGGAGTAGCTCTGCAAGGGGCACTTGTGCCTCGATTATCTGGTTGCCGTCGGCAGGGTTCATGCCCAGCACCTTGGCCCGCTTGGTGTTGAGGTCAGAGATGATGTCTCCAATAAAGGCCTCAGGTACCACAACCTCGAGATGCATGATGGGCTCGAGAAGAATGGGGCGGGCCTGAGATAAGCCCTTCTTCAAAGCCTGAGACGCGGCTATCTTGAAAGAGATCTCCGACGAGTCCACCGGGTGGGCGCTTCCATCGTAGAGCGTGACTTTAACATCTACGACCGGGAAACGGGCTAGTACGCCTTCGGTCCTTGCTTCCATAACGCCTTTTTCTACGGCTGGAATGTAGTTCTTGGGTACTGAGCCGCCAACTACTTTTTCTGCGAATTCGAAACCCTGGCTGCGCGGCAGCGGTTCTACCTCGAAACATACGTGACCATATTGGCCATGACCCCCCGTTTGCTTCTTATGCTTGTATTCGGCTTTGGTCGTCACACTGACCGTCTCTTTGTAGGGGACCTTGGGCGGGTCTCCCGTGACGCCAAGGCCGAATTTGCGCTGCATTCGGTCTATGACCACGTCCAAGTGTGAATCGCCCATTCCGGAAAGAACGGTCTCTCCCGTGTCAGGGTCCTTGCGCACGCGCAGAGTTGGATCTTCTTCAATCAGGCGGGGCAATACCGTGCCCAGCTTGTCGACGTCTGTCTTCGTCTTGGGCTTTATTGCTAACGAGTATACCGGCTCCGGGAACTCTATTGGTTCGAGCTTGACAGGACCATCCTTTATGCCCAGTGTGTCGCTGGTTCCCGTCACCGCCAGCTTGGCAACTGAGCCTATATCGCCCGCGCTTACCTTTGCTACGGCTTCCTGGCCTTTGCCTTGGAACATGAACAACTGGCCTACCCTCTCGGGTTGGTCCTTGGTGCAGTTCCATACCTGGGCATTACTCTCGATGGTCCCTGAATAGACCCTGAAATGGGTCAGTTTGCCGACGTATGGGTCTGCACTGGTAAGGAATACCAGGGCACTCAGGGAGCCTTTATCGGATACATCGGGTTGGATATCCTTGGGCGATGGCATGTAGGCGTCTATGGCCTCCAAGAGTTGTGTGATACCGGTATTCTGCAGGGCGGAGCCAGCCAGGATGGGGACTATCTGCCTGGACTTGATACCGCTGCCGAGTACACGAAGAATATCTTCAGATGTTATGCTCTCTCCCTCAAGATACTTCTCCGTAAGGGCCTCGTCCGTTTCTGCCACTGCTTCCGCAAGCTTCTCCCGGTATGAGGCAACAATATCGTCCATATCGGCAGGGATAGGCTGCTCTTCGCCCTTGGTTCCGATATAAGCTTTCATGGTGATAATGTCCACGATGCCTTGAAAGGTATTGTGAGAACCTATGGGCACTTGTATGGGGACGCATTTATTGCCGAACGCCTCGTTGATTTGCGACACGGCTTTGGCGAAGTCAGCATTTTCCCGGTCCATCTTGTTAATATATATCAGGCAGGGAAGAGAACTTCCCTCTGTAAATTGCCAAGCAGTTTCTGTGCCCACTTCCACTCCGGAGGTTGCACAGACCACAACGACCGAACCCTCGGCCACTCTCAGGCCGGCCTTGACCCCGCCGATGAAATCTGCGTAACCCGGGGTGTCGAGAAGATTGACCTTGGTGTCCTTCCAGTTGCAGTGGAGGAGGGACAGGTTGATACTGATATGCCTTTTAATTTCATCCGGGTCATTATCCGACACCGTCGTTCCCTCATCGGCCTTGCCTAGTCTGGGGATGGCACCCGTCGAGAAAAGCATTGCCTCTGTCAGGCTTGTCTTCCCGGCCCCGGAATGCGAAAGCAGGACCACGTTACGTATCTGATCGGCACGATAATCTTTCATCAAGAGAAGCTCCTCCTTAAAACCCTATGCACCTTCGGACGTATGGAATAGGTAGAAAATGGGTATCGAATTTCCAGTATAATAAAAAAACTTTCAAAAGGAAAGTTAAATTATACCTTTAAAGGCGTAAATCGCTTGAGATTGATTGGCAATAGCTTCATAGGTACCAGGTATGATTCGTCCAAATGTGTTGGCGCCGACAACGGCCGGCGGTAGGCTGATCAGGTGTCGTTTTCACTCGTGCTTGAGGGTCTTAGCGTATTTGACAGAAAACGGCACCCCGACTAAAATCAGAGCTAGATTGTGGGTTAGGAGATGGGAAAATGATTGAGATGACTATCGACAGCATACGGGTAAGTGTGGTTAATTCCCAGCGGGTAGTTATCCTTAAGGATAACGAAGCCGAACGTTACCTGCCCATTTGGATTGGTCCTGCGGAAGCTGATGCGATTGCCATCAAGCTGCAAGAGGTTGCCGTTCCGCGTCCTCTCACACACGATCTGCTTTCATCCATGATCTCAACACTGGGGGCCAAGGTAGTATCCATTGTGGTCAACGACCTCCAAAATGATACTTTCTATGCAAAGATTAACCTGTCGGTCAATGGAAAAGAAATTGAAGTTGATTCCAGGCCGAGCGACGCAATAGCTCTTGCAGTGAGAGCCAAAGTCCCAATCTATGCCGTCGAGGAGGTCTTGGAAAAAGCGGGGATTGTGTTTGACCAGGAAACGGGTAAGCCGATACCCAGTGCGCAAGCTTCCCTGCATGAAAAGAAGGAAGTTACCGAGGAAGAATTGCGCAAAATGTCCGCTTTCACGGAATTCATTAATAACCTTGATCTGCACGACCTGGACAGGGGTCGGAGCGAGGACGACAAACCCAAATAGCATGGATGACAAGTTTCTACGCAAAATGCTCGGTAATATTAAGTGTGGCGTCTGTGGCAAGCGCTATGAGGCAACAAACATGAATGTGCTTGGCCACAGGGAAGACATGTGGTTCCTGTCGCTTTTCTGCTCTTCTTGCAAGAGTCAAGGGCTGGTAGCCGCAGTGATTCAGGAAGGCAAACTAACCGAGGCGAGTACTGACCTGACCGAAGCCGAGGCAAGCCGCTTCTCAGATCCCGTGAGTTCCGACGATTTGATCGATATGTACACCTATCTTCAGGAATTCGACGGTGATTTCGGTGAATTATTTCGCGGCAAGAGCGATCGCTGATAGCTACAGGGAATGTAGAGATATAAAGGGGAGCCAAGGCTCCCCTTTAAAACCTATCAACCAGAGTCTTTTTAACCGAGCCAGCGCTTCCGTCGCTTATAATGCTTGATATCGCGATAGCTCTTCGCTTCGCCAACGGCACTGAGCCCCATATAGAATTCCCTCACGTCGGCATTGTCGCGGAGCTTCTGGGCCGTATCGTCAAGCACGATCCGGCCGTTCTCGACCACATAGCCGTAATGGGCCAGCCCCAAGGCTGCGTTAGCATTCTGCTCAACGAGAAGGATGGATACCTTCTCTTCCTCATTGACCCTCTTCAGGATTCCGAAAATCTCTTGGGTCATAAGCGGGGCAAGCCCCAGTGAGGCTTCGTCCAGTAGCATCAGTTTAGGATGCGACATCAGGGCTCTTCCCACTACCAACATCTGCTGCTCTCCACCAGACAGGTATCCGCTGGTCTGGGTTCGTAACTGTTTGAGCTTCGGGAAATATTCGTAGATATACGCAAGGTCCGATTTGAGCTGAGCACCGTTGGCGGCAATGTAGGCTCCGGCTCTGAGGTTCTCCTCCACCGTGAGGTGCTCCAGTACTCGCCTGCCTTCCAAGATCTGGATTATGCCTTTGCGGGCAATGACTTCCGGGTCGCCATTCTCGATCCTCTCGCCCATGTAAACGATGCTACCGTCAGTCACCCTGCCCTCTTCCGACTTGAGTAATCCAGATATCGCCTTGAGCGTGGTCGTCTTTCCAGCTCCATTGGCTCCCAACAGGGCAACGATGCTACCCTCCTCAACCTTGAAGGAAATGCCTCTGAGGACGAGGATAACATCCATGTACTTGACTTCGACGTTATTTACCTGAAGTAATGTCGTCATGAGACTAACTTCCTCCCGCAGGGACAGACTGTTCCTCACCAAGATAGGCACGAATCACGTCTGGATTCTGCTTGACTTCCTTGGGAGTGCCCTCGGCGATCTTTCGCCCAAAATCGAGTACCACTATTCTGTCCGTGATGTCCATTACCACGCCCATATCATGTTCAATAAGGACTATGGTAACGCCTTTCTCCTCTTCAACGTCCAAGATAAACCGGGCCATATCCTCTTTTTCTTCGGAGTTCATGCCTGCCATTGGCTCGTCAAGAAGCAGGATCTTTGGTTCCTGGGCCAAGGCCCTGCCCAAATCGATCCTCTTGCGTATTCCGTAAGGCAGCATGCCTACTACCGATTTCCTCCAGCGCTCCAGTTCGAGGAAATCGATAATCTCCTCTACTACCCTGCGATGCTCAACTTCCTCTTTATGAGCCCGTCCAAAATAAAAAGCGCCTTCGACCCAATTGGACTTGAACAGGAAGTGCCTGGCAGCCATCAGGTTATCTACCACACTAAGCCCCGTGTAAAGCTGGATGTTCTGGAAGGTCCTGCTGATCCCCAGCCGGGCTATCTTGTCCGGTCGGAGCGTGGTTAGGTTCTGGCCTTGGAAGTGAATTGAACCCTGTTGGGGCCGATAGAATCCGTTGATGCAATTCAGGATGCAGGTCTTCCCTGCCCCATTCGGCCCGATTACCCCCAGTATATCACCCTCTTTCACATCGAAGCTTACATTATTGAGTGCTTGGACACCTCCGAAGCTGAGGCTCAATCCTTCCAGCCTGATCACGCCAGCCGTTGCTTGAGTATCAGTCGGGGGAGCAACTACGTCCAGGCTTTCCGCCCGCCCCATATTGCCGCTTCGTTCTTGCATATCGCTGGCCACCTCCGCAGATAGAAATACCCTCCCCCCTGGGTTGCAGCAAGTATGTCACACACACAAAGCTGGTGTCAATACATATGCGATCGTTGTACGAACCCATGTCAGGACTTCTGCGCCGGCTCTCAGGCGGCTGCATGGTACCAGCATCCCATACGGGTAGATTCGTATGCTTATTGACTATCATACATGCTCTTGGTAAATTCAAGTGTCTGGTGTCAAGGGAGGTGCAAATGAACAAAGAACAATTCGACGTGGTTGTCATTGGGGGTGGAATGGGGGGAGCATGCGCAGCGGCGCTGGCAGCCAAGGAGGGCTACCGGACCCTCCTTACAGAGAAAAGGGATATCATTGGTGGACGGTTTTCCTGCAAAGAGATTGATGGCTGCTTGCTGCAGACAGGCGCACCCTTCATACATATTTCCGGATGGGTGCCCAAAGTCTGTAAGGAAGTTGGAGTCGATTTCGATCTGACCGAATGCCTTGACGTGCATTACTGGATAAGAGGGGAGTGTTACAAACTACCGCTCGAGCACCGTATGAATGCCCTGTTCGAAATCTGTAACAGGGTGGCCAGTAACAGGGCCAAACTCGTCGGTGGTATCGTGAAGGAGATAGCCTCTCAAAAGGTAATGTCCGGAATTAGAAGCGCCATAAGCGACCCCGAGAAGCTGGGATCAACCACCATCAAGGAATGGTTGCTTCGCTACACTGACAACGAGGACGTTCACGGCATCTTCGATGCCATATCGGTAGGGTTCCTCATGGCCCATTCATATGAGATACCCGTCTACAACTTCTTCCATTTCATGGCCACGCAAAAGGGTTTCAACGATGTTGCCATGTCCACTTATGGAAACCTCAAGAATATGGAAAAGCTGGCTGATGTGGTCAGGCGCAATGGAGAAGTGTGGACCAATACTCCGGCCAAGCGGATACTGGCGGGTAAGAACGGTGTCTCTGGGGTGGTGTTGGAGAAGGAAGGAAAAGAACTCGAAATACCATGCAAAGTTGTTATCAGCAATATCGGCGTCAAGGAGACTGTGGCTCTTACCGGGGAAGAGTTCTTTAGCGAGGACTACCTGGCGGACATGCGAGTCAAGATGCGGCCGACTCCCATCTCAATAATCCACATTGCCAGCGATGAACCGATCTGCATGGAAGAGGGCGATGCCGGCGCCATGCTCGTATCCAATGCACGGCGGATTACGGACGCAATACCGCTGACGAATAGTTGCCCGGCCATGGCCCCGAAGGGCGTCCATCTGACCTGGGCCTGTGCCTCGCCCCCCTCCGTTCTCTTCCCGGTCGATCCCGAGGAAGAAGAGAGGCAGATCATGAAGGATATCAACATGATCTTCCCTGACTGGCAGAAAAAGGGTGGCCGCATAGTGGAGATAGAGGTCCGAAACATGGACCACGACCTACCGGAAGGGCGCACCTGGCTGGGCCCTGCCTACAATATGCCCCGCGAGACACCTGTTAAGAACCTGTTCAACGTAGGGGACGCTGTTGCCTCGTCTGGCATAGGTGGTACGTCTGCAGGAGCCGAGGGTGCCAAGCGCACCATCGAGACAGTCAAGAAGAAGGTGAAAGCCGGCTGAGCCCTCGCCGTTGCTTAGTTGACCGGCCGGCGTCATCTGTGCGGCGCCGGCCGGCACACATTTTACTGCCAGGACTTAGCCTGTGAGCCGTCTCACGGCTTCCCCGAGCGGAAATTCTTCTTGCTCGCCCCTGGCCATATCACGCAGTAGTACCATTCCCCTGGCGAGCTCAGCTTCGCCCAAGATGAGCACTCTCGTCAGGCCGAGTGAATTGGCTTGCTTCAGCTGCGCCTTCAGGCTCTTGTCAGACAGGGCGAGGATCGCTCCAGTTCCGGCCAGGCGCAGCTGTGCCGCCAGCCTGACAGCCTCTTTCTTGGCATCCTGGCCCAGATAAGCCACGTACACATGCGGCCGGGGAAGGGGTGGGGGTGCCAAACCCTGGTTACGCAGGCTCATTATAATGCGCTCGATGCCTGTACCGAAGCCGATGGCCGGTGCAGGCCTGCCGCCCAGCTGTTCAATCAGGTTGTCATACCGGCCGCCGCCACCGAGCGCGCTCTGGCCTCCGAGTTCCTCCGGTTGTATTTCAAAGACCGTTTTCGTGTAGTAATCCAGCCCGCGGACCAGGTAAGGGTTGAGGTCAAAGGGGATACTGAGCCCGCCCAGGTATTCCTTGACCTGTTCGAAATGCACGGCGCATTCATCGCACAGGTAGTCCGTGATCCTTGGCGCCCCCTTGACTATCTCCTGACAGGCGGGGTTCTTGCAGTCGAGAAGCCGGAGCGGGTTCTTCTCGGCCCTGACCCGGCAGTCCTGGCACAATGATAGATCGTGGCCGTCATAATAGTCCCTCAAAACGTCGAGGTAGACACCCCGGCACTGGCGGCAGCCTATGCTATTGAGTTGCAACTGGAGTCCTTTCAGGCCCAGGGAGGCATAGAGTTGCCAGGCCATACTGATGACCTCTCCATCCAGAGCGGGGTCCAGTTCGCCGATGGCTTCGAACCCGAATTGCTGGTGCTGGCGGAACCTTCCTGCCTGGGGCCTTTCATAGCGGAATATTGAGCCGAAGTAATACAGCCTGACCGGCTGGGGCAGATTGTGCATGCCGTGCTGTATATAGGCGCGGCAGATAGGGGCGGTGCCTTCCGGACGCAGGGTCATGCTCTCGCCACCCTGGTCGTCGAAGGTGTACATCTGCTTTTCCACAATGTCCGTTGTCTCACCCACGCTGCGCAGGAAAAGCCCGGTCGCCTCAAACACAGGCGTATCTATTCTTTCGAACCCAAACAGGCTGCTTATGGCGGCGGCCTTCTGCTCAACATAGCGCCAGTATGCCTGGTACTGGGGTAGTATGTCCTGGGTGCCTCTGGGTGTTCTATATATCATGAAACTTCCTCTGTTTTTGCTAGGATACATTCGCAGGCATACCACGTCAAGAAAATCGAGCGGGTCCCCGGCTGCGTACCGGTCCCGGCTTCTTTGCCAAAACGGCACATGTTTTGTTATCCTAAGCATATCTGCAACGATGTAGTACACCTTACGCCTAAGCCGGGCACCGGCACGACCTGCCGGCTGGGCGCTCAGACCAAGGAGGCAAATTGGACCTGGACCTATCTGAAGACCAAAAAATGTTGAGGACTATGGCCAGAGACTTTCTGATCAAGGAATGTACTAAGCAACACGTTCGTGATATGGAGGTAGTCGAGGCCGGCTACTCTCCCGATCTATGGACCAAGATGGTCCAATTGGGGTGGATGGGCCTGCCTTTTCCGGAGGCCTACGGTGGTGGAGATGGGTCTTTTCTGGACCTGACGGTACTATTGGAGGAAATGGGAAGGGCCTGCCTGCCAGCGCCATTTGTGTCGACGGTGGTATTGGCGGGACTGCCCATACTGGCTGCCGGTACTGAGGTGCAGAAGAAGAAATACCTGCCGGAGGTCGTTGAAGGCAAGATATTCACGCTGGCGCTTACCGAATCAGATGGCAGGTATGATCCGGGCTCCATTCGCAGCACCGCCGCAGGGGATGGCAGCGACTATACCATAACCGGCACCAAGCTACTGGTGCCCGATGCACATGTTGCCGATTACATCCTGTGTTTGGCCAGGATAGGCGAAGGCACGCCTGCCGAGCAGGGACTTACAATGTTCATAGTGGATGCCCGGGACGAGCGTATTGGCAAGACCGTGCTTCAGACAATTGCCAGCGACAGGCAGTGTGGAGTTGTGTTCAACGGGGTGCGTGTACCGGCAAGCGCCTTGCTGGGCGAGCCGGGCCAGGGATGGTTGCTGGCAGAGAAGATTCTTCAGTGGGCGGCGGTGGCCAAGTGTGCCGAGATGGTAGGCGCGGGTGAAGAAGTCCTGGCTATGAGTGCCGCTTATGCTCGAGAGCGCATTCAATTCGAGAAGCCTATAGGCACCTTTCAGGCGATACAGCACCATTGTGCGAACATGAGGATCGACCTGGACGGCATACGATACCTTACCTATGAGGCAGCTTGGTTGTTGAGTGAGGGATTGCCTGCTGATCAGGCAGTGTCCATGGCCAAGGCCTGGGTCAGCGATTCCATTGGACGGATAACCCGGCTTGGGCACCAAATCCATGGTGGCGTGGGTTATATAACCGATCACGACATGCAACTGTTTTTCCGGCGCGGAGAAGCTGCCAAGGCACTTTTCGGCGATGCCCGCTTCCATCGTGAACTGATAGCCCAGAAAATGGGGCTCTAGTCCGCCGGGCGAAGGAGAGGAATGTATGGACGAAAGCTGCCTGTTTTGCAGAATTATAGCGGGCCAGGTTCCCGCCAACTTCGTATACCACGATGACCATGTGGTTGCTATACGGGACATTGACCCGCAAGCGCCTACCCATGTCCTGATTATGCCCAGAGAGCACATAGCCTATCTGACCGATATTCGCTCCGAGCATGAGTTCCTGGTAAGTCGCCTTATTTACACGGCCAATGAGGTTGCCAGAAGAGAGGGAGTAGCAGAGAGCGGTTTCCGGCTTTCGATCAATACGGGCCGTGAGGGCGGGCAAGTGGTGCCGCATATCCACTTTCACCTGCTGGGCGGTCGCCGGATGAAGGGCTCGTTGGGTTAGGCAAGCAAACGTGAGTTTCGTTGACAAGCTGGACAAGGCTAGCGAAAGGAACCGGAGCCTGGTTTGTGTCGGCCTTGACCCCGACCCAGACCTCATGCCGGATGTTGAGCTCTTTGAGTTCAACAAGGCAATCATCGATGCCACTGCCGACTTGGTCTGCGCCTATAAACCGAACCTTGCCTTCTATGAAGCTCTCGGCTCTGCTGGTATGGAGGCTCTCAAGAGAACGGCCGATTACATTCCGGGAGACATCCCTGTAATAGGCGACGCCAAGAGGGGTGACATCGGCAGTACGGCCCGGGCCTATGCCAAGGCACTCTTCGAAGTATTTGGTTTCGATGCTGTCACCGTAAATCCCTACCTGGGCCAGGACTCGGTCCAGCCTTTCATCGACTACAAGGACAAAGGCATCTTCATACTATGCAGGACGTCCAATACGGGGGCGCTGGATTTCCAGGCATTGAATCTGTGGTCCGGGCGCCCTGATTGCCGCCAGCAGCCGCTATACATGCTGGTTGCAATGAAGGCCAGGGAGTGGAACAAGTACGGTAATGTGGGGCTTGTACTTGGTGCCACTTATCCACAGGAATTGAGGGAAGTCCGAGAGTTATGCCCGGACATGGTCTTTCTAATACCTGGCCTGGGAGCACAGGGAGGAAGCTTGAAGGCGGCTGTGAAGTATGGGGTGGATACCGGGGGCAAGAGGGCCATTTACAACAACTCGAGGCAAGTCATCTTTGCTTCAAGAGGCGCAGAGTTTGCCAGGGCAGCACGTCTGGCGGCGGAAGACTTCCGGCAACAGATTGAGACAAATCGTCCTGGATAGGGTGGCTGGCCGGCTTTCTTTTTGAGGCGCCTGTGCTCCTGCCACTTTCCGCCGAAGGATAAGATGGGCTCGCTCACCAGAGTCACTGATTGGGCTTCCTGCTACACTGGGCCAAGTCCTATTGCCCATATCGAGTCTTGTGGGTATACTACAACTTATTAAGCCGCAGTCATGCTGTGGTTTGGTGCCCGGGTTGTGGAGGCAGCGGAATTTCTTCTTGAGTGCTGGGCCCAATAGTAATCGGCTTCGGTATTTCTTTCTCTTCACCCAGACGCCAACTCTGGAGGTGTTCATCATGGCAGAGGAAAATCTTGGAATTGTCAGCGACTTCTTTGCGCGACCCGTGGTAGCGGGCATTGTACTGGAGAATGGTCTCAAGGTGGGGGACAAGATCCGGATCGAAGGGCATACCAGTCACCTGGAATTCGTGGTCGAGTCGATGCAGATCGACGGCCAGAATATCCAGGAGGCGCATCCTGGAGACAACGTCGGCATAAGGGTCCCGGACCGCGTCAGGCGAGGGGACAAAGTCTACAAAGTCAGCGAATGAGGTGGGAAGCCCTTGTACAAAAAGTGGCTACAGGGCCTTAAGGGCGTTTGACATCTCGATCGCATTCATTGCTGCCCGGAAACCCATATTACCTTCCTTGACACCTGCTCTCTCGATGGCCTGCTCGAGAGCATCTGCGGTTATGATACCGAAGATAATGGGGACTCCAGTTTCCAAACCGGCGCTGGCAATGCCTTTACTCACCTCCGCTGCTACGTAGTCGAAATGCGGAGTCCCTCCACGTATAACAGCGCCAAGGCAGATGACAGCGTCATAGCGACCCGTCAAGGCGAGTTTCTTGGCCATCAGGGGGATTTCGAAAGAGCCCGGTGTCCAGGCTATCTCAACACCGTCCTCCTTGACGCCGTGCCTGAGCAGTCCATCCTTGGCGCCTTCCAGAAGCCTGGCTGAGATAAACTCGTTGAACCTGGAGACTACGATGGCAAATCTGAGGCCTTCTCCCTGGAATGAACCATGGTACTCTTTGATCATAATTCGCCTCCTCTCAAATCCTTCTCTTCTCGTTCCGAGCGGGGCGAGCCCGGCAGACTAATCGGCTGCATAGTAATGGCCCAGTTTGGCGCCCTTGGTTGCCAGGTAAGAAGCATTGTGCGGTGTCATCGGTACGACGATGGGTACCGTGTCAACCACCTCTAAGCCATAGCCTACAAGGCCGACTACCTTCTTGGGGTTGTTGGTCAGCAGCCGTATTCGCGTCAGGCCCAAGTCTTCAAGGATCTGGGCGCCTATTCCATAATCGCGAAGGTCAGCAGCAAAACCGAGGACCTCGTTCGCTTCCACAGTGTCCATCCCTTCGTCCTGGAGAGCATAGGCTCTCAGCTTGTTATGGAGCCCTATGCCCCTGCCCTCCTGTCGCATATATAGCACTACACCTTTGCCATCGGCCTCAATCTTTTGCAAGGCCAGGGCCAATTGCTCACCGCAATCGCACCGGAGGCTACCCAGTACATCACCGGTCAGGCATTCGCTATGCACTCGGACCATTACCGGTTCGTCGGTGGCTATGTCACCCTTGACCAGGGCTATATGCTCATCGGGGTCCACCGTACTCTTGTAGGCTATCGCTACAAAATCGCCATACCTGGTAGGGAGAATCGCTTCCGCTACCCTCCGTACCAGCTTCTCATTGCGCCGCCGGTAATTGATAATATCGGCCACGCTTATGATTTTCAGGTCGTGCTCGATAGCCATCTGCTTGAGTTGAGGCAGCCGGGCCATGGTCCCGTCATCATTCAGAATTTCACAGATTACGCCAGCGGGATACATGCCTGCCAGCCTGGCCAGATCGACAATGGCCTCCGTATGGCCGGCGCGTACCAGCACGCCTCCCTCCCTGGCTCGAATAGGGAAGATGTGGCCGGGCCGGGCGATATCATCGGGCTTGGTCGCCGGATCGAGAACGGCCTTGATGGTTGCGGCGCGGTCATGAGCTGAAATGCCGGTGGTCACGCCGTGCTTGGCCTCAATGGATACCGTAAAGGCGGTGGAATAGCGGGCGGTATTGTCATGTACCATCATCGGTATGCGCAGCTCATCGAGCCTCTCGCCAATCACCGGCATGCAGATAAGCCCTCTGCCCTTCATGGCCATGAAATTGATAATTTCAGGGGTCACCTTCTCTGCAGGTATGGCGAGGTCCCCTTCGTTTTCCCGGCTCTCGTCATCGACGACGATGACAACCTTACCGGCTTGGAAATCTTCGATTGCTTCGGGTATTGTGTTCAGACTCATTTGTGTGCCTCTCTATGCTCAGGGCGCCGGGCTGTTCGATAGAAAGCCATGCCGCGCCAGAAACTCCTGGGTTACACCGCTACTGCCTGCCTTGAGCTTCTCTACGTATTTCGCGATTATATCCACTTCGAGGTTGACCATATCTCCTACCCGGCGAATACTCAGGTTAGTCTGTTCCAGGGTAAAAGGGATGAGAGATACGGCAAACCAATCAGGACCAAATTCCGTAACCGTCAGACTCATGCCGTCAACAGCAATGAAACCCTTCTCTACGACATACCGGGTCACTTCCGGCGGAGCGCTGAACCGGGCGGCGATGAAGCTCTCCTTGCGGACCATTGAGGTAAGTTTGCCTGTGGCGTCGATATGACCTTGGACCAGATGCCCGCCCAATCGTGAACTCAGCGTCAGGGCTCGCTCAAGATTCACCTTGGCCCCAGGTTGCAACATGCCTAGGTTGGTCCTTCTCAGCGTTTCGGGTGAAACATCGACGGCAAAAGCGGTTGCTTCCAGGGCGGTTACGGTCAGACAGGCACCGTTTACCGCTATGCTGTCACCCAGCCTGGTCCCTTCCATAACAATGCCAGCTTTTATCGTCAGCCGGGAAGGACTACCTGATTGTACTATGCCGACCTCTTCGACAATCCCTGTAAACAAAGCTCTTTCTCAAAACCACATGCAGTAATGGGGGATCTAACTGGGGGCATATCCTATAACTAGAATATCATTGCTGACCATATCTACTTTGATCCTGGTCAGGCTCAGCGCTTGTGCGACCTTCTCCACACCTTTGCCCTTTACCGGTACCTTGGCTTCCTCACCACCAATGATTATGGGGGCAATGAAGACCAGCATCTTGTCTACCAGCCGGTGCTCAAAGAGTGAACCAAAGACCCCAGCGCCGCCTTCCACCATGATGCTGGTGACGCCTCTTTGACCGAGAATCCGGAGAAGCTCTCTCAGGTCCACCAGTCCTTCCAGGGGGGATATCTCGATGATCTCTGTATGGTCGTGTGACAGCGCCTTCATCCTGGCCGACGAAGCATGTCCCCTCGCCACTGCTACGACCGTCCTGCCCGGTACCTGGAAGACCCTGGCACTGGTTGGTATACGGGCTTTGCTGTCGACCACAACGCGCAATGGCTGTTTCTCGGCCTGGCCTCCATCTCTACCTGCCCTGGCCGTAAGTTGAGGGTCATCGGCGATAATGGTGTCTACCCCGACCATGATGGCATCTACTTGGTGCCTCAGGTTGTGCACATAACGGCGCGAAGGTTCACTGCTTATCCAACGTGAATCGCCCGTCTTCGTGGCTATCTTGCCATCCAGACTCATGGCAAACTTGCCTGTCACGAAAGGCAGTCCAGTTGTCACGTGTTTGACATAGGTTTCGTTAAGTTCCTGGGCTGCTTCTTCGTGCTCTCCGAGGACCGTTTCTATCCCAGCTTCGTGCAACTCAGCCTGGCCTCGACCCGAGACCAAGGGGTTTGGGTCTATCATGGCCAGGTGCACCCTGCTAATGCCCGCCTCAATAATGGACTGGGTGCAAGGTGGAGTTCTTCCCTCGTTGCAACAGGGTTCAAGTGTTACATAAAGTGTTGCCCCCTGGGCTTTGTTTCCTGCCTGTTGCAGGGCCACGATTTCTGCATGATTTGAGCCCGGCGGCTGTGTATAGCCATCACCAAGTATGACCCCGTCCTTGACCACAACAGCGCCCACTGCAGGGTTGGGGCTTGCATGTCCCAAGGCCAGTTTCGCCAGAGATAGCGCATGTTGCATATAGTCCATCAGATCAAATCCCCTATTCTAAACTACCGGAGTAGGATTACTCGAGGAGACCCCGAAATCCGGCTTTGGAGAAGATAGCCAGTGCTTCAGCTACTCCTGCTCACAAACCACAGTTACGAATGTATAGTTTCCCCGAAACGCTGTCAAGTTTTGGCTGGTCATGCTCCAAACCCGCAGAGTAGGCCCGAAAGGAGGATCCCCGTATACCTATAGTAACAACATCGTTTGTGCCAATTCAAGCCGATGCACCCAGCGCCCAGCTCTCTTGATGCCGGACATTGGAGAGTCTATACTTTATAGCATGTTAATCATCCCTGCCTGGATAGAATGCCGGCCCGGGCAATGATATGAACGAGCCCGCAACCGTCTTGTATCAATTGGCTGGCGAGGAGGACAAATGGGAGAGATGAAGAGTGCATTCGAGATAGCCATGGAGAAGGTGGCGAGGCTGGACAAGCCTTCGGAAGAGGAGGCATCGCGATGGAAGTATGCCCCGGAGGGTAAGAGGTTAGCTGCGGACTATTTGAAGGACGATGTCAATCTGCTGGCTGAGCTTGGCAAATTCGACGAAAGGGAAAGGACTTACGTGGTCGAAGGCATTGAAGAAGTCCTGGTATCCAATGTAGGTCTCCCTGCTAATGATGCTGTGCGGCGGAACAACAAGAAAGCCATGGAGGCACTGAAGTCTATCAAGAGCGACAAAGCGGCAACCGAGAATGTATTCAGCAAGATGAGGCGAGTGTTTGAGCATTACGAAAACGAAGGCCAGCAACAGAAGAAGCAGGCCTACGAAATGCTGAAGCAGAATTTGCAGATGAAGATACAACAAGCCATGCAGCAGCAGGGCATGTCACCTCCAGCGCGCTTAAACGTAGAACAACAGCCGCAGTTTCAGGAAGAGTGGCGCCGGACCCAGGCACACCTGGACTCTCAGTATATCCGCCTGCTGGATGAATACAAAGAGGAACTTGTCCAGATACGTTAACGGTGGACCCCTGGTGGAGTCTGGGTTGGGAGTCGCTTGGGTCATACCCTGGGTTGGTCAAGGCGAGGGTTGAACTTGCGACGGGTAAAGCTTGCCCCCTCCTTTATTTCCACCAGAGCAGGCGTTGCCACCACGGCTGCTTGGGAGCTGAAAGTAACTTGATCCGGTTCTGCGCCTCCATCAACTGCGCCTGCAAGAATCCCACTTGCGCTGATAGTTTCTCTACCTCAGCCTGTAAGTCCCGGATCATGTCCAAGGCCTTGTTCAATGCTCCCTCTTCACCCACAGACAGTCTGCGTTCCTCCCCACCGCTGTCCAACTCCCAACCATTCCCCTCCATCACCTCGGCAGGCACACTATTCAAGTCCATTATCCGGTACTCTACTCCGTACTTGCCGGTAATCTGCTCTGCCTTGATGCTCCCATCCTTGATCCGCCGACGTATTGTCTTCTCGGACAACCCCAGTACTGCCGCTGCTTCCTTGATGCTCCAGTATCGCTCTGCCATGGCTGATCAGGATTATGCAAGACTTGACAGGGGCTTGTCAACATAAGGTAAGCGGGGTTAATATATAGGTCGGTTATACTTGGCCATGTGCTGTTGACTCCCGGACAGTTTCAAGTCCGTGAGCCTACGAAGGAGACATACAGGGCTTTCATAATATCAGATCGCAGGACGCCAGTCCATGGCTGCACAAGCAGCAAAAGGAGGTCCAACAATGACCAGGTTCTCAGTTTCTCAAACCGCGCCCTCTAGGAACAAAAGGAGCAAGGCACTTGCCAAATATGGGCTTAGTTTCCTGCTCGTTCTTTCCCTGCTCCTTTGCCCTATTCTAGCTGTGGCGCCTGTCCTCGCTGACAGCGACTTGGATTTCGACGTGCCAGGCGAAGCTGAGGGCGAGGGCCAATTCAGCCTCAGCAAAGGGTACGTTTTCAAGGGCGAAACGTTCCGCGCCACCGCCTCGGTGGAAGGTTCGCTCGACGAAGATATCGATTTCCGCAAGGTCATCGACGTGCAGTATGAGGTCTATGCCAAATCGAACGGCCACAGGGTGTCATTCGGCACTTACTCCGACAGCTTTGGCCCCCTCATCGATATCAAGGCCGGGACCACCGTGGCCTACACGCTGCTCGACGCACCCTTCGTCTTCCCGAGTGCGACCCCTACCGGCAACTACGAGGTGCATCTGGAGATAACAAGGATTGAGCCGGAGGACATATGGAACGTGGTCAAGGACCAGGTCCCTGAAGATCTCAAAATGAAATTGGGCTCCATCAAGTACTTCGACATGGAATTCCCATCTATAAGGGCCACGATAAGTAGTCCCGACCGGGCCGATGCCGGGGACAGCTTCGATGTGAATGTACAAGTCAACGCACCGTCTGATGTGGAACAGGTCAATCTTGTGCTGCTTACTCAGGAGTCCGGCAGGTCAGCTCACACTGCTGAGACCTTTTCCTTGACCAGCACCGGGGCCATCACCAAGACCCTGACCGCTCCCATGTACGACGGCCGGCTGCGGATCACTGCGGAAGCTCGCAGCTTCCAGATAATGGGCCATGAGATCAAGCTGCCCTCGCCGGCAAGAGCATCCACGAGCACCCAGATCGACCTGCCCTCGCCGGGCCTGTCGCTAAGCGTGAATAACCCTGCCACGGCCGGCCAGGACGTCGACTTCAGTGTTACGGTGACAAACCCCTTCCCGTTTCCTCTCAACATGCCCGTGCGCATACTGCCGGAGTGGGAAGTGCCGGCCTGGGCCGATGACGAGCTGATCTGGCACTTCGGCACAATCGTGACCATAAATGACGTCCCGGCAAACGGGCAGAAAGAGGTCTCTCTAGCGGCAGGGCCCATAGCGGAGACAGGACAGACCCATTTGCTCAAGGCGCAGGCCACCGCCTATACGGTCGGCGGCCAAACCATCACGGCCAACCCGCAGCTAACCGCGCAGGCCCTGGCCACCACCGCCTCGAAAGCGGCCGGCACGCTAAGCGCCGGTCCAGCCTCGGTGTTCCCGGGGCAGAGCTTCTCCGTAACGGCTACACTGATCAACCCTGACGCCACGGACGCCACCCTTGACTACGAAATATGGGTCTACACCCACAACAGCCGGACCGGCCTGTTTGACACGAGCGGAGACCAGTGGCAACAGGATTCGGTGACCGTTGCCGCAGGCGATAAACTGACCCTGGACTTGGCCTACGCTGCCGGGGCGGCCATTGCCGGCGATTACGTGGGCTTTGAGCTGGTGCTCAATAATGACCCGGCTGCCACGGTGTTAACCTACGTTCGCAATGCCCAGGCTCCGGCCATGCAGGTGGTCCCATCGGCAACCTCGGCAAGTTTCGGCGAGGAACTGACCGTAGACGTCCATCTCGAGAACCCCATGGACGTCGCTGCAGGAGCAGTTATTCAGATACTGCAAAGGGTCTGGGACGGTACAGACTGGAACGTTACTGTCCTGGATGGGGATAGTGTTACCTTGACTGCCAGCGGGAAAGCCACCGTCAGCGCCATAGTGAATGCTCCGGCGGAGGCGGCCAACATCGAATATGGCGCCAAAGTGACCTCGGTCACAGTGGATGGGACAGACTTCGACATGGACGCCACTTCCTGGGTACGGGTGAGAATGAGGGAACTGGTAACGCCTGAGATCACACTGGCCGTGAATCCTAATCCGGTTCGGGTAGGCGGCTCGCTGGAGGTGAAGACAACCGTATTGAACCCCTCCAGCGGCGAGATAACGGTACCCTATAACGTATACCTGAGACCCACATCCTCCTCCGGCATCCTTTGGAGGGAGTTGGAGGTTACACTGGCTCCCGGCGAGTCCAAGACTACCAGCAACTATCTCTCTGTGGACGAGGAATGGGGCAACTTCGGCAGCATGAGGGTGACCGCAAGGATCGATGAGGTCCAGAGCGGCGCAGCGATCATACCGCTTTCACCTGCAATAGAGGCGGGGCGGACGGTGCAGATATTCGACCTGCGGCTCAGGGCTTCCCTGCGGACGGAGATAACGGATTTCGACTTGTTCTACGATGCCGCAGACAACTACCTGGTGATGGATAAGGTGTACATGGACGCATCCATAGTGATTACCAACCTCGGAGGCTGGAAGCACCTGCCCGACCTGTCACTCAGCCTGGACGTGGTCCAGAGCGAGGGGGTTGAACTCCTCACGGACTGGACTGCGGTCAATACGACGACGGGAGAACTATCAGGCGACAGCTTACGGGCTACAGCCAGGATAGCCATCACCAACCCGACAACTGCCAACATAGCAGGCGTCAGGTTCCAAGTTTCAGCAAGTGCCAGCGGACCCGGCACAAGTGTGACCGAGACCTTCACCCTGGGAATGTTCAGGATAGCCAACGATGCCTGGCGGCTCGATGGGGATGCCAGGCTGGTCAATCAGGTCGACGGTCAGCGTTTCGCTTCTCCTTTGTGGGACAGCGACGGCGACGGGCTCTCCGATTACGAGGAGATGATAGTGCGGGGCACCGACCCGCTGGACCCCGACGACCCGGGCACCGTAACACAGGAGGAGATAGACCAGAGGACCCGTGAACTTAAGGCATCGGTCAGTTCCTTCGTCAGCCGGGCTGAGGGATTCCTGGATGCGGTAGAGCGTGGAGGCAGCCTGCTGCCCAGCGGCAACAGCGCCTGGGAGCGCATCCACCGTGCAGGTAGGGAGGCCCAGCGAAACGTGGAGGCCCTGGGTGCGGCGCCCCTCTCGTATGCGGGCTACGGCGATTTACAGGCCACCGTCAACGACCTGATGGGCCAAATACAGGCCGTGAAAGAAACTGTGCGAAAGGACTACGGTGAGTACGCTGTCCCGCCTGATGAGAGGACGGCCACTCTGGAGAGCCTGATGCGATTGAGCCCGGAGGAGGCCATGGCGGACCCCGATGGGGACGGCCTTCCTACGGTTGTGGAGTTGGTCCTGGGCTATGACCCGTACAAGTGGGACTCGCAACGGTCCGGGATGAGTGACAAGGACTATCTGGCGGCGTCCCTCGAGGGCGAGTTCGCCACTGAAGGGCATGAACTGCTCAGCCAATATGTGACCACCGGCCTGCTGCAGAGTGTGATAGAAGACCTGCGGGCGGCTGGTTTCGAGGACGCTCAACTCGAGTTCCTGGAGCAGGCGTACCAGGCCATGAGGGACGCTTCGTGGGACTACATGATCGGAATGGTGGACTAGTTATGTACAGGACCGGCATGTTTCCAGAACAGAGAGGACTGCGATGATAAGAACAATTGGACTTATCCTGATGCTGGTGGCCTGCTTCGGCCTGGTGGCTGGTATTGCTCTGCAGGCGGGCACCATACAGGACCTGCTTGATAGTTTGAACGACCTGAACCTCGACAATGTGGACGCCAGCGTAACAGGTCTTGACGACATAAATCTGAGCAACCTGCTTCCTCTTCTACAGGTCTTCATGGGGAGGTCAGTGTCCCTGGACAAGATAACCCTACCGAAGTCGACGCAGATTGAGATTGCTGATATGACGCTCAATTTGCCACCCG
>PUNJ01000052.1 GCA_003551705.1 Chloroflexota bacterium | reverse complement strand
TTGACCGCTACTCCAGCGAGATTGTGTCCCGGAAAGGCCTTATACGTTGATGACCAGTTCGCCGCTCTCCTGTGAGACTTCATGCCGGGTCAGTGCCTGTTTGGCGGGACCGCTGAGCACCTTGCCTTCATAGTCGAAGGTGGAGTGCATGACACTGCAGCATCGCAGACGTGGTTCCCCGGGGACCGGGTCAAGTTTGCGGTTTGCATGACTGCAGCGGTTGGTGAAGGCCAGGTATGCGCCGTCCTGTGTCCTGAGGACCAGTATGGGCTTTTGCAGTCCCTGGCCCTGCAGGTAGGTGGCAGACCCCTTCGTCATTTCGGACATTTTGTCCAGATTAACGCGGACCTTGTCTTGTTCCACTTTCCAAAGATCGGGGGCAAGGGGTTTGGTATCACATTTGCCGAGCAACGCCCTGAAGAAGCCGATTATGAAACTCATAGTGACCTCCCTCTGTGCAGATTCCGCCAAAAAGACGGCACCAATAACTGGTTCTTGTGCGCATCATAGAAAACCGGGAGCCGGGTGTCAAGATTACCGGCTGCTCTTGTCGAGCTTAAATTGAAGGGGGACCTGACCAGACCAGACAACGTCAGGCAAGCGTACGGAGGCCATATCTCTGCCGTCCATCGACTGCAGAGTGGAAACCATGTTACGGGCATTGACTACCCCCTGGTCGCCATAGTTCGTATTGAAGAGGACGTGCATCTGCCGCGTTTTCTTCGCCAGTTCCTTGATCTTGGGAGCCCACTCATGGAGTTCCTCGGCGTTGTACAGGTAGTTGAACCGCTCCACCACCCTGATGCCCTTCTTTTCCCAGTTGTCCCTGTTCCTGCCATGAAACCTTACCATGGCGATATCTGAGGTTAGTTCCGCCAGAGGCGGGACACTGGTCTGGAGTCCCTGGGGTTCGTCAACACACACGTAGGTAAGGTCGTTATCTCTGAGGAACTCAAGGGTGGTAGCGGCGTTTTCGTTAAACCAGGAACTGTGGCGGAACTCTACAGCGATACGGTATTGGGGCAACCGGCTCTTACATTCGAGTATGTACTCATGCTGCATTTCACCCGGATAGAACCATGGAGGAAACTGGAAGAGCACCAGGCCCAGTTTGCCGGCACTATCCAGGGGAAGCAGAGCCGACTCGAAACGAGACCATAGTTCGTCCAGCAGTTCATTGGGTATGTCCCGCTGGTAAATGCTCTGCTTTGCCTGCAGGGACTCCGGCAACTCACTCTTGATATCGGCAGGCAAGGCTACGAGCGGTACCGCATGCAACGTGAAAGCACGAAACGCTTTGATATTGAAAAGGAAGTCTTCACCTGTGCGCTCAACCCATAAGCGGCTGTTGCGCTCGCTGGGTAGTGCATAATAGCAACTGTCAACCTCCACTATTGGGAACTGGCTGGCATAGTATTTCAGACGGCCCTCTGCAGAGGTTGCCCATTCGGGATAAAACGTCCCACTTTTCAAGAGGGTGGGATCGGTCCAAGAACAGGTGCCGATTAGTATCTCACCCAAGTCTCGTCACCTACACTGACACTCGTTATATGACACATACCATTCTAACACCTGATTGTCGGATTTGCCATATCATCTCCTGAACTTTGACCTCAGAATCTGGGCATGGAGCATTCACCAATAATGAAGAGACCAATCGGACGGGAGCAACGCTGTTCGTTGAGGGGCTAGGGATGGGGGGGGGTGCCGGGAGGCGTAGGGTGAGGTTAAGTCCCGATTCAAGTCCTTCTCTCCGGAGCAAACGACGCCGGGTTGACGTGCTCGCACGTATTGCGGAAGGCGGATTACCATGACGAGCCTGGAAGGACGCAGTGTCGGGACGCAACCCACCGTCTACGTCTCTTACAAGCACACGATCATCATCTCATGGAGGCACGAGTGCCGTGTTAACGCCTCTCACAAGGACACGCCTCTTACCGGGCAATCGTCAACGGTGGGTTTCGCCCCGGCGCTGGCGCAATTCAACCGCCATATCATGCGCCGGGGCTCTACACCACCCTACGACCCCACACCGCCGCCCCAACGCCGACCGCTTTGGGGGGCCGGGCAGCGTAGGGTGGGCATGGAACGTTCACCAATAATAAACAAACCAAGAAGGGGAGAATTTGAAGGTGTCAACAGAAGTCCCTGGACCGGGGTGCCGGTATATCCTGATCAATTCCCAGCGCCCGCTTCAATGGATAAAGCCGCTCCGCCACGATATTGATAACCCCGTCCTTCTTCTGCAGCACCCCCTCCACCACCAGCAACGGCTCCATCCGAGCCACCTGCCTGTTTGCCTCGTAGACCTTCGGTCTCAAGACCACATTGATCAACCCCTCCTCATCCTCCAGGGTCAGAAAAACATGCCCCCCTGCCGTCCCCGGCTTCTGCCGGCAGACCACGCTGCCCGCCACGGAAACGCGCCTGCCGGACGGCAAGCCCTCCAAGTCCGAACCCCTCAATATGGCCTTGTTGACCAGGCGTTTCCTGTACAGCTCCATGGGATGACTTCTCTGGGACAGGCCCTGGATGCGGTATTCAGCCGCCAGGTCCTCCAGTTCCGTCATCTCGCCGAGTTCCGGCTGGACCTGCTCATACTCCAAGGAAAGGGCATGCTCAGGCTCGGCCGCGATAAGCCCCAGTTGCCACAGAAGCTGCCTCCTGGATATCCCCAAGCCATCGAAGGCCCCGATCAGGATAAGGTTCTCCACCGCCGGACGCGGCAGGCGGGTCCGGTTGTAGAAGTCCCGCAACGACCTGTAAGGACTCAAGCTCCTCTCCTGCTCAACCCTCTCCACATGCGCAGCGCCCATCTCCTTTACATACCGGAATCCCAACCGCACATGGCCGTCCTCGACCAGGCATCGTCCCAGACTGGCGTTTATCTCCACCGGAAGCACCCGCACCCCGTGCCGCTTGGCGTCGTTCACTATCACTCCGGGCGAATAGAAGCCCATGGGCTGGTTGTTCAACAATGCGCAGTAGAACTCGGCCGGGAAATGGACCTTCAAATAGGCCGACTCATAGCACGTCCTGGCAAAGGCCGCGGCATGACTCTTGCAGAAACCAAATCCGGCGAAGGCGGCAAGCTGGTCGAAGACCTGGTCCGCCACCTCCCGGCCCACCCCGTTGCACCGGGCGCCCTCGATAAAGGTGTCCCTCAGCTTCTCCATCTCCTCCCTGGACCGCTTCTTGCCCATGGCCCGTCGTAATTGCTCGGCGCTTCCCGGAGAGAACCCGGCCACCGCCACAGCGATCTTGATGATCTGCTCCTGGAAAAGGACCACCCCCATGGTCTCTTCCAGTATGGGTTTGAGGGAGGGATGCAGATACGTCACCTCCTCCTGGCCCTGCCGCCTGGCGATGAAGGGATGTATCATCTTGCCCTGTATG
>PUNJ01000088.1 GCA_003551705.1 Chloroflexota bacterium | reverse complement strand
TTCTATCGTGATCTCGACAAGACGTGCGAGTCCATAGCACAGTTCTCCGCCAAGGACGCTGAGATGTACCGCAAGTTTGTGGCCGGCGCCGGACAGCTTCTGAAGGCTGGCGGTGTGGCGACCTTCTCCCCGGCGGCGCCCTTCGGACGCCTCATCTCCATCATGGACCAGAGCGATATGGGACGTGAGTACATGAGGGTTATCCTCTCCAGCACCACGGAACTGGCCAAGGAGTGGTTCGAGACGGACCAGATGAGGATCGCCCTTAACAGGTGGGCATCCGAAGTCATGTTTGCCCCGCAGGAGATTGGCACCGGCTACTACATGTTCGGTTTGCCCCATTTCCATGCATGGGGAATAGCCTGGCCGGAGGGCGGGTCTGGCGCCCTGACAGAGAAGTTGGCGGCTTGTATAAGGGACTTTGGGGGTACCATCAGGGTATCCAGCACGGTCAAGGCCCTCAGGGTAATCAACGGAGAGGCCAAGGGTGCGGTCCTGGACACCGGCGAGGAGATACTGGCTAAGAAGGCGGTGGTCAGCAATATCAACGTAAAACAGCTCTTCCTGGATTTCATCGAAGGGCAGGCCCTGCCCGAGGGCTTTCAGGACAACGTCAAGCGCCTGAAACACAGCCCCTTCTCGGCTATGAACCAGTCGCTGGCTTTGAAAGAGGCCCCCAAATACAAGGCGGGCGGGGACGTCAACAATGCAGCCATGGTGGAACTCACGCCTGCCACTATGGACGAGTTCTTACAACTGTTTGACCAGTATAAATACGGCGTTCCCAATATAAGCATGCCCTTGATGATTGTGGCCACACTTAACGATCCCACCCGGGCTCCACTTGGTAACCACACCGGATATCTCTACCACTACGAACCCTACAACTTGAAACCGGGCGGCGCAGCCAGGTGGGATGAGATCAAGCCCGAGATTGCCGACGGCATTCTGGAGGTGTTCCGAAGGCAGACCACCAATATGGGACCAGAGAACATCCTGGGCAGAGCAGTAATGAGCCCGCTGGACCTGGAAAGATACAACCCGTCCATGATACAGGGCGATCTCATGCACATAGGAGTCTATTTGTCACAGTTCCTGACAAACAGACCTCTTCCCGGTTGGGGCCAGTACAGGACACCGTTGAAGAACCTGTATATGTGCGGGGCCAGCACCCATCCTGGAGGCGGAGTCTCCGGCGGCGGACGTGCCGTAGTGCAGGTCATGATGGAGGATATGGATATTGACTTCAAGAAGGTGGTAGGGAAATAGGCGGCAGGGCCGTAGAGAAACAGATAAGGACTTGTTATGACAGCAGCTAAGAGGGACGGAGTACAGGTCTTCAACGAGGATGGGGAAATCATAGCCGTTTTCTACTCGGTCAAACGGGAAAGCGACAGGTTGATAATCGACGGCAAGGCCATGGGCGTAATGCGCATGGACATGATTTTTACGTCAGCCGAGCTGTTGAAGGCTGTCAGGCTGGCGTTCTGCCGGGGAGTACTCGCTTATATCCTGTTGGTGCCCTATTTTGCTTTGAGAAGACTCTTTCGAGCCTCAAAGGCGGGACCCGCCCAGCAGGAGAGCGATTATTAGGAGTATCTGGCCGCATCGGCGGGCAGAGGAGGATTACATGTTGAGAGAGTTCGACCTTCAAGGCAGGGTGGCGATTGTGACGGGCGCCGGTCGCGGCATTGGCAAGGGCATCGCCCTGACCCTGGCCGAGGCCGGGGCTGACGTTGCCGTGGTGGCCCGCACCAACAGGGAGATCGACGAAACAGCTGAGGCCATACGACAAATGGGAAGGCATGCCCTGGCCATCCCCACGGATATAACGCACGGCGATGATGTCGACAAGATGGCGGCCGCCGTCAAACAGCAATTAGGCAAGATCGATATCCTGGTCAACAACGCCGGGGCCGTCCTGATCAAGCCCTTTGTACCAGCACCTGGCCAGAGGGTGATGGGAGCGGACCCGTCCACGGACCTGACTACACCCATAACCGAGGAGGAATGGCGTAAGGTCATCGACGTCAACCTCACGGCGCTGTTCTTGTGTGCCAGGTCGGTGGGACCGTACATGATAGAGCAGGGTAAGGGAAAGATCATAAACATAACTTCAGGCTATGCCGCCAAGGTAGCCCCGCACCGGGGACCTTATGCAGCCAGCAAGGCGGCGGTGGCCATGCTTACCAAGACCCTGGCCCTGGAGTGGGCCCGTTACAACATATGCGTGAACTCCATCGGACCCGGCCTTATCCGCACTGACCAATCCGAGGGGTTCTTCCAGGACGAGGACCTGCTGCAGGCAGCGGTTAAGAGCCTGCCCCTGCGAAAGGTCGGTCAGGCCCGGGATATAGGCATACTGACCGTCTATCTGGCAAGCGACGCTTCCGATAGCATGACCGGACAGAATATTTACATCGACCAGGGACTTTCCATTTCCTGAGAATGTGCCCTGCTCCCAGACATTGCCAAAGGGTCATTATTTGAAACCAAGCGTCTTTTGAGGAGGACTGGATGACGCGTCGAGACAAGGTAATCAACCAGAACAAGGTGGCCAACCTGAGTGATATGTCACAACTGGTCAAGAACGGAGACAAGGTGGCCCTTGGGGGCGCCTGGCTGAGCAGCCATCCCATGGCCCTCATCCGCCAGCTTATAAGGTCGAACGTGAAAGACCTTTCCGTGATGACTATACTTGGCAGCGTAGACGTCGACCTCATGATAGGCGCCGGCTGTGTTGACAGGCTCATGTTCTCTTTCGTCAGCATGGAGGCCTACGGGCTGCCCCCCAATTTTCGCCGCAGCATAGAAAAGCAGGAAATGGACTATGACGAGATCACCGGGCTGGCGATAATACTGGGATTTGAAGCCGCCGGGCGCGGGCTGCCGTTCCTGCCTTACAGGGGCCCCTTTGGCTCAGACTGTGTGAAGCAGAGACCGGAGTTCTACAAGACCATTTCCTGTCCCTTCACAGGGGAGGAGCTTGTTGCCGTGCCCGCTCTCAAGCCTGACGTGGCCCTGATACATGCTCAAAGGGCGGACCCGGCGGGCAACATCCAGATCGAGGGCACGGGCGGGTCCGACCTGGAACTGGCCAAGGCTGCTGAAAGGGTAATCGTCTCTGTGGAGGAGATTGTGCCGACAGAGGTCATCAGGGAGAACCCCTACAAGACAAAGATACCCAGGATTTACGTAGACATGGTCATCGAGCAGCCTTTTGGGGCCCATCCAACCTCTTCCATACCCGCTTACGTGGTTGATCCATGGCACATGATGAAATATATGGAGATGGCCGCCACCCCCGAAGCCTTCCAGCAATACCTTGCGGACTACGTAATGAAGACTGAGGATGATTACCTGGAGGCTGTGGGGGGGCAAAAACAGATGGACCTGCTCCAGA
>PUNJ01000007.1 GCA_003551705.1 Chloroflexota bacterium | reverse complement strand
TCTCCTGGTTCGAGAGGGCGAGTTGATCGCTGTGAAGCGCGGGCCGTCTGCACGTCTGGTTGGGCTGGCCGTGGACCTGGGCACGACGAAACTGGCTGGATACCTGCTGGACCTGGAAACCGGAAAGACCCTGACCTCTCAGGGGGCCATGAACCCACAGATTTCCTACGGAGAAGACGTGATAACACGCCTGGCCTACGCCTGCAAGTCAAATGATGCAGCCCGCCAGCTTCAAGAAGCGGTCATGGGTGCCTTGAATGAAATGGCGTCAGCCTTATGTCAAGAGGTTGGTGCAAAAGTGACTGACATAGTCGAAGCGGTCGTGGCCGGCAACACAGCCATGCACCATCTCATGGCCGGACTGCCCGTGAACAACCTGGCGGTCGCCCCCTATCGCCCGGCAATCAAGGAGAGCTTGCACATCAAGGCCAGGGAACTGGGACTGTCTCTTATGCCCGGGGCGTACGTATACCTTCCACCCATAGTGGACGGATTTGTAGGCTCGGACCATGTGGCCATGATGCTGGCTACGGGAATTGCGGCACAAGGCACAGAGCCAGACCATCTCCGGGAAGCCATCCTGGCTATTGACATCGGCACCAACACGGAAGTCAGTTTGCGGGCAGATGGTAAAATCAGCACCGTTTCCTGCGCCTCCGGTCCGGCTTTTGAGGGAGCCCATATCAAGGACGGTATGAGAGCTGGCCCAGGCGCTATTGAGAGGCTGAACCTCTCCGGGAACAACATTTCGTACCAGACCATAGACGGTGCGGCAGCGGCCGGACTATGCGGATCAGGGATCCTCGACGCTGTGGCACAACTGCTCGCCGCCGGTGTCATTGACCGGAGCGGTAGAATGTCGGAACATGAGCGAGTACGTACATTGGACGGCCGGCGGGAATTCGTGATAGTAGAGGACGCGGAGGGGCGAGCATCAATCAGCATCACCCAGGGAGACATACGCGAGATACAATTGGCTAAGTCGGCCATCAGCATGGGGATAGACACACTGCTTGCAAACCGCGGTTACGGCGGCCAGGACCTGGACAGAGTCATTATCGCAGGGGCCTTCGGTTCCTATATAGACGTGGACAGCGCCATCCAGATAGGCATGCTGCCAGAACTGCCGCGCCGGCGTTTCAAGCAAGTGGGCAACGCCGCCGGCACGGGCGCCAGAATGATGACGTTATCATCGCGAAAGAGAAACGAGGCCGAGACTCTAGCGTCATCTATAGAATATGTGGAGCTCGCGACCGATCCCAGTTTCGCTGCGAGCTTCGTAAAAAGTACGTTACTGGGACAGACAACAACTCGAGACTAGCCGAAGGAGATTAGGAGGTCTGAATCAATGGAAACCAGAATAACATCCGCAACCCAGGAAGTGATTATCGGCGGCGGAAGGCCAACGGTACTTATTGGAGAGCGCCTGAATCCCACGGGCAAGAAGAAGCTGACGGCCGCTCTTCAAGCGGGAGACTGGGCGGTTATCCATGAGGAAGCGAAAAACCAGATCAAGGCCGGAGCCGATATCTTGGATGTAAACGTTGGTGTGCCGGGTATGGATGAGGCTGAATTGCTCCCCAGAGCGGTCCAGGCAGTGATGGAGGTTGTATCTGCCCCACTATGCATAGACACCACGAACCTGGCCGCCCTGAAGGCAGCGCTGTCCGTCTACAAAGGCAAACCCCTGATCAACTCGGTCAACGGCGAAACACGCTCCCTTGAGTCGGTACTGCCGGTTGTGAAGGAGTCTGGAGCGGCGGTGATCGGCCTTACAATGGACGACGATGGAATACCGCAGACAGCAGATCGTCGTGTGGCCATCGCTCATAACATTGTGGAACGGGCCGTCGCCATGGGCATACCGAAAGAGGACGTGATCATTGACTGCCTGGCCCTGGCGCTTGGTTCGGATCCCATGGCGGGTGCGGTGACTCTGGAGACCATCCGGCGCGTCAAGGAGGAACTCGATGCAAATATCACCCTGGGCCTGAGCAACATATCCTTCGGCATGCCCGAGAGAGAGGTGCTGAACAACGCCACCCTGGCCATAGCCATAGCCTACGGACTGACCTGCCCGGTGGTGGACGCCGCCAAGATAGGCGCCTATGTACTGGCTGCTGATCTTGCCCTGGGATTGGATGCCAGCGGCATGCGCTATATCAAGGGATACCGAAAGCGACAGAAGGCTTAGACGTGGAGATACTGCCGGGTTTGTGGTATGCCATTCGGAATACGGGTTCGGCGATGCACAGGGGCGGACTGGACCCGGACGAATGATGGCCTGGTATTTGCGATCATGCATCGGCCAGCAAATGTGAAGTAACTTCGGCAAGAAGGAGAAATCAGGATGAAGGTCATTGTCTTCAACGGTAGCCCCCGGGGACGAAATAGTAATAGTCACTTCATGGTCGAGTCGCTGCTTGAGGGCGCCCGGCAGGCAGGGGCCGAGACGGAAGAAGTCTTCCTCATTGAGAAAGACATCAAATACTGCCGCGGTTGCTTCGTGTGTTGGGGTACAACGCCTGGAAGGTGTGCCATAAAGGACGATATGGCTGACCTGATAGACCTTTTCCTCGACTCCGACTATGTGGGAATGGCCACACCAGTATATGGCATGTATATGACCGCACTCTTGAAGAACTTCATGGACCGGTTCCTGCCGCTGTCGACACCACACATTCTCAGGAACCCCGACGGCTCCTTTTATCACCTGGAACGGATAAAGAGATTCCCCAAACAATTCTTCATCGCCAACTCAGGGTTTCCCGGCGAGCACAATTTTACGTTGCTGAAGGCCTTCCACGGCATAGCCAAGAGAATGTCCTCGCTGGGACCCATACTGGAGATATACCGCAATTGCGGTGAGGCGCTGCAGACGACAGATGACGATGACCCGGCACTGGTCCAGAGGATCGGTGAGTTCCGTGACGCCCTGAGAAAGGCCGGCCAGGAGATGGTCACCAACGGCGAGGTTTCCCGGGAGACGGTTGCGCTTCTGCACATGGAATTGGTCAGCGATGAAGAGTACATGGCCCAGGCCAATCAAGGTTGGGACGAGATGCTCGACCAGGGCAGGTAGTGAATGCAAACGAGGCACCGAACGGAATACCGGTGCCAGGATACTCGCATCGTACGGATCGAGATTTTCCGGATAGATACGGCCTAAGTGCCCCGTAGCGCTCCACAGAGGACTGCCGCCTGCCATCGCCACACCGGCGAACAGACTGTACCGCTGGCGACCTGCTTCCACGCCATCCCGACTCAGTACGCCATCCCAACTCAGGAAGCCGGGGAGGAGATCATCTCCGTGTAAGTGACGATGGCCAATTCAGTACCGCCCTCCAGAAAAACTAGGCCTGTATCCCACTTTCTATCATGGCAGATAAATGGCTAAATGAGGGTTGCAAGCCTTACTTTCGTAAGTGCTCAACGCAAGCACGCATTATTGGAACCAGACCAGGACATCACGCTGATGTCTGAAGTCCAGGAGACGACAGAAGGAGGCATCATGTACGCTAGAGTAACCAGAGCAGCAGGGAAACCCGAGAACATGAAGCAGGTGGTTGAAGCTTTCAGAGATGCCGCGATCCAGGACCAGCCAGGCTGGAAGGGCGGTTATGTAATGATCGAACCCAACACAGGCAAGCTCCTGACCATAACACTGTGGGAATCGACGGAGGCGATGGAAAGAAGTGCCGGCATGGCCAGACAGATTTGGGGCGAGGCTTCAAGCATGGCTGGAGCCGGCCAGCCTTCCGTCGAGGCATATGAAATCGCCCTTCAGCCTGGCTCCATTGAAGCCGGCACAGCGACCCATGCCCGTGTAAGCACGATAATGGCAAGACCGGATAGTATCGACCGGACCATAGACTTCCTGAGGAAGTCCATGACTGGAGACGAGCAAGGATGGAGGGGCGCCTGGGCTTTGGTCGATCGCCGGACGGGTAAGATGCTGACCGCCACCCTGTGGGATTCCCGAAAAGCAATCCAGGATACCTCCACAGCGGCAGATCGGATACGGGAAATGGCCGTAACTATCGCCGGAGCAGAAGAACCCACGGTAGAGATTTTTGAGGTGGCCCTGCAGCCGACACCTGTCCAAATCAGCAGCATGGCCGGCTGAGATTGCTTTCCATTTTGAAAAACGGCAACGCCAGGCTGCCATACGCAAGCCAGTATGGACTCAAGGAGATCGTAATGCCGAAATATCTCATTCATGGGTGCTATACGCTTGAGGGTGTGCGAGGACTCCTGAAAGAGGGAGCCGCTGCGCGACAAGCACATTTTACGGCGAACGTCGAGAACCTGGGAGGTAAAGTGGAAACCCACTATTTCGCGTTCGGGGCGGACGACATCTACACCATCGTTGACCTGCCGGACAACGTCAGCAGCGCCAGCCTTTCCCTGGCCTTGAATGCAGGCGGCGGTGTGAGCATAAGCGTGACAGTCCTTCTTACCGCCGATGAAGTCGACAGGGCTATCGAGAAGACCGCAAACGTGCATCACCGCCCTTCCGGGCAGGGACAATGATGCGATGGCATTGGACTCGTTGACCCTCCTACGGCGGAAGTGATAAAATCCTAGAGCATTCCGCTGGATGCGCCGTTTTTTGCGCGGTTGCTCAGGATGGGGCTGTAGCTCAATTGGGAGAGCGCCTCCCTTGCACGGAGGAGGTCAGGGGTTCGAATCCCCTCAGCTCCACTTTTTCGTTACCAGCCTGGCTTTGCTGGCCTCACAGGCTGGGAGAGCGGTCGCCTCAGGCGACAGGTCAGGGGTTCGAATCCCCTCAGCTCCACTTTTTCGTTATCAGCCAGACCCTGGCTGGCCCTCACAGGCTGGGAGAGCGGTCGCCTCAGGCGACAGGTCAGAGGTTCGAATCCCCTCAGCTCCATTTTTTCGTTATCAGCCAGACCCTGGCTGGCCTCACACGCTGGGAGAGCGGTCGCCTCAGGCGACAGGTCAGGGGTTCGAATCCCCTTAGCTCCGCTTTTTCCTTAGCTAAGTCCCACAGCGCACTCCAAGAAGCCAGGACCAGGCATATTGTCCTGACCGCTCCCTACTTACGTACCAGGGGCTGGGCTAAAGTCTTGGGCATGTCCTTCAGTCATTTCATGGCAGGGGAGGAGGCTATATCCTCACCAGGGATGAATGGTGAGGCACCTATTGCCTGGGAGCTTTTCTCTTGACGTCGTTTGCATTATACTAACCGGACGGTAACCTGCTCAAGGGGGGAAGCAAGGTTCGGCTTCTGCTTACGGTCCCCTTGTCCGCCCTGCAGGACTACGGAGGCATTTTATGAAGCCCGTGCCCATACTGTTTGACGCAGATGGTCAAGCCATATCACCAGAAAACGTAGTCAAAGCCATTCAGGGGTTCCCCAACTCGTACAAGGAAGCAACCCGAGAGATAATCCAAGCATCGCCCCACCTAGATACTCGTGGGCAAGCCTTTGTCGACTGTGCTTCACGGATACTATCCAGCTTTGGCATGACAAGGGGTGGCCTCTTTCACCGCAACGGGGAGGACCATTTGCGGCTCTGTTGGAAGGCCGTGGGCTCCACATTGCTGAGGATAAACCGTTCCGTCCTGGATAGCGGCCTGTCCAGAGACAGGTACCTTCTGGAACTGGGTGAGCACGAACGGGAACAACTGATCTCGGATATCTGGGTGACCACCAAGCAGCTTCTGCCTTTCACCATGGGGGACTACTCATACGGCCTAGTCGCAGCCAGCAAGATACTCTTCTCGGTGCTGCCCGAGATCGTACTACCCATAGATAACGCCCAGTGGTTGCGGGTCTTCAGGACCGTGGACCTTGGGGACGTGATCCGGCAAATGGCTCTGGATATACACGAGTGGGAAGCGGCCACCGGGCGCAAGCTCAATGAATTGGATTCATCAGGGAGACTGACCACACTGCCGTCTGTATATAACGTGATGGCTATGGATGCCAGACCGAAGCAGGAGAAGGAGTCCGGGCCTGGTGTCGACAGTGAATGACGAGGCGGGCGGCTCACGGCCTCATGCTGGGGTTCCCGCATCGTCAGTGCGTGATCTGTTGATCTGTGACACAGGGCTGTCACAACAGCGTGTGACAATGCACATATCTAACGAAGTGCGTTCCCAGGGTATCAATTGTATCTGGACAGTAACGGCTAAGACTTGGAGGGAGGGAGAATGAGCTTCAGACGTGGAGAGAAGTGGTGCAGCTTCTGCGGCCGGGCACGCTCGCAGGAGGAAATCAAGAAGAACCCTCGTTTGTGCCATGAATGCTTCTACCTGCGGCACATCATCACAGGCATGGGTTGGCAGGGGAGTCGGTCCCCGTTTAAGGGCCGCGATGCCACGATCAAGGAGATATCGCGGTGGTTGCGCAGCGGCCTGATTCCCGAGGACAGGCGAGTCGCGGATGCTAGAGATTGATCTTCTCAAGCTATGGGCGAAGAGAAGAAGGGATACCCACTTCGAGATTCTCTATCCTTTGCTCTTCCATATGCTTGATGTGGCCTGCGTCGTGCAGGCACTCTGGTACCGTTCCTTCCAGGCTGATACCCGTGCCCAACTGGCTCAGGCTGTGGGCCCGTCTGATACCGGCGCCTGTTTGTGGATTTCCTTCTGGGCAGGTCTGCACGACTTAGGTAAGGCCTCCCCTGTATTCCAGCGAGCCAGTATACAGGCACAGGAGAGCCTGGCTGGCCTCGGATTCGCGTTCGATAAACATGTCCAGCCGATTCCCCACGGGAGCATCACCGAACACGTCTTTGCCAGATTGGTATCTGGGACTGTACCCGGAGCAGGTCCACCGGACCTGTTGCAGGCCATTGGAACTACCGTCGGCGGGCATCATGGGGTCACTAATCTGGCCACCCCCGGACCCAGGCAGAGAGGGAATGGACTCTGGGAAGACGCCCGCATGGAGCTATGCGCCGTATTGGCTGATCTGCTCGGCCTTGGAGAGATCGATGCTCCGTGCCATTGTTTCGATACCTCCTTCTACGTGATGCTCGCTGGCCTGACCTCGGTGGCCGATTGGATCGGGTCTAACGAGGATTACTTCCCCCTGGGAGTCTCCCTGCATTCTCCGGTCGAACACCTGGAATATGCCAGGAGCCAGGCTGACAAGGCCTTGGATTCACTAGGCTGGACGGATTGGACTCCACCGGGCATTCCAACAGACTTCGCCACGATCCTGCCTAACCATGATCTTCGCCCCCTGCAAAGGGCTGTGACAGAGATGGCGCCTAGTGTATCAGCAAAACCGTCCCTGGTCATAATCGAGGCCCCCATGGGGGAAGGCAAGACGGAGGCGGCAATCTACCTTGCAGACCAGTGGTGCGCCCGCCTGGGCCAGAAGGGCTGCTATTTTGCCCTTCCGACTCAGGCAACCAGCAACCAGATGTATGGCCGAGTGAAGAAGTTCCTTGAGGACCGTTACCCCAACTCACACGTTGGCTTACAGCTGATTCATGGGGGCGCCTTGCTGTCCTCTACCACGGCTGCGGTGTGTCAGACAGAAGACGGCAAGGCGGACGGGGCCGACGATGGAAGTGCCGGTCAGTGGTTCCTCCCGAAGAAGCGGGGACTGTTGGCACCTTTCGGGGTAGGCACCATTGACCAGGCGTTGCTGGCCGTCCTCCAGACGAGGCACTACTTCGTCCGTTTGTTCGGCCTGGCACATAAGACCGTGATTGTTGACGAGGTCCATGCCTATGATACGTACATGTCCACCTTGCTAGAAGCACTGCTCGCCTGGTTGCGATCACTGGGATGTTCGGTAATCATGCTTTCCGCCACACTCCCTCCCACCAAACGTGCCAGGTTGCTGCAGGCATATGGCCCTGATATCGCACCACCCAAGGCTTCCTCCTACCCTCGCATCTCTTTCACGTCGGGTGCAGACACAAGGGTCACCTCCTTCGCCGCAAGTACCTATCGGGTGCTTAACATCGTTCATATCCCCGACGATATCCAGAATCTGGTGCAACGCCTGGAGAGTTTCCTGCAAGAGGGAGGCTGTGTGGCCATCGTATGCAACACCGTGAGGCGGGCTCAGGAGGCATACTCCGCCCTTAAGAATGCGGGCTTCCTGTCCAGTCAAGAGCTTATGCTCCTCCACGCACGCTATCCATTCGAAGAAAGGGAAAGCCGGGAAGAGCAGGCCCTGCTTTCTTTCGGCAAGCATGGCCCTCGTCCTCACCGGTTGGTACTGGTAACCACCCAGATAGTGGAGCAGAGCCTGGACCTCGACTTCGATCTGATGGTATCCGACCTGGCTCCGGTGGACCTGGTCTTGCAGAGAGCCGGCAGAGTTCACAGGCACGTCAACAATCGCCCCAAGAACTTGGCTACCCCGCAGCTTTGGTTGCGCATGCCGATTGCTGGCGAAGACTCTGTACCCCTCCTGGCGACGTCCAGCAGGGTCTATGAAGAGTACTACCTGCTGCTCTCATATCTCTGCCTATCCCGGTCAAGAGCCGTCACCATCCCGGATGACTTGGAGAGGCTCATAGAGGATGTATACGAAAAGAGGGCCGTTGATTGGCCTTCCCGCGCTTTTGAGGAGGCCGTCGATCGTGCTAGGGAGAAGATGCTGGCCCGCGAAGAGGCCGCTACATTGAAAGCGGCGACAGGCCTGATCCCGCAACCGGGTGATGATCCCCTGGATTTCCTGGACAGCTTCAACAGGCAACTTGAGGAGGATGATCCGGAGGTCCATCGCAGCCTGCAGGCCCTCACTAGGTTGGCCGAGCCATCAGTCCAGTTGGTTTGTCTTTCTTCTTCTGGCGATGGGGTCGTACGCCTCAGACAGGGCGATTCGTCGTCCGTGGACATGGATGACCCGCCGCACGGAGCTAAGCTGGTGCAGTTCCTCCGCAGGTCCCTTACCGTTACCGACAAGCGGGTTGTCTTCCATCTCCTCAACCAGCCTCCGCCGCCAGCTTGGAGGAGGTGTCCTGCCCTAAGACACCACCGGGCAGTCATATTCGATGACGGGGCCTCCCCCGCGGGCGACTACATACTCAATCTGCATGAGGAATTGGGCCTAAGCATAGAGAAAATCGCAACAGGGGAAAGCGAGGAAAACGATGAAGGATAACAGCTTCAACCTGGTAGATGAAAGGTGGATTCCGTGCGCCATGACGGATGCCTCAGCAAAGTCAATGGGGATTGAGGAAACCTTGACATACGCGCCCCAAATAAGGGAGATATTCCATCCATCGCCCCTGGTCACCCTCTCCCTCCACAGGCTCCTCCTGGCCATTCTCCATCGCAATTTCGGGCCGGCCACCGTCGGTGAGTGGCAAAGCATCTGGCGGGCAGGCCGATTTGATGGCACAGTTCTGAAGGCCTACCTTGCCAAGTGGCGGCCCAGGTTCAATCTTTTCGATGATAGCCACCCCTTCTACCAGGTGGCAGACTTTGGGGCCAGACAAAACAAGACCGCACTCGTCAACGAGCTTATGCCGGAGCGTGCAAGAGGCAATAACCCCACTCTTTTCGATCACAGTTTCGACCATGCACCCAGCTCACTCGATGCCGCGGCGGCCGCCAGAGGACTGGTGGCCATACAGTCCTTCAAGCTTGGAGGGCGGAGCGGCCTCGGCCCTAACTTTGTTGACGCCCCTGCGGCCCGCTTCGTGGCGTTCCTGGCCCGCGGTGCGAATCTCTTCGAGACCCTGATGCTTAATCTGGTGAAATACGGCAAGGACGAGCCCATGCCAGCTACTAAAGACGCACCCATCTGGGAGCAGCAAGTCGACCCCGATTCTCCAGTTCTTTCAGGGTACTTAGACTATCTGACGTGGCAAACCATTCGAGCCCGGCTGGTGCTGGATGAGGCGGAATCCTCTCACGGACCCTTCGTAAGCCGCGTAACGATCGCTCTAGGGCGTGACTTTCCCAAGGAGGGTACAGTCTTCGACCCCGCCCGTGCCTACCGTATGGGCAAGAAGGGTTGGTTGGGGTTGCGGTTCAGGGAAGAGCGCGCTCTATGGCGGGATAGTGCGGCTCTATTGAACCTGGCCGGGGAGGATGGCAGCAGCCATCATCTAGGCGTTACCGCTTGGCTCGGCACCCTCGTCAAAAGGGGAGCCCTTGATCCCGATGACACGTATACCCTGGAGGCTTACGGGCAAGGCACAAATCAGGCCAGGATCGACTTCTGGCGGAAAGAATCCCTGCCTGTGCCCACTACGTACCTGAAAGACGAATACCTGCTGGAAGATATAAGGACGGCGCTCGGGAGGGCAGAGGAAACTGGGCGGGTCCTGCGTAACGCTGGTTGGGCTTTGGCCGCCGGCATAATTCCGGGCGGGGATTCCAAGGCCGGTCGAGATGCCAGTTGGGAACTTCTAAAACATATGGCCGTCGAAAAGCATTACTGGTCTCGTCTGGAGCAACCATTCTACCAGCTTCTGACCTTGATCCCAACAGACCGTGACCAGGGTCATACCGGCTGGACCAAGGTATTGCGGACTACTGCATATGGCGGACTGGACGAAGCCGTAAGGGATCTGGATCGCTCCGCCAGAACTACTAAGGCAGCCATCCACGCGAGGGCCGTCCTTGCCTACGGCCTGGCTAAGGTCCTCAATCAGGATTAGAAAGGAGGTCATCATGAAAGCAGAAGACAGCGTGGACAGATTCGTTTCTTACCTGGAACGCCTCCGGGACCGTGGAGACCGGGGTGCGCTGGCAGAACTGCGACGCGGCCTGGGCAACCCCCCGGGGACCGCCGGGTCCATGCACCGGCATGTCGTGCCCTGGGCACCATCTGATAGGGCGAGACAAGATGCATACTACGTTATAGGGTCTCTGTTTGCCTGGCACCCGCACGCCGGGGGCTACGGTAACCTGGGGACTTCTATGAGGCGACTCAGAACCCCCTCCAAGGAGCATAGCGTGGATAGGAGGTTTACGGCGCTGCTGGACTGTCATACCGATGACATGCCCAATCATCTGAGGCAGGTCGTGAGTCTGCTCAAGTCTCACGACATACCGGTGGAGTGGCGACAACTCCTGCATGACGTTCTCAGATGGAACCACGATGGCCGTTTCGTCCAGAGGCAGTGGGCGGTCGAGTTCTGGGCAAGCGGCAAGGGTGATCATGGCGAGGGAGAATCAGGCCCAAGCCAGCAAGGTTGATGAGGGAAAGGAGAGGAACAATGAAAGTAGAGTTGCACCTCATACAGAACTTCGTACCATCGTGCCTCAACCGGGATGATACCAACACCCCCAAGGACTGCGAATTCGGTGGTTACCGCCGGGCGCGCATCTCGTCGCAGTGCCTGAAGAGGGCGATACGTTGGGATGGAACCTTCCAAGACAATCTGAAGGGACTTCTTTCCAGCCGGTCAGTGAGGTTCCCCAATGACGTTGCCAAGTCTCTCAAGGAGCTGGGTGTGGATGACGCCTCCTGCCAGACGATAGGTAAGGGTCTGCAGGATATTGCCAAGAGTGAGGACAAAGAGGAGACAAAGAAGAAAGGCGCAGCAACTGAGGATAGCTACGAGCTGGATGTGTTCAAGACTCCGCAGATGGTGTTCTACACCCCGGCCGAAGTGGAGGCGTGTGCCAAGGCTATCAAGAAGCTGTTGGACCAGGGTATTACTTCGCCAGATGTAGTGAAGGAAATACGCAACAAGAAGGCAAAGCATTTCCTGCAGTTGCCGCGGCCAAGGTCTGCGGACATAGCTCTCTTTGGGAGGATGATCACGTCTGATAGCTTTGAAAATGTAGATGCCGCTTGCCAGGTGGCCCATGCAATCTCCACGCACAAGGTCACCATGGACCTAGATTACTTCACAGCGGTCGATGACCTGCAGCCGAAGGAGGAGGCGGGTGCCGGCATGATAGGGGTTACCGGCTTCAACTCGTCATGCTTCTATAGGTATTCCATGGTAGACATGCGTCAGCTGATTGAGAATATGGGGGGCGACATCGAGGTGGCGTTGAAAACCCTGGAGTCTTTCTTGCGAGCTTCCATTGCCGCTATTCCCACAGGGAAACAGAACTCTATGGCGGCGCATAACCCGCCTGACGTGCTTCTGTCAGTGGTCCGGAAGAACGGCGCTCCAGTCTCCCTTGCCAATGCTTTCGTCTCCCCGGTGCGGCCTGCCAGCGGTAAGGGTCTTACCGAACTCTCGGCCGAGGCCATGGATGGCTACTGGGGCAAGCTGGTAAACGTATACGGTCAGGACGGCATATTGGTACGACCTGTCTGCACCGTTGAACAGGTAGAGCTGAAGCATCTGGGTGACCAGAGGGTGAAATCGGTGGATGAGCTTATACAGAAGACGGTGTCCTGCATAGCGACCTCGGGTGGGCCGAAATGAACGTCCTGCTCCTCAGGCTGGCTGGCCCAATGCAGTCATGGGGCACGCAGAGCCGCTACTCGGTCCGTGACTCCGGTCTCGAACCATCCAAGAGCGGGGTGATTGGGCTTGTGTGCGCGGCGCTTGGCAGGCCCCGGTGCGCGCCTGTGCATGACCTTGCGGGGCTGCGTATGGGCGTGCGTATCGACCAAGAGGGCAATGTGGCAAGCGACTATCAGACAGCATTGAACGTGGTGAAGGCTGGTGGTAAGCATCCGCCATCGGGTCAGGCCGTTGTATCAACCCGCTACTACCTTGGGGATGCGGACTTCCTGGTAGGACTCGAAGGATCGGAGCTTGAACTGTTGAAAACCATTGATGAAGCCCTATGCAATCCCTATTGGCCCCTCTCCCTGGGTCGTAAGGGCTTTCCGCCTGGCGTCCCTGTAAGAATACCAGAAGGTATCAGGCCCGACACAGACCTATATCAGGCCCTTACCAGCTTCCCCAGGCCACACCGAAGGACAGATAGGGAAGGCCAATTGATCAGGCTGGTGATAGAGGACAATGAAGGTGAGGCTTCTCGCACAGACCAGCCGCTTTCCTCATTCTCGGACAGACAGTTTGGGCCCAGACGTGTGAAGACTCTGCTGTACCCGCTGGCTCCTATCCCCGAATTGAAGGAGGAACCATGTACCTCTCTCTCCTCAGGCTAAATCCGCGATCGCGACGTGCTGCCACGGAGGCCGGGCGGCCATATGAGTTGCATCGTTCTCTCATGCGAGCCTTTCCCAGCCATGACGAGGGTGGGCCTGGGCGCGTCCTATTCCGGCTGGATACAGATCCTGAAACTGGAGGTATTTCGGTCCTCGTGCAGTCCCAGAAGAAGCCCAACTGGGATTTGCTTCGCAGGGCCGGAGATGTTCTATCGGAGGATCCCGCCTGCAAGGTTTTCGATCCCAATCTGGCCCGCGGGGCCACTCTGTACTTCCGGCTGAGGGCCAACCCCACCAAGAGGAACACAGCCAGCGGCAAGCGGATAGGATTAATGAAGGAGGAGGAGCAGCATGACTGGCTTAGCCGGAAGGCCAAATCGGGTGGCTTTGAGGTGCTGACCGCCGTGGTGATTCCCGAGGGCGTTACCCGGGACGCCTACACCGACCAGAGTTCCTCTTCCCAAAGCTTAAGCCTGCTATCCGTACGTTTTGACGGGGTGCTACGAGTGACCGATCCGGCGAGTTTTCGGACAAGTCTGGAGCAGGGTATTGGCAGTGGCAAAGGGCTTGGGTTCGGCCTTTTGTCGGTAGCACCCGTTAGGGATTGAGTAGGAGGCGGCACTCTGCGAGTTCAAGACCTGCACATCCTGCCCAAGTTCAGTGACGGCTGGAGTTACCTCTACGCCGAACGTTGTCGCATTGATCAAGAAGACAAGGCCATCGCCCTTCATGACGAAAACGGGAAAGTACCTGTTCCCTGCGCCAATCTGGCCCTGCTCATGTTGGGGCCAGGTGTTTCCATCACCCACGCCGCGGTTTCCGTGTTGGCCGATCATGGTTGCCTGGTCGCTTGGTGTGGTGAGGCTGGGATCAGGTTCTATGCCGTGGGTATGGGCGAAACACGCAGTGCCACCCACTTGCTTCACCAGGCCCGAATGTGGGCAGACCCTGATCTGCATATGGAGGTAGTGCATCGCCTCTATCAATTGCGCTTTTGTGAGCAGTTTGCACCCGGACTGACCCTGCGTCAGATCCGCGGTATGGAAGGTATACGCATCAGGGAAACCTATGCCCGGTTGGCGCGTGAGACAGGCGTGCCATGGTCTGGCAGAAGCTACCGTCGCGACAACTGGCAAGGTTCCGATCCCGTGAACCGTGCCTTGTCGACCGCCAATTCTTGCCTGTATGGGCTTTGCCACGCAGCAGTTGTCTCCGCCGGCTTCTCCCCTGCGCTCGGTTTCATACACACAGGGAAGATGCTGTCCTTTGTATATGATGTCGCCGATCTCTACAAGACAGAAATCACCATACCAGTGGCATTTCAAGCAGCTGCCGAGGGGCACGACGCACTTGAGCGTCGCGTCCGCCTGGCCTGCCGAGACCATTTCATGACTACGCGTATTCTGGAGAGGATGATTCCTGATATCAAGTCCGCTCTGGCAGTAACCAAACACCCAACTCCCACACACAGCAGCTTCGACGAGGATGCTGCTGCACCGGGAGCACTATGGGACCCCGGGGATGGGCAGGTGGATGGGGGGCGCCTCCATTCCCCAGAAACGCCGGAAAGCGAGGTGGAGAATGGTGATACTCATTGTTGAGCGTGCGCCACCCGGTTTGAGAGGTGAGTTGACGAGGTGGTTCCTTGAACCCAAGGCGGGGGTATTTGTGGGACGAGTCTCGGGCATGGTGCGCGACCGACTCTGGGACAAGGCTTGTGATAATGCCGGGGAGGGTGGCTGTGTTATGATACATACGAGCAACAATGAGCAAGGTTATAGAATCCGAAGCTATGGTAAGACGGCGAGGTGCATTGAGGACTTCGAGGGGTTGTTTTTGGTCCGCCTAGCGTGAAAATGGCCTTTTTTCCAGTATTGTCCCCACGGGCGTGGGGGTGAACCGGCACGACACCGACAACCCATTGGGGATACCGAATTGTCCCCACGGGCGTGGGGGTGAACCGACTATCGCTCTGGGTGATTCGGTG
>PUNJ01000172.1 GCA_003551705.1 Chloroflexota bacterium | reverse complement strand
CGTCTGCTGGCGCTGGTCAGGCAGATCGCCGAACGGCGTAATGCAGAAGTAGCTCTGCAGCATAGTCGGGCCCGGTTGCGGTTACTCCTAGACCAGGTTCCCTGCATACTTTGGACGGCCGGTCCCGATCTCAGGCTTACCTCTTGCGTGGGAACTGGATTTGGCAATTTGAACGTCATACCTGACGAGATTATCGGCCGCCCTGTAGATGACAGGGCGTCCGGTAAACGACAGTTACAAACAGCGCAAGCACACCGGAAGGCCTTGTCTGGGATCGCTTCAACCTACGAACTTCAAGCCAGGGGCCGGGCCTTTCACTGCGTAGTTGAACCTTTTCGTGACGTTGATGGCACAATCAGCGGGGTGATCGGGCTCGCTGTAGACATCACTGAGCGCAAGATTACTGAAGACCAGTTGCACATGCTCACGCGACGTCTTGTCGAAGTACAGGAATCGGAAAGGCGTGTTGTTGCCGGTGAATTGCACGACCAGATCGGGCAGTATTTGACAGCGCTGAAACTGCTGCTCCATAGAACCCAAAAAATCGTGGGAGAGAACACTCCAGAGACTCTTGAGCAAGCCCGGTCGGTACTGACCGAGCTGATATCCAGGGTGAGGAACCTGTCTCTCGATTTGCGGCCGCAGATGCTGGATGATCTTGGACTCTTACCGGCCTTGTTGTGGCACTTCGACAGATATACGGAGCAAACCGAAGTGGCCGTGAATTTCCGGCACTCGGGTCTAAGGGAGGACATTCCAACTGAAGTAAGCACTGCTGCCTACAGGATAGTACAGGAAGCATTGAACAATGTGGCACGGTATGCAGAGACCAAAGAGGTGTCGGTCACTGTCTGGGCATCGCATAGTGCTCTGTGTTTGAAGATAGAAGACAAGGGAATCGGATTTGACACGGCTCAAGTGGGAGTGGGGGCCGGTATCCAGGGAATGCGCGAGCGGGCCTTCTTCCTCGGGGGTAGCATTGAATTGGACTCATTGCCGGGGCACGGTACTAGAGTGTTCGCCGAATTCCCGCTGACCAATAACTCGAAAGCTACCGATAGAAAGCAGAAGAGATCTTGAGTACTACTATTATACTTGCCGACGATCATAATGTCGTACGACATGGTCTGCGTACTCTGTTGGAAACTGAGGGCGATTTCACCGTCATTGGGGAAGCATCCGATGGACTGGAGGCGGTCCGCTTGACTGAAGAGCTTAAGCCCGACGTTCTGATCTGCGATGTCATGATGCGGGGGATCAACGGACTTGAAGTTGCACGCCAGGTCAACAAGCGCATCTCCCAGGTGAGTGTTGTAATTCTCTCCATGTACGCAAATGAAGGTTACGTACTGGAGGCCCTCAAGGCCGGGGCAAAGGCATATGTTCTCAAAGAATCCAGTTCGGACGAACTGGTTCGGGCTGTACGTGAGGCCGCCTTGGGTCATCGCTACCTGAGCCCACCCCTGACCGAGTGGGCGGTAGAGGCCTACATTCAGAAGACCGAGTCCTCAAGCCTTGATCCGTACGATCGGCTGACAACTAGAGAACGCGAGATACTGCACCTGGTCGCGCAGGGTTATACCAGTGCTGAGATAAGTTCGATTCTTTACATAAGCCGGCGCACAGCCGAGACACACCGGGCAAACCTCATGCGCAAGCTTGGTCTGAATACGAAGAGAGAATTGCTTGTTTATGCCTTGCAGCGGGGCATAATTCCTGGCGGCAAGACTGCATAAAAGCCTGCCTGCAATTCAAAGCCGGTGCAGGGTTGTCGCCGGCCCACTTTGTCAGCGACACTGCTCATAGTCCAGGTAATTAAGAGAGCCGCATCATCACTTTGCCGGTCACGGCCGTTCCATCAAGTCCTGTTACGTGGGATGTCACAGATGATGTCCGTAATCGCCTATGTGCGTACCTTGGAGGCAACATGCAGATGTATCCACTTGAGCCACCCCCCCCCGTGTCCCAGTGGGCAGTCACCTGTGGTGCAACTCGCAGTCCTCTTGATGGCTCGTACGAGAATTGACCGGGTTGTCACCGTTTCGACCCCTGTTGTTTACCGACTGTAACCTTTTCGAAACCGCTCTTGTGTTAGGCTAATATAGTCCTCTTGGAGACACAGGGAGGAAGTAGATGCCTTCATAGCAGTTACCCGGAAGCCGTCCAGTGACATCCAGTGTGCGTCTTCTGTTATTACAATATTACAAACTACGGGTTTTTAATTGGCAATCTAAGCAAAGTTACGGATAGTGCTTCTTGTTTGCCCGGTGCGATACTGAGTAAGATAACCAAAAGCGAAAATCGAACAAGGGAACAGCATGGATTCAGGTCCAAGGAGGAGTCGTATGCGCAAGGTAAATGACGTGATGATCGGCGATGTTGTGTCAGTTTCACCCTCCGCACCTGCCATCGAAATTGCCCAGAAGATGAAAGATTCGGGAGTTGGAATGGTTACGGTATGTAACGACGGTAAGTACAAGGGGGCCATAACTGAGAGAGACATTATCACAAAGGTGGTGGCCAAGGCTTACAACCCAAAGCGAGAACATGCCCGTTCACTAATGAGGATAGAGTACCCGACTGTATCTCCCTGGGACGAACTCGGAACTGTAGCAGAAAAGATGCTGCGCAAAGGCATTCGAGTTATGCCTGTGGTCCAGAGTGGAAAGATACTGGGCATCGTTACGCTCGATACTCTGTTGAAAGAAAACCCTGCTGCCTCTGCGGCATTGTTACGAAGAAGTACGGAAGACTTGCCTGTCGAGGAAGCGGGTTGCGAAGCCACCAAGGTGATGACTTACGTCTGCCAAATCTAATACGTATTCGCTCTTTCGTACTTAAGAGATGCCAGCACAAGGGGGAGCCATTGGAGGTGGAGAATGACGACGACTTTGACAAAGCCCAGCCGGAAAGCAGACGAACTCCAATACACCCGAGAGGCGTACCTTTCATCAGAAGAACGAGTCCTTCAGGTGGTCATGAATAATACGCATGAGTGCATGGCCTACCTGGACAATGATTTCGATATTGTGACAGCGAGTAAGGCCTATGCCAAGAACTACGGTTATGCGGTTGACGAACTCATCGGCAAGAACCATTTCGGCCTGTTTCCAAGCACTGAAAGAAGGGCAGTCTTCAAAAGAGTCAGGGATACTGGCCTGCCGGCTGTGTTCCAAGAAGAATCATGGGATGGGCATCATCAAGATGACTGGAGAATAGTACCGTTGAAGTGCCGGGGACGTGCGGTCAGCGGCCTTCTATTGATAAAGAAAGAGGGCGCTAATAACGCCGGCGACCAGTGGAGGGATGAGTTCATGGGGCTTATTTCTCATGAGTTACGCAGTCCACTAACTGTGATCCGCGGCGTCATAAACACCGTGTTGTCCGAGAGTGAAAGGTTGTCTAGCGAGGACACACGCCACTTGCTCCGGGATGCCGAGGTTGAGGCAGAATCTCTATCTCAGCTCCTCTGGAACCTGCTGGAACTGTCGCGCTACCAGACGGACCGGCTTTCGTTGTCGGTAGGACCTTTCATCATATCCCGAGTCGTCAAGAATGCTGTCGAAAAGATCCGGCGGCAGGCGTTTGATTACTCGTTTGAAGTGGACTTGCCGGCCGATGCTCCGGAAGTTCGCGCCGATGAATTGCGAGTAGAGAGAGTGCTGTTCAACCTCTTGGAGAACGCGGTCAAATACTCACCGAAGGGAAGCCGGGTAAAGGTTTTCGGCAGGTTGCAAAAACATTGCCTCATCATCGGCATATCGGACCAAGGGATGGGCATTTCCAGAGAAGACCAGGCCAAGATCTTTCGCCCGTTCAAGCGACTGGAGGGTGTCGGGCTGCATGGAATTGGGGGCTCTGGTCTGGGACTTCTCGTCTGCCAACGACTGGTGGAGGCTCACAAGGGTCGTATCTGGGTTGAATCCCAAGAGGGGAACGGTTCCACCTTTTACTTCACCCTGCCCTTGGGTTGAACTTGAACCTTTCCAGGTGCTGTGCGAGGGAAGTTTCTTAATAGGGCAGTAGGCAAAAAGACAATGGAGGAGGGCCACCATGTTCGATAAACGATGACGTTCTTGCGGGTATAAGGTGTGGTGGAGCAGGAGGGCATAAATGAAAGTACTATTAATAGAAGATGATATTGATATTTTGGAGGTGATAACGCTGTCCTTCAGAATGGGATGGCCCGACGCAGGTATCGTCTCCACAAACCGGGGTACGGATGGAATTGAACTGGTCGAGAAGGAAATACCGGACATCATACTGCTGGACCTTCTGTTGCCGGACATGGACGGCTTTGAAGTTCTGACCGAGATACGGGCGTTTTCTGACGTTCCCGTTATAATTGTGAGTGTCAAGGGGGAAGAAGTAGATCGTATAAAGGGCCTCGAGATGGGCGCGGACGATTATGTTCTGAAGCCTTTTGGTTACATGGAACTCATGGCCCGTGTGAGAGCTGTAATGCGCCGGGGCAAGACATGGGACTCTACTTTCCCGGCCAATATCGAATGTGACGGGCTAGCCATAAATTTCAGGTTACAGGAAGTACGCCTACATGGGAAAGAGATAAAACTGACTCCCATAGAGTACAGGTTGCTTTGCGAACTGGTGCTGAACCACGGGTCTCCTGTTTCTCAGAAGAACCTAATCGAAAGGGTGTGGGGAGAAGAATACTTGGATGAGCCGAACGTTCTGAAAGTACACATTCATCGCTTGAGGCGGAAGCTTGATGACCAGAGTGATGACCCGCAACGAATTGCTACGGTTTTCAGGAGAGGCTACAAGTTCAATGGTGTTGCTACAAAGGCAGCGCAAGCTTGACGACAGCGTAAGCCAAGAAAGAGGGCTATTGCAAAAGAGAGCCTGACCGGGGCAGGCAAACGCAAGGATTATGCAGGTCGCATTGACGGGAGGACAGCGATGATGGAGGAAGCAAAACAGATCAAGGTCATCCTTGCAGACAGTCAGGAACTTTTCCGAGAGGGTTTATGCAAGTTGCTGGAAGCACGGCCTCACATCAAGGTCGTATGCCAATGTGACATAGGTCCGGAGGTAATTGAAAAGGTCTTGCAAATTCGACCTGATGTTGTGCTGATGGGGAGTCGAATATCGGATGGTGATGGTGTCGAGATGGCACATACCATAATCCAGCGCTTGCCGGAAGTGAAGGTGGCCCTGCTTACCGATTCGGACAACGGTGAGGAACTGTTCTCTGCATTCAAGGCTGGAGTAACAGGCTATCTTATGAGTAATACTGGGGTTGAAGAGTTGGTGAAATCGGTCGAGTTGATAGCCAGGGGGGATATTGTCGTCTCACCACTGCTCGCAGGGAAGCTCCTGATGGAACTGGCTTTAGTGAATGGCAAACGTCGGCGCGAATTCACGTTGGATAACCATCTCTCGGAAAGGGAGCGCGAGATACTTAAGTACGTCGTGCGGGGATCGACCAACAAGGAGATAGCAGAGATTCTTATCATTACGGAGAACACAGCCAAGGTGCACATGAAGAACATTCTGGAGAAACTTCAATTACGCAATAAGCAACAAGCAGCTGCCTGGGCGGTTGAACATGGACTGGCGGACGGGCTGGAGGTTGCAGAGCAAAAAGCCAATTAGGACTCTAAGGCCCGCTACAAACTGAAACTTCCCGTCAGAGCCCATGACGTCGGTGACGCCTATGTCGTCACCGCCATCAGTTACATCGAAAGAAAATAGCATGAGGAGGCATTATGAAGGTACTGGTGTTTAGTTGCCGGCCGTATGACACGGAATTCTTGCTCCGGGCCAATCAAGGAAAGCACCAGTTAGACTGCGTGGAAGCGCGCCTTGAACTCCACACAGCGGTTCTGGCGAGGGGATACCCTGCCGTGTGTCTCTTCGTGGAGGACCTGGCTAACGCGGAAATCGTGGAAACCCTGAGTGGGAATGGAACCAGGCTGATCGTGTTACGATCTACAGGTTTCAACAACGTCGATCTTGAGGCGGCAGACCGTCTTGGCATGACTGTCATGCGAGTCAGCCGGTACTCACCTTATGCAGTGGCGGAGTTCGCAGTCGGTATGATTATCGCCCTGAACAGAAAACTTCATCGTGCCTATAACCGCGTGCGTGAAGGAAACTTCCGTCTTGACAGTCTGGTAGGCTTCGATCTGAATGGCAAGACCGTAGGGATAGTCGGTACTGGAAACATAGGCAGGGTGGTGGCGCGCATACTGAAGGGTTTTGGCTGTACCTTGCTAGGTTATGATGTGACCGAAGACGCTGAATGCAAGAACCTGGGTGTTCGGTATCTTTCGTTTCGGGAAGTCCTGGAGTGGTCGGACATAGTCACTTTACACATACCATTGACACCGGATACCCACCGTATGATAAACGGTGAAACAATAGGCTTGATGAAGAAAGGAGCCATGTTGATAAACACCAGCCGCGGAGCACTCGTTGATACAGAGGCGGTCATAGCCTCCCTCAAATCAGGACAACTTGGTTCCGTCGGACTGGACGTCTATGAGGAAGAGTCGCATTTCTACTTCAAGGACTTGTCTGAGGAAATCATACCTGATGATGTATTGTCCCGACTGCTGACCATACCGAACGTTCTCATCACCGGTCATCAGGCCTTCTTCACTGCCGAGGCCATGGCCCAGATCAGCCAGACCACGATTTCAAATATCGACGATTATGTCGAAGGCCGCACAAATGAAAATGTGTTGACCAAAGAACTGGTCCGCGCCTCGTAATGCGTTTCAGTCCGGTGCGGTCTCCCGTGGAAAGATTCCCGGACCCCAACCTCTTGCAGTCGCTTCACTTTCGCAAATTTCGCGAATGATGTAGAATTTCCGGCGGAATGAATCTTCATGGTCCGCGCTAGACACTAGCATTATTCCAAGCTGGAGGAGATCAAAAATGAGCAAGAAGACCGTGGAAGACATTGATGTTGGCGGCAAGCGCGTCTTGCTGCGCGTTGACTTCAACGTACCTCTGGGGCCAGATGGCGGCGTGAGCGACGATACTCGCATCAGGAAATCATTACCGACTATCAAGTATCTCATCGACCACGGGGCGAAGGTGGTCCTTTGTTCTCACTTCGGCCGCCCCAAGGGCAAGGTAGTTGAGGAGATGAGACTAGCTCCAGCAGCAAAACACCTAGCGGAACTACTAGGCAAACCGGTACCGGCGCTCCAAGAGATCGTCGGTGCCGAAGTTGAGCAACACATTGCCCAAATGCGACCGGGTGAGGTGGTCTTATTGGAGAATCTCAGGTTTCATCCGGGAGAGGAGGAAAACGATCCCGATTTCTCTCGCTCTCTGGCCAGATTGTCTGAGGTGTACGTGAATGACGCCTTCGGTTCCAGTCATCGTGCTCATGCTTCTGTTGTGGGAGTAGCCCGGTATTTGCCTGCCGTGTCCGGGTTCCTGATGAAAAAGGAACTGGAATCGCTGGGGGGAATACTGGAAAGTCCGGAACGCCCCTTCGCGGCGCTAATAGGCGGCGCCAAGGTGTCGGGGAAGCTGGGCGTGCTGGAGAACATCGTAACGAGGGTGGACTCATTATTAATTGGCGGTGGTATGGTGGCAACATTCATACAAGGTAGCGGCCATGATACCGGAGCGTCGATGGTCGATGCTGACAAGATTGCTTACGTGCAACAGTTGATGCAGAAGGCTAAATCCCTGGGCGTTCAAGTCTTGATCCCCGAGGACCTTGTGGTTGCCGACAAGCTTGAAGCGGGCGCCGAATCGAAAGTTGTGAGCGCTGAGCAAATACCCGCCGGATGGTACATCGCCGATATTGGACCGCGCTCTGTTGAGAGGTTTGCGGAGGAGTTGAGCCAGAGCAGGACCGTGATCTGGAATGGCCCGGTGGGGGTCTTTGAGATTTCGGACTTTGCCGAGGGCACACGTCGTTTGGCATCATTAATTGCAGAATTGGACGGTACCACGATCATAGGCGGAGGGTCAACATCGGAGGCTGTTGCTATGCTGGGACTAGCTGATAAGATGACCCATGTGTCCACAGGAGGAGGTGCTTCGCTGGAGTTTCTCGAGGGCAGGGCCCTGCCCGGCGTGGAAGCCCTTCTTGACAGACACGCTGCAGTGCCACACGCTTAATGCTTTGGGGAAGAACACGTCCAGGAGTTCCAGTTGAAACCCAGGTATAACTACGACCGGCATACCAATATCGTGTGTACTCTCGGACCGGCCACCAATAGCATAGAAGCCATGGAGACGCTGCTCGGTGCGGGAATGGACATAGCCAGGCTTAATCTATCCCATGGCACCTTGGAAGAGCATGCGGACTTTGTGCGCTCCATAAGAGAGGCAGCCCGAAGACTGAATAGGAGGCCGGCCATAGTGATGGACCTGCCGGGGCCCAAATTCAGGATTGGAAAGCTGGCCGGTGACTGGGTCGAACTGAAGCAGGACGATTTGGTTACTCTTACCAGCCGCCAGGTGGCTGGGACCGAGGCGCTATTGCCCGTAAATCTGCCTAACCTGGCCAGCGATGTTAACCCCGGGGATACGGTCTTGCTTGCTGACGGCGCCATGCGGTTGGAGGTGGTGGGCGTACAGGGTAGCGACGTTGTAAGCAGGGTTGTCATCGGCGGTCGACTAACGGAAGGCCGCGGGCTGGTGGTACCGGGGATGCAAATATCGAGTCCATATCTTAATCCCGCTCTTGAAGATATCTTGCGTTTTGCGGCCGGGGAAATGCCGGAATATCTTGCCTTGTCATTTGTGACCGAAGCGCAGGACGTTTCGGACGTACGGAGCTTCTTACAGGCGAACGGCAGCGATATCCCCTTGATTTCGAAGATAGAACGTGGAGCGGCCGTGGACAACCTGGAATCGATACTCGAAGTGAGTGACGGCATCATGGTAGCCAGGGGAGACCTGGGAGTCGAGATTCCGCTGGAACAGGTGCCCATGATACAGAAGGACATAATCCGGAAATGCAACGAGGCAGGGAAACCCGTAATCACGGCCACGGAAATGCTTGAGTCAATGATCCATGAATTCCGTCCGACACGGGCAGAGGTTACGGACGTGGCGAATGCCATATTTGACGGGACGGATGCCACAATGCTTTCAGCAGAGACCTCAATTGGCAAGTACCCCGTTGAGGCCGTGAAAATCATGGCCCGCATCGCCAAGGAGGCCGAAGCACGACTCCCGTACAAGGATATCCTTCTCAGGGGACTCTGGCAGGAAGTGACTACTGCGGAGTTGATCAGCCATAATGCATGCTATACGGCCTATACCCTCGGCGCGAAGGCAATCGTAGCTTTGACACAGTCCGGAAGTACAGCCGCCCGGGTGTCTAAACACCGGCCCCCAGTACCTGTTATTGCCATGACCCCTGGCGAGATCGTTTCGGGAAGGTTGCTTTTGTACTGGGGTGTGTACCCTTTCGAGACCGATCACATACACTCCCTTACCGACCTGTTCAGTACGGCAGCCCGGTTATGCCGGGACCAGGGACTGGCCAAGCCGGGCGACATTATCATCATTACAGGCGGGATCCCGTTGCAGGAGACCGGGCATACAAACTTGCTCAAGGTAGAAGTGGTGTGTTAACGAGAAGCTGGAGAGCCCACCCATTAAAGAGCCAGGGCGAAGGTTTAGTGAAAGAAACCCGGCTGTAACAAAAGCTTGATAAAACCCTCCGCCATTTTATGACTTCTCCATAGCAGGATGGTTAATATCAACTTACTGACTGGCCAGATATGATGGTTGGGCCCGTGTTCCGTGCTAATTGACTGGAAGGAGTACATGGCTACTAGACCGGGAATAGCACAGCAACGGATGGACTTGGGTGAGTACCATGATGCTATAGTCGTACGCCTGGAGGGTCTGGATCACGCTGCTTTTGGCGAACGCCTATGGAGGCGTGATGCTGGGCTATGGAAGAGCGATCGGCTGAGTCAGCAAAGCATCATCAATGGGCTTGGCTGGCTGAGCATTGTTGAGGATATGGCGCGGGATATGGACAGCCTGGCACAGTTTGCTGCGAGAGCAAGACAGGACCACACACACCTGGTTTTGATAGGCATGGGGGGCAGCAGCCTGGCCCCGCTGGTCCTGCATAATATACTGGCTGGGCAGGATCGAGGCCTGCCAGCTACAGTTCTCGATACCACCGATCCCGCTGCGGTCCTGGCATTGGAGAACAACGTAGATGTCTCCGGTGCGCTCTTTCTGGTTGCCAGCAAGTCAGGAACAACTGCCGAGCCCCAGGCATTAACGGACTATTTTCTATCCCGGTTGAAGGATATCAAGCAGGAGCGGGCAGGGGAAAATTTTGTAGCTATCACAGATCCAGACACTCCCCTGGTTGATGTCGCGAAACGTGAAAGATTTCGACAAGTATTCGTGGGTAAGCCGGATATCGGAGGCCGTTATTCCGCCCTGTCCGTTTTTGGTCTATTGCCTGCCATGTTAATGGGCATAGATGTAACTCAATTACTGCGTCGAGCCGGGGAAATGGTCAGGGCCTGCAGGCCACCGGTGGTGGGGACCGAGAACCCTGGCCTCATACTTGGGGCAGTTATGGGAGAACTGGCGCGTCTCGGCAGAGACAAGTTGACCCTGATAATGCCTGAAGGTTATTCATCGTTCGGGCTCTGGCTCGAACAACTGATTGCTGAAAGCACAGGTAAAGAGGGCACCGGTATCCTGCCCGTGGTTGGGGAACCCCTTGGCGGACCGTCAGTGTACGGGGCCGACAGGGTTTTCGTTCAGATGAAGGCCCAAGACCAGAGTAACACTGACACGGATGATGCCATTGGTGTGTTGCGAGATGCTGGCCATCCGGTAATAACCATCAGTATTGAGGGCCCCTACCAGATAGGGGCTGAATTCTTCCGCTGGCAGGTGGCAACCGCCTATGCCGGCTCCATATTGGGTGTCAATCCCTTTGACCAGCCTGACGTTGTGGAAAGCAAGAACCGCACAGTAAGTATAATCGAGAAACTGTCACGTACCGGCCGGATCGATGAGAAGGCGCCGGACATGGTCGAAGGGCCGGTCCGCATACATTCGGGAAATCTTTTTACCAAGGGTGGCGATTCGCTATGGCGTTTTCTGGGCCGGGCTGCTCCAGGGGACTACTTTTGCGTGCAGGCGTATCTCCCTGAGGGATCGGAAACTGACAGCGTGATTGGGCGGATACGTGAAAGCGTTCGAGAAAGCACTCAGATAGCGACAACAGCCGGTTATGGTCCCAGATATCTGCATTCGACTGGACAGTTTCACAAAGGGGGACCTAATATCGGACTATTTCTGCAAATTACTTCGGATGATGTCCGGGATGTTGCTATCCCGGGGGGCAGCTACACTTTCGGTTTGCTCAGGCGAGCTCAAGCTCTGGGTGATTACAACACTTTGGTGGACCGGGGTCGGCGTATTATACGTGTGCACCTGACCGCAGATACTCAGTCCTCTCTTAATGGGCTTTGTGAGATGATATATCGGGCAGCATCCAGCCGGGATACCGGCAACTGGGCGGGAAACTTTGGCCATGCTTGAAAGCGCAGCTATTGCCAAACAACCCTTGGTGGCGTATCTTTCCATGGAGATTGCTCTAGGACCCGCGATGGCTACTTATAGCGGCGGCCTTGGGATTTTGGCGGGAGATACATTGCGCGCCGCTGCTGACATGGGCATAAACATGGTGGGTGTCACGCTTCTCCACAGGCGAGGCTATTTTCGCCAACAGCTTGACTCCGAAGGTAGACAGGTTGAGGGCCCGTCGCTTTGGGATCCCCAAGACTACCTTGAGCCCATGGGGGCTCGCATAATTGTGAAGATCGAATCCCGTGACGTGCATGTACAAGCCTGGCGCTACACAATAGAAGGGCAGCATGGCCACACTGTCACTGTCTATCTTCTGGATACCGATTTGCCCGTGAACGGTGCCTGGGACCGCAAATTGACTGACCATCTTTATGGGGGAGATGACCGGTACAGACTGTGCCAGGAAGTCGTGTTGGGAATCGGCGGAGTGTCGATGTTGCACGCTCTAGGTCATAGGATTACAACCTATCACATGAATGAAGGGCATTCTGCCCTGCTGACGATGGCGCTTCTCAATGATCTGCACAAACTGGACAGCCTATACAAAGTTACACCTGAAGACATGGAAGTGGTACGCAACCACTGCGTCTTCACCACCCATACGCCGGTGCCTGCCGGCATGGACAAGTTCCCGCGCTCCCTGGTATCAGATGTGCTTGGAAAGGACCTCAGCACAGCCCTGCAGAGATTGGAATGTTTCCACGATGGGTCCCTCAACATGACACACTTGGCTCTCATGTTCTCCCGGTACATTAACGGTGTCTCTATGAGACACGAGGAAATCTCTCGCGGGATGTTCCCCAACTACCCGGTCAACTCTATCAGTAATGGTGTACATGCACCCACCTGGACTTCCGTCCCGTACCAGCGTCTTTTCGACCGCTACATCCCAGAGTGGCGGCGAGACAACCACTACTTGCGCTATGCCATAAGCATTCCATTGGAAGAGATATGGCAGGCGCATATCGAGGCTAAACGTTTGCTGTTTGAAGAGGTACGGAAACGCACCGATATTTGGCTGGCTCCGCACGTCATGACAATAGGGTTCGCACGCAGGGCCACTCTCTATAAGAGGGCTGATCTTCTGTTCGCTGATATTGATCGCCTTATCCGCTTAAGCAAGCAGGCAGGGCCGCTCCAGATTCTATATGGTGGGAAGGCGCACCCACGAGACGAAGAGGGCAAGGCCATGATACGCAAGGTATTCGAGGCTTCTGCGGCGCTTCGGGACCATGTCAAGGTTGTGTACCTGGAAGACTATGATATGCGGCTGGCTGGATACATCTGCTCTGGTGTAGACCTCTGGTTGAACACACCAAGAAAACCGGATGAAGCTTCGGGTACCAGTGGTATGAAGGCCGCACTCAATGGTGTGCCGAGCTTCAGCGTTCTGGACGGCTGGTGGGTGGAAGGACATTTTGAGAGTGTGACCGGCTGGTCAATTGGCGACAGCCATGATTCAGTTGAGGATACGGCAGCAGAGGTATCGTCGCTCTATAACAAGCTTGAATACCAGATTGTGCCCATGTTCTATGCACGGTGGACAGAATACGCCCGCGTTATGCGTTCGGCAATAGCCTTGAACGGATCATTTTACAATTCGCAGCGCATGATTGCCCAGTACATGATCAATGCGTACACGGCTCCCGCGAGGGGAGAGGCATGACACGGTTGATATTGACCACCAACTCATCCAGTTGATCATGGATAGCCTGGCCCAGAGCCGAAAAGGATGCTCTCCCAGGAGGCTTGCATGACAAGATCCAGGCATCAGGGGGCCGGACTTCTCTACTTGAAGGAGAGCATTGCCTTCTACCCCACGCTTATCGCCGTGGGGCTTCTCTCGCTGGCTATCCTTACGGCATATTTGGAGATCCTTGGCGCCACTGAATACCTTCAAGAGAGGGTTCCCTACCTCATAGTCACGAATGGTGACGTAACTCGAGCCATACTAACTACAATCGTGGTCGGGATGATCAGCTTAACCGTCTTTTCATTCACCATGGTCATGCAGGTGCTTAGCCGGGCATCAGCCAGTTTCTCACCGAGGGTCCTGCCCGGGCTCATAACGCATCGGTCCAATCAGAAGATCCTTGGATTCTATCTCGGCGTAATCATATATGGTCTCGCTATAATGATGACCGAGCGTGCCGGAGCCATAGGCATACCAGGCCTCGGCACCCTGTTTTCTGTCCTCCTGGCTATCGCAAGTCTAAGCTTATTTGTCCATTTCATTCACTCAATTTCCACTTCAATACAAGTCGAAAGCATACTTGAAGGGCTTTCTCAAACTACACGCAGGCAATTGGGTAAACTGGAGGGCCGTCAGGATCCTCGATACAAAGCTGCGCTTGAAGGAAAGCAATGGCGAAACATCCCGTCAGATCGATGGGGCTTCGTTCAGGAAATCCGTGAGAAGCAAGCAATCGTACTCTTGAATAGACATGACGCATGCATGCGAATGTTGGTACCTCTTGGATCATATGTGGTCAGGAATAGTTATTTCTTCCAGACCAGTCGTGAATTGGACGAAGCCACGCGACGACTTATGATGAAAGCGTTTGTTTTCCACACTGGAGAGGAAGCGGATATCAACTATGTTCAAGGATTGCTGCAAATAACGGAGATTGCCGTGGCGGCTCTGAGCGCTGGTAGGAACGATCATGGGACAGCCATCAGGGCGATGGCCCTGCTCAGTGACCTGCTGGCGGAGAGGATGCACCTGGCGGACGAGGAGTATATACCCAATGACAAGGGTGAGCTTCGTATCGTTGTGGTCTGGCCTTCGTTTGATGACCTTCTCCACATGTGCCTGGGGCCCATCAGGAACCATGCCGGCCGAGACACGGCAGTCTACCTGAAACTGCTGGAAGTCATAAGGACGTTGCTCCTTCTTAATGGGGACCGGAGCAAACAAGGACTACTTATCGCACACGGCAGCCTTGTTGTGCAGGACGCTGCGCGTGCATCCACCAACAGCGGTGATGTTATTCGCATTAACGCTGGTATTGCCGCCATTAACGCACAGACCGATTCTCCCGAGTTTCAACTTGAAGACATTTCGCTGAGTTAGCCCTAACTTAACTGGTCGTGCCTTCGGTCCGCACCAGGAAGACGGGGTTCTGGACTGCATGCAGGACCCTGTCTGTCGTGGTCCCATACGACCAGCGCTTGCTTCCAGCCTGGCCATGGCTGGCTATGGCAATAACGGCGTCCGGGTCGTCGGTGGCGAAGTTGATTATCGACTCGGACGGTCTGCCTATGACTACTTCTTTGTCTGCGATGATGGCACTTCTCTTATACCGGTCAATGATGCCATCCAAGTAACGTGAGGCTTCCCGCCTCATCCAGGACTGTTTCTCCTCCACATGCCTCTGCCAGGTGAGTTCCATTTCCGCCTCGGGATAACCGGACAGGATATCGGGCGTCTCTGCCACGTTCAGGATGGTAACCCTCACGCTGTCGACACCGCGCTGCCGCACAAGAGATTCCACATG
>PUNJ01000039.1 GCA_003551705.1 Chloroflexota bacterium | reverse complement strand
TCCTGCGGTGTCCCCGACACCCACTTTGACCAGTCAAACCCGTGGAAGAGGCCGCAGCAGACCTCATATTTCTCCAGCATGAGAACCACGGCCTTCTCCTGGTCGATTACAAGGTACAGCGGGTGAGAAATGAGCCTTGACCAGAATTCTTACGTGGAACCCGCCCCACACCGAGAAGGTATCTCTGCGTGGAGGCCCCATGGATGGCAAATCAAACAGGTGTAAGCCTGCCCAACCCGGCTTAGTCATCCTTGTCCATTTCGCCCCAGTTGCGGCCGGCCTTGATGTCCACCTTGAGGGGCACATCCAGGGCAAAGGCCTCTGACATGGCCTCCTTCATCAAGCCCTTCATGAGGTCCAGTTCCTGGGGCGGAACTTCAATCAGAAGCTCGTCGTGGACCTGCAGGGTCATCCGGCTCTCCAAGCGGCGCTCTTCAATCTCCCGGGACAGGCTGATCATGGCCAGCTTTATGATATCGGCCGCCGTGCCCTGCACCGGCATGTTGATGGCCATGCGCTCGGCCGCTTCCTTGACCTGGCGGTTACTGGAACGAAGCTCCGGTAGATAGCGTTTCCGGCCCAGCAGCGTGTGGACATACCCGTCTTCGTGGGCCTGTTGCTTCGTCCTGTCCAGGTATGCCTTGACCCCAGCGTATTTCTCAAAATAGGCGGCTATGAACAGCCCTGCCTCCTGCCGGGACAGCTCCGTGGCTTGCATCAGCCCGTAATCGCTCATGCCATAGGCGATGCCGAAATTGATGACCTTGGCTATCCGCCGCATATCAGGCGTGACAGCTTGGATCCCAACGCCGAAGACCTCCGCCGCCGTGGCCGCATGAACATCCTCGTCCTGCCTGAAAGCCTCCAGCAACCTGACGTCCTGAGAAAGATGCGCCAGGATGCGCAGTTCTATCTGGGAGTAGTCGCCGCTGAGCAACAGGCACGGGGGCCGAGATATAAAGGCCCGCCTTACCTGGCGGCCCAGCTCTCCCCGGATGGGTATGTTCTGCAGATTGGGATCGCTGGAGGAAAGCCGTCCCGTGGCCGTAACCGTCTGGTTAAAACTGGTGTGCAGCCTGCCCGTAGAAGGGTTGATCAGGGCCGGCAGAGAATCGATATACGTGGACTTCAGCTTGGCAAGCTGGCGGTACTGGAGAACCAAGTCAACGACAGGGTACTCCAGGCGCAGCTTCTCAAGGATGGCCGCATCCGTGGAATAGCCGGTCTTGGTCTTTCTGCCTCCCGGGATCTTCAACGTGCCGAAGAGCACAGCCCCAAGCTGCTGTGGGGAGTTAATGTTGAAACGCGTGCCGGCCATCTGGCATATGTCCTCCTCCAGGCAGGCCAGTTGTTCGCCCAGGGTCTGCGACATCTGCCGGAGGGCACCGGTATCCAGGGCCACCCCTGTTCTCTCCATGCCCGCCAATACCGGCACCAGGGGCATTTCCACCTCCTTGAACAGGTCCCAGAGGTTGCCTTCCCTAAGCTCCGCTTCGAACATGGAGGAAAGCCTGGCGATAACGCTTGCTTCATCACAGACGACCCGCGCATCAGGCGGCAAGCCCGCGCCGTCGAAGGTCTCCAAGGGCACGGGGGGTTCCGCCACCGCCATCTCCATGCCCAGGCGGGCCGGCGCAAGGTCCCTGAGTTCAAGCGACTTCTCGCCAAGCAGATAGGCGGCTAGCATGGTGTCGAATGAAAGATTGGCCAGCCTTGTGTCATAGTCAGCCAGCCGGTTGATTATGCCCTTGCCGTTGTGGCACAACTTGCCGGACCGGACATCGGACAACACCGGACGCAGCAGGTCCAGGACCCGGCCGGGGTCCAGGCGCGATGCCTGATTCCAGAGGTCTTGCGCCAGGTTAACATAAAAGGTGCCGTTGCCGGGAAGGCTGACGGCCAGGCTGGTAAGCGCCGGTGCAGCACCGCGCCGTGACGATTGTCCAGCCAGCCGCAGGGCGAAGGACTCCGCCAGGGACAGCCTGCCCGCCAGATCGACCAGGGCCTGCTCAGTATCCACAGCAGTGTACTCAGCCTCATATGCCGGAGGAACCGCCTCTGCCGGAGCGGGCGAGAGTCCTTCTATCTCAGGCAGCTTTTCAGCCAGACTGAAGAACTCCAGGCTGCGGAACAGTTCGACAAGCCTGCTCCGGTCGAAGGGCCTGGCTTCACAGCAATCGAGGTCGAATTCCACCGGGGCATCCGTAACGATGGTGGACATTCGCTTGCCCTGCACCACAAGGTCCCTGTCATTAATCAGGGCCTGGCGCAGTTTCGCCGGCTCCACTTCGTCCAGATGATCGTAGATGTCTTCTATACTACCGAATCTCTGTATAAGCTTGGCTGCTGTCTTGTCGCCCACGCCTGAAACGCCTGGTATATTATCCGAGGGATCGCCCTTCAGGGCCTTGTAGTCAACCATCTGGTCAGGGGTAACGCCGAAGCGCTCCTTCACGGCCTCAGCATCATAGAGTACAGTCTCGCTGATGGCCCGTTTTGGCAAGAGTACTTTGACGCAGGACGATGCCAGTTGCAGTAGATCATTATCGCCAGTGACGATGATGGTATCGATCCTGCGGCGCTCGGCCTCGCGGGCAAGGGTGCCCAGCACATCGTCCGCTTCGTAGCCTTCAAGCTCGAAAGTAGGTATATTGAAGACATTCACGATCTCCCGTACCCGGGTCATTTGCTGCCGCAAGTCTTCAGGCGCTGACGGGCGATGTGCCTTGTAGTCCTCGAACTCCAGATGGCGAAAGGTGGGACTGGGCCTGTCAAAGGAGATCGCCCAGTGGGTCGGCTTGTGGTCCTGTACGGCCTTGAGAAGCATCCGCGTGAACCCGAATACAGCACCGGTGGGCTCGCCGGTCTTGCTTACGGAAAAGGGCGGCAGTGCGTGATAAGCCCTATGTACCAGAGCGTGCCCGTCAAAGAGCAGTAGAAGCGGCCGTTTCAAGGTATCTCCATTGTTTTATGTCTATTTTACAGGATTGAAGTCAAGCCTAACAAGAAATCAGGGTGCAACATTTCAAGCTAATACATTGATGTAACAATTATCTGGGACTATACTAGCTATGTAGCTATGTACTGATTTTTGGAGGAATGGACAGCATGCCGGCTGAAAATGTCGGGGAAGACAAGAACCTTGTAACACCTGAGGCCGCTACAAAGCAGGAAATCACCATACGACAGATGGACATAGACGATATAGCCGCCGTCTACCACCTTGGAGAGAACCTTTTCACCAGTGAAGAGTTCCCCATACTCTACCGGCAGTGGGACAGCTATGAAGTAGCCCAGCACTTCACCTCCGACCCACGCTACTGCCTCGTGGCTGAAGCAGACGACAAGATTCTGGGGTTCATACTCGCCACCACAATAGAGAAAGAAGGCACTGCCTGGAAGAAATACGGCTATGTAAGCTGGATAGGCGTTGACGAGTCCTATCAAAGAACAACCCTGGGACGGCGCCTGTACAGCCGCCTCGAAGACAGGCTCCGCGACGATGGTATCAGGATGATTATTGCGGACACGGAGGGCGATAACTACCGGGCAATAGCCTTCTTCACCAACCTGGGTTTTGTGCCTCGCAAGGAGCATGTATGGCTTACCAAGACCCTGGTACGGCCCATAACCAAGCGAACCAAGAAACGTACCCGCCAACCCAAGCAGGACAGAATTGAGCAGCCTGATGAACTACATACGTAAGACCGATCAGATCAGCCCGGAGCGCCTGCGGGACCTCCTGCAGGACCTGGTCGACATATACAGCCCTTCGGGTAAAGAAGAGGAGGTACTCAAATACACCACCAAGTATCTCCGCCGCAGCGGCCTTCACCCGATAAGGCAAGAGGTAGACGAGAACCGCTACAACCTCATAATCCTGCCAGAGGACGAGGACGACATCAAGCTTTGTTTCGTTGGACACTTGGACACCATAACCGCCTATGATATCGAGAACTATGAGTTCCAAGAGGACAACGGGAACTTCTACGGTCTGGGGACAGTGGACATGAAGTCCGGATGCGCGGCCATGATCGAAGCCTTCACCGTGCTGGCAGCCAGGCAAAAGGACACGGCCCCTGTGGCCCTGGCCCTGGTGATTGGCGAGGAAGAGGACAGCGATGGTGCCAAGGCCCTGGTACGCGAGTACAGTTTTCCATGGGCTATCGTCGGTGAACCAACCAATATGCTGCCCTGCCTGAGCCATTACGGGTACCTGGAAGTCCTGCTGCGCACCAAGGGAAAGCGGGCGCATTCGTCCATGCCCGAACTGGGGCATAACGCCATCGAGACCATGCTGAAGCTGCTTTTGCAGTTCACGGACTATAGCGCCTCAATGCCCCACGGACTGGTGTACAATATCAGGGACCTCTCAGGTTTTCCCGGGGGCTTTGTCGTGCCGGATACTTGCGAAGCCTGGCTGGACCTGCATATTCCTCCTGACTCGCGCATAGACGGCTTGCGGGCCGAGATTGAAAACGTGGTCATGTCAGCTAGCCAGCATATTCCTTTTTTGGATTCCTATATCCGGTTCGAGGAAACCTATTCAGGATACAGGATATCCCCGGACCGACCCCTTGTGAGGAAGATCAAGGAGGTATATGAAGAAACCTTCTCCAAGTGGGAACCGCAGGAGTTCAGGAGCCACTCCGACGCCAACGTGCTATGGTCGGCCGGAGTAGACCCCATCATACTGGGACCCGGACGCTTGGAGGCCGCCCATTCTCCCGATGAATGCGTGGCCTTCGCTCAGGTGGTTGAAGCAGCGCATTTCTACCTGCAACTGGCCTCGTCCATGTGAGCCAGGGCAGCCCCACAACGACATTCTGCCGGGTGGAGAGTGGGAGGAGTCTGGATTCCTGCACCCCATCCTGGGCGGGAGGCAGGGACTCAGTCCTGGATGCCCCACCGAGACCTCGTCACGTCAAAGCGCTTTCAATAATACGCGCTTCCGCTGTCGCAGGAGGTCGAAAGCGGCAGTTTGCGGCATCATGGACCGGGTAATCCTGCGGACGCCAGTCCGTTTGACAATCGTATAGACTCAGAGTATAGAGAGACCTCCTGTGCGAGGGAGCGACCACAGCACTGTCGAGCCCTGGAGTGATCTCCACTCTGCGCACCCGGCACGGGAAGGCCTCCCAGTGCTTACAGGGGGCATGGCAATGGAATGGAATTTCATAGCCCTGATTATACTGGCTATCCCCGTCATTCTTCTTCCCGTTGCCGTTCTCTGGTTCCTGAATCCCGGCGGTATCTATGCGGCAATAAAGAAAGCACGTAATAAGAAGGCTGCCGGAAATGCTCGCCGGACCGGACGGAGCACAGATACAAACACTCACGATCCGGGGACCAGGCCTCCGGCTTGATCCCAACGCCCCCTGCCCATGGGCACGCCTACTGCGCGAAAACCAGCTCTTCGATAGATCCCATGTAGAGATCAATGTCCCGGACCATGATATCGTTATGGTCCGCCCCCGGAATAACTACCAATCGCCGCTCCTCTGTGGCTACATTCTCATAGAGATCTATGCCTTCCTCCAGCGGTATAAGGCTGTCACGCTCCCCGTGCAGGATTAGCGTGGGCGAGGTCACGGACTTGATCCTGGTCAAGTTGGGAAAACCGAAGTCCTTTATGCCGAGGGCCTGCGGCGGAAAACCGAGTCTCTGCATGAGGCGTGGGGTACTGGCAAACCCACTCTCTACAATCAAGCCGTCTATATCGTCTTGATAGGCCACAGCCAATTCTATGGCCGAGATGCTTCCCAGAGACCTGCCCATGGGAAAAATCTTTCCGTTGTAGTCCCCCCTATCCAGAAAGGCACAGAACTCCTCAAATATGACGGCCGAGTCCGCCACCATACAACTGAAGTTCGGGCTGCCGTCGCTCATGCCGTAACCCCGGTAGTCGGCGACAAACAGATTGATATCCTTGCTGTTATAGATGGGCGCTATGAAGTCGTAATCGTAGACCACTTCACCGTTGCCATGGAAGAACAGGATGGTGGGCGACTTGATACTGCGGGGATAGAAGCGGCAGGATATGTGCACCCCCTCATCAACCTTGATACGATGATCGATGGCGCCACGCGGCGGGCTGGTGTAGTCCTTCCTGGGATAGAAAACGAACTGCACCATTTCCGGCCTGTCCAGGGCCTTGTAATCTGACATGTCCCTCATAACCTGTACCTAGTCTTTCTGTGCGATTATTTCCCCATCTTGGAAGAAGTTGGCAATCTCCTGTCGAGCATTGTCAACAGAGTCCGAACCGTGGACCAGATTCTCCTCGAGTTCCATACCGAAGTCTCCCCTGATGGTGCCCGGGGCGGACTTGATAGGGTCCGTCTCGCCCATCATGCGCCTCACCACATCGACCGCCTCCCGTCCCTCAATTACCGCGGCCATAACAGGGCCGGAGGTAATAAAAGTGACCAGCGAAGCGAAGAATGGCTTCTCGCGATGAACGGCATAATGGCGCTCGGCCAATGCCTTGTCCATCCAGACCATTTTCAGGGCCGCTATCCGCAGTCCTCTTCTCTCGAAGCGGGATAGTATCTCTCCTGATAATCCACGCTTCACTCCGTCAGGTTTCACCAAGACTAGGGTCCTTTGCACATCAACCCCCTTTCGAAAAATGGTCCCAACCGCGGGCGCTGCCCCGGTAAGGATTGCCTTTGTCATCAATAAACTTCAGTTCGGGCCCAGGCGTTACCTCACCTATGATGCTTACAGGACAGGAGCCCGACCGGCCCAGGTGTTTGATTGCTTCCTCGACGACAACCTCCCTGGCGGTGAAGAGGAGTTCATAGTCCTCGCCACCGCCCAGGGCCAGGTCCAGGTAGTCGGACGGGAAAGCCGCTCTAGCCTCCTGCCTTACAGGAAGCCGGTCCACATAGACCGTAGCACCCGTACCACTGGCTGCGCATACATGTTCCAGGTCTGCAGCCAGGCCGTCACTTATGTCAATTCCTGCCTGTACACCGCAACTAGCCAGTACCTGGCCCTCCTTGATCCTCGGTTCAGGCTCGAGGTGTGACTTTTTGAGCGGGGCGGCTTGCTCCGATGCCAGGGACAGACCTTCCGATAGAATCCTCAGGCCGGCAGCCGAAGAACCCAGCCAGCCGGTGATCGCTATCTTGTCCCCGGGTCGTGCTCCCTTCCTTGTCAGTATGCCCGCCGGATGGGCGGCACCGATAACGGCGATATTTATGACAACGATCGGGGCCCTGCTGATATTTCCGCCCAGCAGGTAAACGTTATGGCGGGAGGCGAGTTCGCCAAAGCCCAGGGCGAGTTCGACCATATCCTCTACCATGGCCTCTCCCGGGAGCGACAGGGACACCAGGGCGTACTGCGGCGTGCCTCCCATGGCGGCAATGTCGCTCAAATTGACCGCCAGTGCTTTCCAGCCGATCTGCCTCCACGAAGCATGCTCGGAGAAGTGGACCTCCTGGACAAGGGTGTCCGTGGTACCAAGCAGGACGGAGTCATGGGTGCGCCAGGCAGCCGCATCGTCTCCCGGTCCCATAACGACATCAGGGGACGTGAAGCCGGCGCCCGCAGCCCGGGCAAGCCTGTCTATGAGATGGAATTCGCCCAGTTCCGATACCTTCACGGGCTGATTATAGGGGAATTGGCAGTCCATCTCAATTTCGGGATGGTTATGGTCAGCCATGGCCATAACTTGGAAAACCTGCTATATTTCACCTGGGTTTTGCCTTACATGAGATGCGTAGTCCTTGGGGATATCCATTCAAACCTCATAGCCTTCGAGGCCGTCCTGGAGCACGCAAAGGGACTGGGGGGCTATGACGAAATATGGTGTCTTGGAGACATAGTAGGATACGGCCCCGACCCGGTCGACTGTGTAGCCCTGCTCCGGTCCCAACCCCACGTGTGTGTTGCGGGCAATCACGATTGGGCGGCCATTGGGAAAATGGACATTACCTGGTTCAATCCCGAGGCGGCAGCCGCAGCCAGGTGGACACAACAGCAGCTGGGTCCGCCAGAGACAGCCTTCCTTGACTCCCTTCCCTTGAGCCTGCAAGAGGGAGATTACACACTGGTGCACGGAAGCCCGCGTGACCCTATCTGGGAGTACATCCTGTCGATAGAAACCGCAGCCGATAACTTTGCCTTCTTCGACACAGCTTTCTGCCTGATCGGCCATTCTCATATACCTTTGCTATTCGATACGACTAAGCGCCCCGACGGCAAGCTGCGAAAACCGCCGGCGAAGCTGGCATTGAAGAACTACAAGGACCGGTTGATAATCAACTGCGGCAGTGTCGGTCAACCGAGAGACGGGGATCCCAGGTCTGCTTTTGCGGTCTTGGATACAGATACCGGCATTCTTGATCTCTATCGTGTAGACTATGATGTCCGGGAAACACAAAGAAGGATGTTACTGGCCGGCCTTCCTCATCGCTTGGCAGACCGCTTGAGTTCCGGCTGGTAAGAATCGAGGTCTTTGTGATAAAATATTCCTACAAAGGATAAATGGATAAGAATTTGAGCCTTGGAGAAGCGGTCCTTAATTTCCTCACTTCTTTACCTCCCGAGGAAAGCAAGGTGAAGCAACAGGAACTGAATAAGTTTTTACTCTGGTACGGTAAAGATCGTCCTGTTAACAAGATATCCCCCTTGGAGATCGAGACGTATGGCGCATGGATAACTAAGTCCACCGGAGATGCGCAAAAGAGGCTCGAGCCTCTAAAGGAATTCTTCGTCTACTTGAAGAAGGAAAAATACATCAAGGTCGGTCTGGCAACCCATCTTAGAGCCAAGAAGGCCCCGGTAAAAGCTCGGAGCAGGGCGGCAGTCAAGCAAGAGACGGTGCTCACGCCGGAAGACTATGAGAAGTTGAAGACCCAACTGGCAAGTTTGGAGGAGGATAGGTACCATATCGCCCAGGACCTACGCCGGGCCGCTGCCGACAAAGACTTCAGGGAAAATGCACCCCTGCAAGCTGCCAGAGAGCAGCGGGACCAGATTGAAGCGAGAATCAGAAGTATTCAGACAGCCATGGCTACGGGCGTCCTGGTACAAACAGAGGAAGCCTCAGAAGAGGCCATCGTCAGATTGGGAAGCAAAGTTACCTTGCAAGATATTACATCGGGGGACAAGATAACTTATACACTCGTCACCAGGAACGAGTCTGACCCGAACAAGAGCAAGATTTCGATAGTCTCGCCTATTGGCAAAGCGCTGTTGAACCAGCGCCAGGGGAATCAGGTCAAGGTTGTCGTTCCCGCAGGGGAGTTGCACTACCAAATTGACAGCGTGGAGTAAATAGACATTGCTTGAGTGAGCAATATGGCTCACATCCTCCTTCAGAGTCGCTCTTAGCTCGCCGGGGTTAAGAGCGACTCTTGTTTTGTATTCGAATACCCCTCCCAGGTTGCCCGGGGGTCACAAGTTAATGAATAAAGTCTTTCCCATTCTGGCTATCTCGACCTTTTCCTCAGTGTTAGGAGTCGGCATTATCGCTCCCTTGCTGCCCCTCTACGCCGATTCCCTGGGGGCATCGGGGCTCTGGCTGGGCATCATTTTCGCCGGCTTTTCCATTTCCCGGGCCCTCTTCATGCCCTTATTCGGCAAAATATCTGACAGGCGGGGACGGCGACGCTTCATATGCAGCGGACTGCTGGTCTACACCATTATCTCTCTGGGTTATCTATGGGCAAACACTATAGGCGAACTTACCTTGATACGCTTCCTGCACGGCTTCGCTTCAGCCATGATTGTGCCAATTGCCCAAGCCTACGTGGGCGACATGTCACCAGGAGGGTCAGAGGGCAAATGGATGGGCTATTTCAACTCCTCATTTTTCACCGGTTTCGCCATGGGCCCCTTGCTTGGCGGACTCTTGACCGATGCATTCAGCATGGACGCCGCTTTCCTTGCAATGGGAGGACTGAACGCGGTAGCTTTTCTGCTAGCCTTCTTGCTCCTCCCCGAAAGCAAGACGGACAGGAGCAGTCCCCGCCAGGCAAGCCCATCACTGGTCACCGTGATGCAGTCCGATGTCATGAAAGGGCTGTTCAGTTATCGCCTGGTCTATGCCATCGGAAGAAGCGCCTTCATGTGTTTTCTGCCACTTTACTGCGCTTCCTCCATGGGGCTGACCCCTGGGCAAACAGCCATACTGCTCAGCACCTATATGCTCCTGGTTTCTACTTCACAAGTCTTTGCGGGGCGGATTGCCGATTCTTTTAACAGAAGACACCTGGTAGTAGTTGGGAGCCTCATAAGCATCTCCTTCCTGGCCCTGGTGCCCTCCATGCCCAGTTTCTGGGCACTGCTCGGGCTGGCCTTTTTTGGGGCCCTGGGTGGCACCCTGTCGTTGCCCGCCTCCTCAGCTATGACAGTCGCGGAAGGCAGGACCTATGGGATGGGCTCTGCGCTTGGCCTCTTCAACATGGCCATGAGCGCCGGTATGGCAATCGGCCCCTTGCTGGGTGGACTCGTCGTAGACCAGTGGGACATGGTATCGGCCTTCTATTTCAGTGCGGGCATGGGCATGCTGGGGACCGTCGCCTTCTTCTATTTCACCAAGTCCGCCGTGAAGCCTGACCAGGCCGCCCCCTTGGCCCCTTTACGTGATGGCATGGATCAGCCTTGAACCATGCCGTGAAATAGGATGTTGAATGCACTGCAAACCCGCATCCGCCGTGTTATGATGTTTTTGGAATGTACGAAGATACCATAGCTGCCATATCAACCTCCCTGGGGGAGGGCGGGATCGGAATCGTCCGCCTCAGCGGCGAGGAGGCCCATTCCATAGCCGGCACCTTCTTCCGGGGAAAGCTGGCGGACCGGCGATTAAGTCACGGCTACGTCTTCGATCCCGAAACAGGTGAGGTTGTGGATGAGGTCCTGGCCTCCTACATGGCCGCTCCTCGCACGTACACCAGAGAGGACGTAGTTGAGATCAACTGCCATGGGGGCCCCATCCCGCTCCAACGGACACTACAACTGGCCCTGCGATATGGGGCCAGATTCGCAAACCCGGGGGAGTTCACGCTACGCGCCTTCATGAACGGCCGGATAGACCTGGTTCAAGCTGAATCCGTCCTGGATGTTATCCGTGCCCGGACTGAGGCAAGCCTCAGACTGGCCATGCACGGATTAGACGGCCGCCTGTCCAACGCCATCAAGACCCTGCGAGACAAGCTGATGTTTGTCCTCGCCTACATAACGGCTCGAATAGACTTCCCGGAGGATGACATAGAACCTCAAGACATGACCGGCGACTTGGACCAGTGCCTGCAGGAAGTGCGAACCCTCATCGCTTCAGCCGGGGCCGGGACAGTTTTTAGACAGGGAGTGCGCACGGCCATCGTAGGCCGCCCTAATGTGGGAAAATCGAGCCTGCTGAACAGGCTGCTCAGGCAGGAGCGCTCCATCGTCACGCCCGTACCCGGGACGACCCGGGACACCATAGAGGAGGTGGTCAACCTGCAGGGGGTGCCCTTTATTCTGGTCGATACAGCAGGCATCGCTTATAGTACCGACCCCGTGGAGTCCCTGGGTGTGGCGCGCAGCCGCCGGGCCATTGAGCAAGCCGATCTGGTCCTGCTCGTGCTGGATACAAGCGAGCCCTTGCGGGAGGAAGACCATGTCATAATGGGCTTCATCGGCGAGAAGCCAGCGTTGGCGGCAGCCAACAAAGCGGACTTACCCCTTAGTGCTGATCTTGACGGCATCCTCTGGAAGATTCATGCTACCTCGGCCCTCGGCGATCAGGGCATAGACGGATTGGAAGCCGCCTTGGTCAAGCTGGCCTTGGGGGGAAACGTGGTAACCTCGGATTTCCCTCTAATATCCAACCCTCGTCATAAAGAAGCCTTGGAACGTGTGGGCGATTGCCTGGCCCAGGCGCTGGCCGGCCTCTCATCCGGCGTACCGGAGGACCTTATAAGCATCGATCTGACGTCAGCCCTGAGCGCCTTGGGGGAAATCACAGGCAAAACAGTGGGCGATGAACTGCTGGAGACCATCTTCAGCAGCTTCTGCATAGGCAAGTAGGCTAGCCGCCCGTCATCCGCCGGCGGCGGCATTACTTGTTAAGTACCAGGGCCAGAAACTCCGCTCTGGTGGCCTGCTTGGCCCGAAAGAGTCCTCTATTGGCCGAAGTGACCATATTGCTGCCGGGTTTTTCTATCCCTCTCATGGTCATGCAAAGATGTTCAGCCTGGATCACAACCGCAACACCCTGGGGCTGCAACGCTTCCAGGATGGCCTCTGCGATCTGTGTGGTCATGCGTTCTTGCAGCTGGGGACGGTGGGCGATCGTCTCTATGACCCTGGCAATCTTGCTGGCGCCGACCACTCTACCATTGGAGTTTGGTATATACCCCACGTGGGCCACGCCATAGAAGGGTAGAAGGTGATGTTCGCACATGGAGTAAAAGGGAATGCCCTTGAGAATGACCATCTCCCGGTGTCCTTCCTCAAAGCCCACCAGCAAGTCTTCTTTGGGTTCCCGGCCCATCCCGCTGAACAGCTCTTCGTACATCTCAGCGATGCGTTGCGGGGTCCCCAATAGCCCTTCTCTCCTGGGATCATCCCCTATCGCCTCAATGATGGATGTCACTGCCTGCTCGATCTTGGCACGATCAATGACCATGTGTCTCCCTTCCATGCGTTCCGGGCGCGCATTTCTCCTGACGCTGTACCTAGCGCTATTGCTCGCTTTCCATCAAGCCACTATCCTGAGAGCCCTCGGCATAATCCAAAACTCGGCCGGGACCTCTCCCACTAACTCGCCATCTGCTTCTACAGGTAGGGGCTCGTCTGATTCCAGCCTTATTTGTTTGCCCCGCCAGTAACCTGCGCTTACCAGCCCCGCGGGCAGACCCAGATATGTAGGTATGGCGCCAAGCATTTTCGGCAGGTCTATTGCCATAACTTCGAACTGCCCGTCCGACATATCGGCATCGGGATTGATGGCAGTCGCCGCAATGTGCCTGCCATTACAGACCAGCACCGTAAGAGCCCGCCACATTACACGTTCCTGGTCAAAGCAGGCGAAGAAGTTTCTCGCCCGGTAGGTGGCGAGTGTCCTGACTAGCGTGCCAGCGTACACAATCAGCCCCCCGGACCGCTGTTTGTGGATCTCCTCAACATATTTGCCATCGAAGCCGGCGCCGGCGACGTTTACGAAGTAACGTCTTACCGCTTCTCCTCCGGCAGTCACTGCATCCACAACCCCTACGTCTATTTCCCGGCGGCGCTCGCCAGCCAGAAGCCGGCAGACTACTTCGAGGTCGCCTGGGAGTCCTATGGAATGAGCGAAGTCATTCGCAGACCCGGCATCAATTACTCCCAGGTCCGGCCGGGGATCAGCCGCCATCAGCCCGTTGACGACTTCGTTTATGGTCCCGTCCCCACCAACAGCGATCACCAGGCCATAACCCTCTTGAACAGCTTGCCTGGCCAGTTCCTGCGCGTGCAGCCCTTCCTCCGTACGTGAGTAATCATACCGAAGGCCGGACCGATCAAGAAAGTATGCAGCACGGTTCCATTTGGCACTGCTGGCTCCGCCGCCGGAGGAGGGATTGTGGACCACCATGGCGCGACCTACCGACATACCGGCCCTTCTTTACACCAGGCCCAGCGATTTCTCGACCCGGGCAAGCTCGGGCGGAAGTTCACTAATGGACGAGGCCCCGGCCATGGCCGTATCGGGGTCCTTAAGCCCCGTGCCGGTGACAATACATACGACTCTTTGCCCGCTGAGGTCATGAGACCGGGACCACTTAACCAGGCCAGCCAGAGAGGCCGCTGAGGCAGGTTCGCCGAATATTCCGGCTTTGCTGGCCATGAGCCTATAGGCTGCGAGTATTTCATCATCCGTGACAACATCGATGGTCCCGCCGGACTGGTCACGTGCACTTTCTGCACCTTTCCAACTGGCAGGATTACCAATGCGGATAGCTGAGGCAATGGTCTCGGGTTTGTCGATTTTGCGGCCCGCCACGATTGGTGCAGCACCAGCAGCCTCAAACCCCATCATCTTCGGCCTTTTGCTTGACAAGCCAATATTTTGGTATTCTACGAAGCCCTTCCAGTAGGCGGTGATGTTGCCCGCATTGCCCACGGGGATGAACAGGTAATCAGGAGCATCTCCCAGAACATCCACAATTTCGAAGGCGGCGGTCTTCTGGCCCTCTATGCGGTAGGGATTAATGGAATTGACCACGGTTATGGGATGCTTGTTTACAAGGGCACGAACAATCTCCAGGGCCTGGTCGAAATTCCCGTCAATAGCAAGTATTTTCGCTCCGTATGCGATTGCTTGTGCCAGCTTGCCCAGAGCAATGTTGCCTTTGGGAACGATAATTATGGTGTTAAGTCCGGTGAGAGCACCATATGCTGCAGCAGAGGCACTGGTATTACCTGTGGACGCACAGATTATGGCCGCCGACTTGCCCTCCGAAGCCTTGGCTACGGTCACCACCATACCGCGGTCTTTGAAAGACCCGGTGGGATTGCAGCCTTCAACTTTGAAGTGTAACTCCTCGCAGCCCACAAGGGCAGCCAGTCTGTCAGACTTGACCAGTGGAGTCTCACCCTCTCCCAAGCTGAGGGCCGGAGTGTGGCTCGTGATCGGCAGATACGAAGCATATCTGCGGAGAATGCCTATGCCCACAGCCCCATGCCCCTATAAATAACTCTCGATATCATGCCCTTTATCGTCCCTTCTGGCCTTGAGATATCCTGCAGCCCGGGAACAATCGGCACAAAGCCTCTTCGGAGGTTCGTTGTCTTCGCTGACCAGTCCGTATCTTTCCGGATGTCTCATCAGCCTGCCACAGGAATCGCAGACAAGCTCTCCGGTTACTATCAGTCCAGCAGCCCAAGATTTCATCTGGAAATCACCTACCCTTCAACTCGTATGAAATTGCAGATCTCTCTGACCACGGACAGCTTGGCCATTTCTGCCAGGGCATCATCCATAAACTGCTCTCGTGCTGGGTGAGTCATAATCACGATCTCGGCTGAATGGGTTACGGGGTCCGCTCGCTTCTGAATCACGGAGGCTATGCTTATCGAGCGGTCTCCCAGTACATGCGCTATTTGGGCCAGAACACCAGGTTGGTCGGCAATGTTCATACGCAAATAATAAGGGCTCACCAAATCAAAGATGGGCTTGACGGGAACCATATCCTGCACCACAGTTCCCGCCGGCATCGGCTCTGGTCTTGGACCGCGGATGCTCCTGGCAACCGCGATGATGTCAGCCACTACGGCGCTGGCCGTAGGCAGCGAACCCGCTCCTTTACCATAGAAGAGCACCTGGCCCACCAGATCACCTTCGATCTGTATGGCATTGAACACGCCTGTGACCTTAGCCAGAAGATAATCAGCTGGAATAAGAACCGGATGCACCCTGGCCTCGATAGCCCCTTCCGTTTTCTTGGCTATAGCCAGCAGCTTGATTTCGTAACCCAGTTCCCTGGCATGAAGGAAGTCTGCCTCGCCAAGCCTGGTAATACCCTGACAATAGATATCGGAGGGTCGCACCGTGCTCTGAAAGGCCGAGGTTGCAAGGATAGCCAGCTTATAAGCAGCGTCGAGCCCCTCAACATCCTTAGCCGGGTCCGCCTCTGCATAGCCTTCTTCCTGGGCTTCTCGCAGTGCGATGTGAAAGCTCAGACCATCCTGGGACATCTTTGTCAGGATGTAGTTGGTAGTCCCATTGATTATGGCTCGTATGGATGATATATCGTTGGCTGCCAGACTCTGTTTCAAAGGCAGAAGCAGGGGAATTCCACCGCCAACGCTGGCTTCATAGAGGATTTCGACGCCGTTTTGATCGGCCAGTTGCAGGAGTTCAGGACCGAACTTGGCCATGACGTCCTTGTTGGCGGTTACGACGTGTTTCCCGTTCTTGAGGGCCGACTCGATATATGCGGCAGCCGGGTCCTCGCCTCCAATGAGTTCGACTACTATGCCGATATTGGGGCTGTCCAGTATCCGGCGAGGATCTTGTGTGAGCAGCCCCGGAGCCATCTGCACCGGCCTGTGCTTGTCGATATCGGCAACCAGGACCTTTTCCAGGACCAAGGTGCCGCCCGCCTGTTTCGTGAGCTGCCCTGCTTTTTCCAGCAAGGCCTTGGCCACCCCACTGCCAACCACACCCAACCCCATTAGGCCAATGCCTATTCTATTATCAATGCCCAAATAAGAAACCTCTACAAATTGGCTTTTCTCAAAGCCCAAGCTATTCTTTCTTCGCCTAGTGCGCCCTCGAGGAAGACCTGAATATTGGCCGCCGCCGTTTCCTCCTCTACCATGTCATTGAAGACCTTCTGCACGATCCTTTCAGCATCGCTATCGATCAGGTGGTCATCTTTGTGATCTAGAACATTTATCAACCAATAACTTGACTGTTTTGATATGTTCTCGTTATAAAGCGGCCCCGTGACCGTTTCCAAATCGATAGTGAGCAGATGGTTTACGTTGTCCTCGCCGAATTGTCCCTTCAGACCGTCCTTGTCAAGCCACCCCATTTCACCACCTTCGGCCTTGGACGTCGTGTGCAACGAATACTCTTCGGCCAGTTCAGCAAAATCCTCGCCTGCCGCTATCCGGTCGTGCAAGTCCTGGGCCGTAACTTCGCTGTCCACAAGAATGGCCAAGATGCGAGATGTTATGTTCTCGTCCTCCCCAGCCCTCTCCATGACCTGAACAACCCAGTAGCCGCCCCTGGTCCAATTGGCGGTATCGCGAATGGGCTGGCTTATCTCGTTCAGGTTGGCTGAGCCCCCGAAGAGGTAGGCATCGAATGCCTCGGTCTCAATACCCGCAGGGAACCATCCGTCATGATCGTCATTGGGATAATATCTGGCCACCCCGGTCTGATTGGTCAGCGCGCCGAAACCGTACGTTTCCCACTTCTGCCGGAACTCCAAGGCTGTCTGCTCGGTGCCGACCAGAATGGCTTCGATCTTGGCATGCTCGAAAACGCCATCGTAGTCCTGTTCCCTGATGACTTGCTGCATCTTCTTCTCGAGAGCCATTGGTTTGACCAGCAGTTCCTTGACTTCTTCCAGAGTGAGTCCGAAATTCTCCTCGAGCTTCTTGCTGAAATCGGCTTCACTTTGCTCTTCAGGGTCATAGTCGAAGAAGTCTATCAGATGGGCTCGTACTTCCTCCTCGGTAACCTCGACGCCCATCTTGGCAGCAAGCTGTCGCTTTATTTCGTAAACAGGCATGATATCTTCGGCCACCATGCGGGCATAATAGACTTGTTCATGAGGTTGCGTTCCGGGTAGCCAGATCGACAACATATTGACAAAGTAACGCATGTCGAATTCAACATCGTTGATCTTGACTATGACCTGGTTCCATGGCTTGACCTGGCTGTCCCAGTAGCCGAAACCCACTAGCACCAGGGCGACAACGATGACAAAAGCGATGACAAACTGTAAGATCCGCCGTCGTTGTCGCTCTCGATCCCATTTCGATAGCCTGCGCCTTGGTTCATCTGGCCGCTTACTCACATCTCACTCCTAGCGTTCCGCGGGCGCGGAACAGTTGGTTAGAAGACAGGCTATGGGAAAGAAGGGGCATTAACCTCGCTGGCCAACCCCCCCCATTTGCTGGATATGCTCGGCGGTATATGGCAGGAGGGCCAGATGCCTCGCCCTCTTGATAGCCTGAGCCAGAGCCCTCTGATGTTTGGCACAACTACCTGTGCGTCTCCGGGGTTCTATTTTGCCTCGATCAGATACATAGCGACGCAAGGATTCAGGAGCTTTGTAGTTTATCTCTTTCTTGTCGGCACAAAAAGCGCATACTTTCCGCCTGGGAACGTATCGCCGACCTCCTCCTGGCCGCCTCGGTCTTGGTCTTCCTCTATTTACCATTCCGCCTTTCCCTATCTAGAAAGGGAGGTCTTCCGCCTCCAATTCCTCGTCGTATTTCACTTCTTCGCCTAGAGCTGCTGCCGCCTGCCTGTCCAGGAAAAGCACCCGGTCCGCCACGATTTCCACGCGACTTCGCTTCTGACCGTCCTGGCCTTCCCAGGCACGCGTTCGAAGCCTGCCTTCAACGTAGGCCCTTTTGCCCTTGGTCAGAAACTGGTTGCAACTCTCCGCAAGTTTATTCCATGTCACAACAGTAAACCACTCTGTTTCCTGTTTGCGCTCGCCGTCGGAGCCAGTATATACCCGGCTGGTAGCTATACGGAACGTGGTTACTGGATTACCGTTAGGGGTGAAGCGCATCTCCGGATCTGTCCCGATGTTGCCAATGATCATTACCTTGTTCAAATTCGCCATCTACTTTATCCCCCTTAGACGGAGAGGAGCTTATCCGAAACCACATCATGGCCGCCAGCCATGATCGGGATCGCAGACCGCCTCTCAGTCATCCAACCTTACCAACAAATGACGCAATATCCCCTCGTTCTTTTCCAGGTTTGTTTCCAAGTCCCTGGTCTTGCCGGGCTCCATCTTGAAGTGGGCGAGAATGTAGTTGCCTTCCCTGAATCGCCTAATGGGGTATGCCAGCTTCCTCCTACCCCAGCGATTGATATCGCCCGTAATTTCGCCACCCCTTTGTGTCACAAGCTGGCCGACTCGCTCAACCTCGTTACCGATTTCCTCTTCTGGGATTTCAGGGCTGAAAACTACTGTAAGTTCGTATTCTTTCATCCTTATCGACTCGATACCTCCATAGGTATTTTGCCCGCGTGTATACTGACCAAATTGATAACGACAACTATAACATATAAGGGACTGAATCGACAATATTTAGCCGATCGGAAACTGGCAAGCCAGGGCAGCTACAGCATCGGACACCTCTCCCTTGACCTTTTCGTCGCCCGGCTGGCTAAGGACCTTGTGTATCATCCGTGCGATCTGCCTCATCTCGTCAGGACCCATTCCTCTGCTTGTTACCGCCGGCGTGCCCAGCCGCAATCCACTAGTGAGAGCCGGTGGTTTCGGATCAAACGGTATCCCATTCCGGTTTGTGGAAATGTTCACGCAATCGAGCAGGTTCTCCGCTTGCTTTCCTGTCATACCCGTTGAACGCAGGTCTATGAGAAGAAGATGAGTATCAGTTCCCCCCGTTACTATGCGAAAGCCCAACTCCATCAATTCACCAGCCAGGGTCTTGGCATTGTCCACTACCTTTCTGGCATATGCGGCAAACTCCGGCTGCTGGGCCTCACCAAAAGCTACCGCCTTCGCAGCTATTACGTGCATCAGGGGTCCACCCTGGACACCGGGAAAGACGGCTGCATCCAGGCGGTTCGCATATTGCTTCCTGCTGAGAGCAAATCCCCCCCGCGGGCCTCTTAACGTCTTGTGCGTTGTGGACGTGACCACATCCGACCATGGTATGGGGGAAGGATGGACCTTTCCAGCAATCAGACCTGCCAGGTGGGCCATATCAATCATGAGCAGGGCTCCGGTCTCGGCGGCAACCTCGTGCAACTTCTCAAAGTCGATGAACCGCGGATAGGAACTGGTGCCGGCCACGATCAACTTTGGCCGGAACTCCCTGGCGAGTCTTGCGATCGACTCGTAGTCCAGCAATTCGGTCTCCCTGTCTACTTCGTAGTGTACAAAGCGGTACCACTTTCCCGAGAAACTCTTGGGGCTTCCGTGGCTCAGGTGGCCTCCGTGTGACAGGCTCATGCTCATGATAGTGTCGCCATATTCGACCAGCGCCAGATAAGCAGCAAGATTGGCCTGGGTGCCGCTGTGCACCTGAACATTGGCGTGCTCTGCTCCAAACAGGTCCCTGGCCCTCTCAATGGCAAGCCTTTCCACGCTATCGACTTCCTGGCAACTGCCATAATAACGCCGGCCCGGATATCCCTCTGCGTACTTATTGGTCAGAATGGAGCCTTGGGCCTCCAGCACCGCCGGCCCGGCATAGTTCTCAGAAGCTATAAGCACCAGTTTCCTGGCCTGGCGTTCCTTTTCACGTCGCACCAGTTCGGCTATCTCACGATCACTTGCTTCTAACACTTGTCTCACTCTTCTCTAGCTAAAGATAGCCCCCAAACGGAGGCAGCGCCGGCTTCCTTGAGAGCCGCGGCACACGCATCCAGGGTTGCTCCTGTTGTGCATACATCGTCGACCACTACCACTCGTGCCCCTCTCAGCCGGTCTCCGGTACAAGTAAAGGCCCCTTTCATGTTCCCCCGACGCTGTTCAGCACTATGTGCCTTGACTTGGGCCGGAGTATCCTGCAGTTTTCTCAAGGAATCGCCCACGACAGGCAGTCCGGCAAGCTTGCCAAGTTCCAGGCATAACAGGCTTGATTGATTATAGCCCCTTTCGCGCAGCCGTCCCGAATGAAGAGGCACGGGCACCAGAATATCAGCAGACAGTGGCCTGGCTTGTATACTCTCATGGAGCAGGCTGGCCAGGGGAACAGCCAGGGCCCGAAAATTGCGGTACTTGTAATCGTGTATCGCCTGGCGCAATATCCCCTTGAAGAGAAACGGCGAACGAATGCCGTCTATCTCGAGCTTCCATTTGAGACAAACGGGACACCGCTCTTCCAGTATCAGCCCTCTCCCACATTTGGGACACAGCGGCGGTAGAAGCCGGGGCAGATTACGACGGCAAGAGATGCACAGGAATGTACCCTCTCTACCACAACCAATGCAACGGGCGGGAAATAGAAAATCAAGAACCCGGCTCCTGATTTGGCCTAGCTGGGCTCCCAAACTTACATCCTCAATCCACCAGGGGTTATCGTGCCCGGCCTGCGTGCATTGAGCCGTTTATCACAGGCTCATTTATATATACATCGCCGTTTCGTATCTTAAGATTGAAGCCGCAAATAGGGTTGGTGCACACCCAGGCCTTATAATGTATGGCCGCTCCCTGACTACCGAAGTCGGACAACGGCACAAGGTCACCAGTATTGCACTTCTGACACTTGGGGAAAGAGACGTACTCCACAAAGCCACCTCCCAACGTATTTCGTGTTAAGACAGTATATCGTATCTCACGCTTGGTTGGCAACAACGCTCAAGCTTTTTCTTAACCATCTTAACTATTGCTGCCTGAAAATGGTTAATTAGATAACAAGCGATAATATCAAGGATGTCACTATGTCTTTTTCAGGCCCTGGGAACTTCCACCGGCCTCCCCGACAGCAACACCAGCCAAAGACAACTCGAGGCCAATTTCGATCAACCGGCTGTGAGTGGTCTCTTTGCCCCACAAATCATCACACAATTGAGTGGCTTCTGCCAAATGATCGCCAGCGGGCCGGGTGTCGCGCAATACTGCCCGGACCTCCTCTAGTCGCTCCAAGCGGGAATAATGAGGCTTACCCATGGCCTCGAGCCGTCCATCGATGGACAGGTGCCACAGAGCATCAAACCATTCTCCTATTTCGACCAGCGGATGAGACGAGAGGAACCGGCGTTCCCATCTGTCCCTGGCATGCATGGCCTGATGCCACAAAACCAGGTCATAGTCGTACCGGTATATGAAAGGAGTCTTTGTAAGAATCAACAGAACGGCATCGCGTTCTGCACTGACCGGCGCCCTCCCTTCTACGGAGAAAAGCCTGTTATGCGGAGTATGCTCCCAGAGTTGCAATATCGTCCTGTGCGGTTTGACTTCCAGTTCATCGAGAATAAACCTGGCCGTCGCCGCCAGAGAACTAACTCCCTCAGCAGGGAACGAGTTTTCCATGGCAGACGGACTAGGACTTGTCATAGCGTAACTGATGCTTACGCCATGGTGCTCCTCCATGACGGGAACAATAGTGCAGCCAATCAACTCACCCTTGCCCGACAAATAGGGAACTTCGTAGTTGAGTTTGAACTCCTCTTTAACTTGAAACCTGCTGGCCATCGGGTAGATTATACTCTATTATTGCGGACAAAGCCCAAAAGGAAATAGAGAGGCCTATAAGACCATGCCGGGACGCGATATTGCCAGGAAGCTTGCCGGAACGGTGCTGGAGTACATCCACAAGCACCAGCTGGTGCCAGCACAGGAGACGGTGGTCGTGGGGGTCTCTGGCGGCCCGGACTCCGTTTGCCTTCTGCACCTGCTCTGGACACTACGCGAAAACCTGCAATTACGCCTTCATGTAGCTCACTTGGACCACATGATGCGAGGCATTGAGTCCGAAACGGACGCCGCCTACGTTGAGGACCTGGCAGGGCAGTTGGGGCTGCCGGTTACCATTGAAAGACAGGATGTCGACGGCTACCGGAAGGCTAACCGGCTGACCGTGGAAGAAGCGGCCAGGGATGTTCGCTACGAATTCCTTGGCAGGGTGGCGGCTGGTGTTGGATCGAGTACGGTCGCAGTAGGGCACATTCTCCAAGACCAGGCTGAAACGATATTGATGCGCTTCCTGCGTGGAGCGGGCGCACTGGGACTGCAGGGCATTCAGCCGGCCATGGTCCGGAGATGCGAAGGTCGTGACGTGAAGGTCATCCGTCCCTTGCTTGAAATCAGCCGCAGGGATGTGGAGAGATATAACCGGTCCCAAGGCTTGATACCAAGGGAGGACCCGTCAAACGTTTCTCATTCCTTCCTGCGCAACCGGGTCCGGCATCACCTGATACCAGTCTTGCACGAATACAATCCCAGGATAGAACAGGCCTTGCTACGGACGGCGGAAGCCCTTACTGCTGATTCCGCCTTCCTGGATGAACAGGCCTCACAGCTTTGGGAAACCCTGGTTAGCCTTGAAGAGGGTACCGTCTCCCTGTCGATGGACATAAGGCGGCTTCACGTGGCACTGCAGCGAAGGCTATTGAGAGAGGCCGTAAAGACGATCCTTGGGGACATCCAGGACGTGGAATGGAAACACATTGAGAAGATGAGGTCCGCTTTCGCTTTACCCAAGGGTAAGCGTATCAGCCTGCCCCGCGGGCTTGTCTTTCAGGTATTGAGCGACGGGTACCGGTTAACGTCTGTAACCGGCCAGGACCCTACTCCTCGTTACCCCAGTTCTGCATGAGCTTCTTGATCTGCTCAGCCAGCTTGGGGCTTGACTTCAACCTGCTTACAAAGATCGGACAGGCTTCCAGGATAAGGTTTTGGGCCATGGTTCCCATGTTCATTACCATGTTGCGGAATTCCTGCTCTCCCCGGTCCATGCCAGCTCCCGGTGAAAGATTTCTCATCTCGCGCACCAGGTCCTCAGGTGCAAAGCGCATGGGCATGACACAGGACTTGTACCACGGGCATTCCTTACATGCTATTACAGACGAAGCTTCGTCTAATATGTCAGCCATCTTCTAACCTCCACTGAAAAGCTCACCAAGAAGACCTTCAGCACTATCTGAAATCAGCTTGACTTCGATAACCTGGTTTGTCAAATCACGATCGCTCTTCGTAATGACCCGAAGGTAGTTGGGCGTCAGCCCGGCCCAGCCGCCTCCGGGGGTTACGCCTTCCCACAATACTTTTGCCGACCGGTCAAGGTACCTCCGCCGGAAACGGCGAGCGCTTTCTTCGGATAGGGCCAGCATCCGCCGGGTGCGCTCACGTTTGGTCCGGAAGTCAACCTGGTCCGGCAGACCTGCCGCCAGCGTACCGGACCTCGCCGAGAATGGAAACACATGAATGGCGGCGAAATCCATCTTCCTGCAGAAGTCCAGGCTCTCCCCGAACTCTGCTTCTCCCTCTCCAGGGAACCCTGTGATCACATCCGTTGTTATGGAGATGTCCGGTACCGCTGCACGCAGCATGTGGACGGACTTTCCATAGTCATCCAGGGAATATCCCCTGTCCATGCGATCAAGAATTCCCTGGCTGCCGCTTTGCAAGGGCATGTGCACATGGGGACATAACCGGTCATGATCCCAGAGTTCGAGCATGGCAGGAGTAATATCGAAAGGTTGCAGGGATGACAACCTGAGCCTCTCCACGCTGGTCTTTTCCAGTATGCGGAGGACAAGACCCGGCAGTTCCAATCCATGGTCTGCGTCCATATAGGCGCCCAGCAGCGTCCCGGTCAAGACCACCTCCCTGTAGCCCTCGGAAACCCGGTCCTGTACATAGTCGAGGACCGTGCCGGCGGCAACGCTCCGTCCCCTGCCCCTGGTGTACGGGACTATGCAGAAGGTACAGAACTGCGAACACCCTTCCTGTATTTTGACCAGGCAGCGGGTACGACCTGCCCAGTGCTCTTGTTTGTTAAATGCAGGGGCAACCGCGGTTTTGGATGCCAGAAATCCCGCCAGGCTACCTTTATCTTCGTTGCCGATAATAAGGTCGGCCACGCCAAGATTCGCAAGCTCATTTAGGGCATGCTGGGGATAGCATCCCATGGCTATGATAAAAGCATGCGGATTGGCACGGCGCGCCGCCCTTAGCCACTGGCGGCACTTGCGGTCAGCAACGTGCGTAACGGTACACGTATTTAGAATGCAGATATCCGCCTCCTCGGCAAAATCCACCAGTGTAAAACCCAGGGCCAGCAACTGCCTGGATAGGGACTGCGCTTCGGCCTGGTTCAGCTTGCATCCAAGTGATCCTATATTTACTCGGCCCATCTCTCGTTAGACTCATTCTATAGCGGATACGTGGGCAGTTCAACAGGAATTGCGACGTCTTGCCACTCCGAGACAAGAAGCGGGTTCATTATACAGGCCTGGTTTCCACGTGACTTAAAACAAAAGGGGGCAGGTGTGGTAAAATAACTTGATTGCGATTTAAGCTTTGAAACCTGGTCGCTCTTGTGCCGGGTTTTTCGGACTTATTAGGAGGACTTCATGTGGTTACAGGCCAGAATGTTCTTGCTGGTAGCTTTGCTATTCGGCATCCTCTACGGTGTAATTGTCGGTGTGGGCACAGCCTTCACCGGCCTTAATCCGTATTTCTTTCTGGGACTGGCCTTCGTCTTTCTGGGGATTCAGTACCTGGTCAGCCCTTCGATCGTCAGCTGGTCCATGAAGGTTAAGTGGGTCACCGAGGACGAGGCCCCAGAGTTACACAGGATGGTAGGGGAACAGGCGGAGAAGGCCGGAATCCCCAAACCCAGAATAGGCGTATCCCAATTGGCATCCGCTCCGCCCAATGCCTTTGCTTTCGGTAGAACGCATGGCGACGGCCGGGTATGTGTCACCCCTGCCATTCTGAGGCTTCTGAACAGGGATGAGCTGGCCGCAGTGCTGGGACACGAGATAGCCCACATAAAGCACAGGGATATGGCAATCATAACCCTATTGTCCGCCATCCCCATGATAATGTACTGGCTGGCCATGACCTTCCTGTTTCGCGGCATGTTCGGAGGCAGGCGAGAGGGCGGCGGTTACACGATTTTCATTGGACTGGGCGCCTTTGTGCTCTACATGATAACCAATCTGCTGGTCCTGTACGGTTCTCGCATGCGGGAATACTATGCCGATCGGGGCAGCGTCAAGCTGGGTAACGAGCCTCATCACCTGGCGACCGCTCTCTACAAACTGGTTTATGGCAATGCCAGGTACCAGGGAAGGCCGGAAATGAAGGCGGTTGAGGGTGTCAAGGCTTTCTTCCTGAATGACCCTAGCCGGGCCTTAAATGAGGTGAGGGAATTATCGCAGGTTGACATCAACCGGAGTGGCAGCATCGAAGCCGGTGATCTGTTGGCCATGAAGAACAAGTCCGTCGCTCTCAACACGCAGGAGAAACTGATGGAGGTGATGAGCACTCACCCCAACATGCTTAAGCGGATGCACCACCTGGCGTCACTGGTATAACAATCGCTCGAAGCAGCGTCCAAGGTTCCGCGGGTGGCACTGGTAATCGATGCTGCGCCTACAGAAGCTTGCTCAGGCGGACAAAGTCGAATTTCTCCCCGTCTATTTCGGTGTGTTTACTCTCGATGTCCTTCATGTTGAACCGCCTATAGAAGCGAACTGCTCCGTCATTATTGAGCTCGGCATCTACATCGAGCTTCCTGGCTCCGGATTGCCTGGCCATGGTTTCTCCATGAACGAGGAGTTCCGCCCCCAGGCCTTGGTTCCTGTATTCCGGATACAAGGCCAGGTTGCTGATATAATAGGTTTCCTCGTCCATTTTGCCCAAGACCTGGTCGGACCACTGCAGGTCCTTCACCCGCTTCAAGAATGCCCATTTCATGTAGCGTACGGTCAGCAGCCCTGAGCGCATAGACTGTGCCTTCTTGGCCGGCCAGCCATAGGCCACGATCATACCAGCCGTCCGCCCCTGGATCTTGAGGAAATGGGTGTGCTCGAACCCAATGAGGTTCTTCCTGTGGCGGAAGCAGTTCCTGGTCACCACTTCATGCTTCCCAGCAAAGAGCGCCGGCGCATACTCTGGGGCACAAATCAGGAACAGGTCGGCGAAATCCTGGTCGTTAATACCGGGCTGGCCCGGGACAATGTTGAATTCCATAAAGACCTCCCCCCTGGTCTTGTTCCTCCTTTTATTTCCTGGACATATCTTAGCTCAAGAAAGCGTGTATATGAAAGTCCACCATAGACTGTGACAGGAAATCTTGACGTAGGAGGCCACGGGCCATACACTTGAGACAACCAGGGACGGGAGGTTTTTTCATTGAAATGTCCTACTTGCGGTGACCCAATGATAGTTGTGGAGCACGAATCAATAGAGCTGGACTACTGCACCAACTGTGCCGGCGTCTGGTTCGATGAGGGCGAATTGGAGTTGCTGCTGGAGGGCATGGACCTGGACCGCAGCATGCTTTCCCTAGACCGTATTCTCACCTCGCCGGAAGCCCGGACCAGGGAGAAGAAGCGCCATTGTCCCATCTGTAACCGGTTTATGAAGAAGGCCACGGTCGGCCATGATCCGGAGGTGCTGATAGACGCTTGTGACCGGGGCGACGGGCTCTGGTTTGACGGCGGGCAGGTCGGGCAGGTTATCCAGCAACTGAACCGAATCGATGTTAGGTCCGAGGACTCACAGGACCGGCTGATAACATTTCTTGGGGACGTATTTCAAATAAAGGAGTGATGGACCGCGACCTGCCGGAACCCGGCAAGTCGCACAGCCCCAGAGGGGGCCAGGGAGGGATTATATGATCGCTGTATACATCATAGTGCCCCTACTCGTGTTGTTACTCATCATGTTCGTGATGACATACAACAGCCTGGTGCGACGGCGCAACCAGATGCAAAATGCTTGGGCGCAGATAGACGTGCAACTAAAGAGAAGGCACGATCTGATCCCAAATCTGGTGGAAACGGCCAAGGGCTACATGAAACACGAACGGGAAACCCTGGAGGCGGTGACCAATGCCCGCAACCAGGCACAGAAGGCTGTGGGCACCGGGGTTGGAGCCCAGTCTGCGGCGGAGGGTGAGCTCAGCGGCGCCTTATCCAGATTGCTGGCGGTAGTCGAGAACTATCCGGACCTTAAGGCCAACCAGAATTTCCTGGCCCTTCAGGAAGAATTGACTTCCACGGAGAACCGCATTGCCTTCTCCCGGCAGTATTATAATGATTCAGTCTTGCAGTACAACAACAAGACCCAAATGTTTCCATCAAACATCATCGCTTCGATGACCGGATTCAAGAGGGGCGAGTTCTTCGAAGTCCAGGTGGCTGCCGAGAGGGAGGCTCCCCGGGTGAGCTTCAGTTAGCTGAAAGCACCATAGATGTTTGAACAGATCCGGTCGAACCAGTTCAGGTCCATAGTCCTGGTGACCGCCATGGCGGCGGTCCTGCTCGCTCTGGGCTATGTGATCGGCATCTTCTTCTTTGACAGCGCCATCGCCGGGCTCATCATTGCCCTGATCTTCTGGTTCATCATGAGCCTGGTAGCCTACTTTCAGGGGGACAGCATCCTGCTCAGTGTGGCGGGGGCGCGGAAGATCAGCAAGGAGGACCATCCCCGTCTCTTCAACATCGTAGAGGAGATGAAGATTGCTTCAGGCCTGCCCAGAATGCCTGACGTTTACATCATCGACGATGCTGCCTTGAACGCCTTCGCCACAGGACGAAACCCGGACAAGGCCGCCGTGGCCATCACCTCCGGACTGCTGCAGAAGCTGAATCGTGACGAGCTTCAGGGCGTTATAGCGCACGAAATAGCCCATGTTAAGAACCGGGACGTGATGCTCATGACCATGGCGGGTATTCTGCTGGGCAGCATTGTCATACTGGCCTGGTATGCATCCCGCATGCTCTTCTTCAGCGCCATGATGGGTGGCAGCCGTAGAGGGGGTGGCGGAGGAGGGGGCGGCGGCGCGCAGATCATTGTGCTGATAATCGGCATTATACTCATGATCCTTGCACCCATAATGGCCCAGTTGATCTACTTCGCATTGTCGCGGAGACGCGAATATCTGGCTGACGCATCGGCTGCCTTGTACACTCGCTATCCGGAGGGGTTGGCCTCCGCCTTGGAAAAGTTGGCCGCTTCCACGAATGAGGTGAAATCGGCCAATCAGGCAACGGCGCCCATGTACATCATCAATCCCTTCAGGAAGAGAGGGAAACCTGCTGCGGACCTGACCAGTACCCATCCGTCGATCCAAGAGCGCGTACGCATCTTGCGCTCCATGGGGGGCGGCGCTTCCATGGCTGATTATGAGACTGCTTACTCCAGCGTGAAGGGCAAGGGCATTGTGCCCAAATCGGCTCTAGCTGGAGCAACGCCGGGAGCGGTACCCCTGAGAGAGACTGGTCCCAGTACCGAAGCTGTTGAGGCTGAGCCCGGCCAGGTACAACGGACCCGCGAAGTCTCCAACCTGATGTGGCGGAAACAGAACTACAAGACCATCGAGTGTGACTGCGGTGACAGGCTCAAGGTGCCGCCCGACTTCAAGCGACCGCAGATCAAATGCCCGCACTGCGGGCGTATCCACAAGGTATGAAGGCCCAACAGCATTAGGAAGTTCGCCGCCTCGCTCTCTGGCGGGAAGGAGGAAGCTCCTTGCCGATAGCCCGGTCTGTCCGATAATCAGGGGCCGTTATGTTAAATACCAGGCTGACCTTTGGGTCGGCCAGCCGGGAGCTTACCCGGCTCTCTATCCCCTCATCGTCCAGGGTGCAGCACATGGTTACGACCATCGGCAACCTGGCATTGTAGCGATAGTTGATCAACTGGTAAAGCTTCTCCTGGGCCCAGGCGGTCGTGCTGTGCTCCCCGAAGTCGTCCAGGACCAGCAACGGCGCCATCTTCACCCTCTCGAAGACCTCATCATATGTGGTCTTGCTTTCCGGGCTGAAAGTCGATCGCAAATGGTCCAGGAAATCGGGGACAACAACGAAGGTCACCGGTTTACCGTTGCGTATCATGTAATTGGCGATGGCAGCGGCAAGATGCGTCTTCCCGCAACCATTATCACCCTGGTAGATGATCCAGCCGTCGGGCGACTCCGCGAAACTCCTGGCCAGTCGGAAGGCATGCTCCAAATTCTGCCGCCGTTCCAGGTCCAGATTGGCCCGCTTCGAGTCGAAGGTCTCAAAGGTCATACTGCTCAGCAACTGCAGCGATAACAGTCCTGTGAAGTCGAGAAGGTGGTCCTTTCTCTCCTCAAGCTGGAGGACCTGTGACAGGCTGGGCGATGTCAGGCGCGTATACCAGCGTTCGGCAAAGCTCTCCAGGCTGACGCCGGCAGAGATATTCACTACCGTGGGCATATGCCCGTTATAGCGGAAATCGATTATCTGTGACAGTTTCTCCTCCGCCCATGGTGTACTGGAATGCAGGCCCAGATCGTCCAATATGAGCAGGGGCGCATTCTTGATCTGCTCGAAGAATTGATCGTACGTTACTTCGCTTTCCGGGCTGTAAGTCGACCGCAGGTGGTCCAAGAGGTCGGAGACGCTGACGAAGAAGGCCATTTCTCCCTCCTGAAGACGCCGGTTGGCTATGGCCGCCGCCAGGTGGGTTTTGCCGCACCCGCTGGGGCCCATGAAGACCAACCAGCCCTGAGGGTTCTGTGAGAAGGCCAGGGCGGCGTGATAGGCTCGCAGGAATCTCTCCTGGTTCACGGCATCGCTGCTCCGGCCCTCCTTGACAAGGTTGTCGAAGGTTAGACGGGTCAGCATACCGAGATTGCTGTATTGCTCCAGGCGGCCTTGCCGGTTGTCCCGAAGGTCATTTTGCACACACGCGCAGGGGATAACCCGGCTATAATCGGCTGCCCCGCCCGGCAATCGCGGATAGACAACACGAGCTCCCTTGCAGCAGGAGCATCCATCTTCAGGCCTCGGGTCGTCCTCGGAGAGGGATGGCTTATCGCCTGACAATGTGTCCGTACTTTCCCTTGATGTAGCGGTCAGGATCTTTCTTTTGTTGAGAATGTTTCCCAGACTCTCCACTTCGCTTACCTTCTTTGGCCCACTTATCGAGTATACGGGCCACATACCTCCAGCTTCGTTTGTTCAAGGCTACAGCCTCTTTAAAGGCCTCTTCTATCCAGGCAGCCGGATAATTCTGCTCAGCATCCTTAAGCTCGTCGGCTATCATAGGAGTCAGCAGGCCGATATTCTGCTCATACAAAGCAAAGATATTCGGCCTTTCCTGCCGGATGTGGGGCTCTGGCGGGTTTCTCCCGTTGGCCACTTCCGCATCCCATCCCAGTTGCGCCGCCGCTCTGCGGTTGGCGGCGCTATTTACAAAGAATACCTCTTCCTGACGTCCATCGTGCGAAAGCATCCAGGAGATAATCAACCCTCGATGGGCGGCTGCCCTCAAGGCCCGGTCCAGCTTATTCTGGCAATCGTCGCCAAGTCCATCGAGGAGTAAGGCGTCCGCAGCCAGTTCCCTGTAAGATACGTACTTGAGGGGTCCGCGTCGGGGATATTGCCGGAAGAACACGTGAAGGATGACCTTGAGTTCGGCCTGATCATGGATCTCCGGGAGCAGCCTGGAGAAGAAGAGGTTGGGAATGGGAGTGAAGCTCATCCTGTCGGGAAAACCGGTGAAGGGCTCCTCAGGCATCCATTTGCTCCATATCCAGATTCTCGAATTTGGTCAGGTTCTGGTGGAACCTGAGATAGATTTGTCCGGTTGGGCCGTTGCGGTGTTTAGCAACAATGATGTTGGCTTGCCCCTCCGGGTACTGTCTATTTGGGTTCTGTCGCTCCCATTGCTCCCTGTCAGGATGATAGTGATCTTCACGATAGATGAAGCACACGACGTCCGCATCCTGCTCAATGCTTCCGCTCTCCCGAAGGTCGGAAAGCTGCGGGATATGGGGTGTTCGAGACTCCACGGCCCGGCTCAACTGGGATAGGGCCAAGACCGGGACATCCAATTCACGGGCAAGAGCCTTCAATGAACGGGATATCTCGCTCACCTCCTGGACCTTGTTATCGGTGCGGAAATCGCCCCTGATAAGTTGCAGGTAATCAATGACAATAAGGTCGATGCCCTGATCATAATAGAGCCGCCGTGCCTTGCTCCTCATCTCAATAACCTTGAGCATGGGCGAGTCGTCGACGAAGATAGGCGCCTCTGACAAGATTCCGGCAGCGTGCATAACGCGTTGTTCCTGCACCGTATTGAAATGCCCGGCCCTGAGCCGCTTGGAATCGATGTTCGCCTCACTGGACAGAAGGCGCTGCACGATCTGCTCCTTCGACATCTCCAAGCTGAAAATGGCCACCTTGGCCCGCTGCCCCACCGCAGCGTTCCGGGCAATGTTCAGCCCCAGGCTGGACTTGCCCATGCTCGGCCTCGCCGCCAGGATAACCAGGTCGGAACGCTGCAGACCTCCCAGCAATTCGTCGACGCCGGCGAAGCCGGTATGCACGTGGGGCAGTTGACCATCGCCGTTCCCCGAAGCGGCTTCCGTTCCAATCTCGTCGAAATACTGGTGCAAGATGGGTCTGATATGGACAAAGTCCCGGGTCGATTCACCCTGCCTGAGCTTGTATAGGATGTCCTCAGCCTTGCTCAACGCGGAATCAACGTCGGGGGACTCCTCATAACCTATGGCCGCTATCTGCCCTGCCGCAGTAATGAGTTGTCGCATCATGCCCAACCGGTGCACGATGTGGGCATAGTACTCTACATGAATGGAAGTCGGTAACACGGAAACCAGGTAGCTCAGATAGGCCGGACCGCCAACTTCCTCGAGCTTGCCTTGTCGGGACAATTCCTGTGCTACCGTGATCTGGTTGACGGCTTCGTTACGGCTGTACAGGGCCAGGCAGGCTTCGTAAAGCCACCTGTTCTTCTCCCGGTAGAAGGCTTCCGGCTGCAGAGAAACAGCCGTTTTGACTATAGCATCGGGGTCGATAAGCAGAGAGCCAATCACCGCCTCCTCCGCCTCAACATTGTGAGGCGGCAGCCTATCCAGCTCCGGCACTATTCCTCCTTGGCGACGATGACTTTAATCCTGGGAGTCAAGTCTTTGCCCAGACGGACTACGACCTCATGCTCGCCCAAGGTCTTGATTGGTTCTTCCAGTTCCACCTGCTTACGCTCGAGCTCCAAACCTGTTATCTGGCTGAGCTGGCTGGCGATGTCGCTGTCCCGAATGGAGCCATAAAGCCGGTCCTCTTCAGCAACCTTGGCCGCGAAATTGAGTTGATAGCCCTCCAACTGCTGGGCAAGCTTATCCATCTCGTCAGCGAAGCGTTGTTGCCTATCCTTTTCCCTCTGGACCTGAATTTCAGCCGTCTTGATGGCTGATGGGGTGGCTACCAGGGCAAGCTTTCTAGGAATGAGGTAGTTGTGGCCGTAACCGGGCGCCACTTCCTTGATCTCCCCCGCTTTGGCTACGCTTGGTACGTCTTTGAGAAATATCACCTTCATAACGGAAATATTATACTCCGGGGGCTCAAAATGCGATACCTCCCCGGACCTTCTTTACTGTTTGTCATAAACTGGCAATGGCAGCTTACCTCAAGTATAATGACACCACTCAAAACCATGGACGATCTACGAACGCTCATTATCGAAGAGGTTGACGCACACAGCCATGAGCTTGAGGAGCTCAGCCTCAAAATACACGACAATCCCGAACTGGGGTTGCAGGAGGCCAGAGCTTCCGCTTGGCTGGGGGAATACCTCAAGGGCAAGGGGTTCTCCGTTCAACCAGGCATATGCAACTTGCCCACTTCATTCCGGGCCAGCTACGGCCGGGGCCAGCCAGCCATCGCCTTTATTGCCGAATATGATGCCTTGCCGGAGGTCGGACACGCCTGCGGGCATAACATTATCGCCGCCTCAGCCGCAGGAGCGGCTATTGCTGCCAAGCGAGTCGTAGACAGGCTGGGAGGCACTATCCTCGTAATTGGGACACCCGGTGAAGAGCTGTACGGCTGCAAGGCAAATATGGTGGATAAAGGCGGCTTTGGAGGTGTAGACGCTGCGATGATGGTACATCCTGCTACTGAGAACCTTATTGCAATACCCGCGCTGGCCTGCATCTCGATCCAGGTGGAATTCTTCGGAAAAGCCGCCCATGCCGCAGCCAATCCTGAGGAAGGCATCAACTCCCTCGAAGCTCTGATCCTTTCCTTCAACAACGTGAATTCCCTGAGACAGCATATCAAGGAACGCAACCGTATACACGGTATCATTCTCAAGGGCGGCGAGGCTGCCAATGTTGTGCCCGATTACACCAAAGGTTTGTTTCTTGTGCGGGCTGAGAATGAGACCGAACTGGAGGTGCTCAAGGAGCAGGTGCTGAACTGTTTTGCGGCGGCCTCAGTGGCCACGGGAGCACGCCTGCAGTATGGTTGGGGCGACATAACCTATGCCCCTCTGCTTACTAATCGTGTACTGGCCAATAGGTTCGCCCATCATCTCGAATCTTTGGGCCGAAAGGTTCAGCCTGAAGATCCGAGGAGAGGCTTCGGCAGCACCGATATGGGCAATGTGAGCCAGGTTGTACCCAGCATACACCCCTTCGTGGCTATTGCTCCCAGGGAGGTGCTGGTACACTCAGAGGAGTTTGCATCCGCTGCCGGCTCAGAATCGGGCCATCAAGGCATGCTGGACGGTGCCAAAGCCATGGCTTTGACCGCTCTTGACCTGTTGGCTGACAGCCGTTTGCTGGAGAAGGTCAAAGAAGACTTTGTTAAGCATGGCAAGATGTCTAATCGATCTTGATTCTCGTAAGGACGACTGATTCCGGACCGGATGCGATGCATCAAGGTCTTGTCATGAAGGTAGTCAGGCATTATACTAACGAATAATCAACCGGAAGTTAGAAGGGAGGACAAGATGCAACTGCGTTGGCTCGTCTGCGGAGCGGGTAATCTTCACATTGTGGGGCCATGCCCTGACTGCTATGCCAGTGAGGGAGGCCTTCTGTTGGGCACCGTGGCCAGCACTTACAAGGGCAGAATTGCGGCGAAGTGCCCTGATTGCGGCAAAGCTGTGGATTACTACGTGGACGCACAAGAGGAGAAGATCTGGAAGCTTGAGCCTGTCGAGGCTAAGGGCCTGCGCATAGAGGTCTGATCCCGAGCTAAGAAAGCAGGCCCTCCCTCTTTCACATATTGCGCTCCGCTATCTCATTCACGCGGCAAAGCAAACCTTGGTCGCGTGAGTGAGGTAGCTCTTTTTGTGAAAGGGATGAGAGAGGAGACCCAATTCAAGGCGATGGCCCGGTCCAGACGGACGTCTATTTGACAAGGAGGGTGCATGGAAACCGGCCAAGCGCGTCGCCCGATTAGAATTACCATAGTCGATGATTCCGCCGGCGAGAAATGTGAAGGCCGGTGCGGGCTCGATTTCTCCTGTCCCGAGACTCTCGAGTCCACAGCGACCTTTCTTCACAGGGCCTTCGGCGACCGCGTGGAACTGGAATTCTACGATCTGGCCGTTCCTTCCAGCCAGCCTGCTTGGGTTGCCGGCAGGGCAAGCGAAATACAGGTACCCTTACCGGCCCTGTTCGTTAACGGCAAGCTCCGGATCTCCGGTTACTTCGATAACCAGTTGATACAACGCGTCATCCAGGTAGAGATCGAGCTGAACGACTAGTCGGGGACACTACCTTCCCTTCCAGACCGGTTTTCGCTTCTCCGCGAAGGCTCTCGGCCCTTCCATGGCGTCCTCGCTCTTGGACAGGCGATCGCCGATCTCCGTCTCGAGGCGCAACCCTTCCTCCAGGCTCATCTCAATGCCGCGATAGGCCAGTTCCTTGACGGCCCGTACGGCCAGAGGCCCGTTTTCACAGATCTTGGCCGCCAGGGCTTCGGCCTCGGGCAAGAGTTGATCAGCAGGAACCACCTTGTTTACCAGACCCAAGCGATAAGCTTCCTGAGCATCCACCAGGTCGCCTGTCATGAGAAGCTCCAAGGCCTTGGCAAAGGGAATTAACCGGGGCAGCTTCTGGCTGCCGCTGTTGCCGGGGATGACTGCCGACTTCACCTCGGCCAAGCCCAGCATGGCTGTCTGTGCGGCGATCCTGATATCACAGGCCATGGCCAGCTCCAGCCCGCCGCCGATAGCCAGACCGTTGATGGCGGCGATCACCGGCTTCCATATTCGCATGCCCCGCATCGGGTTGATATCGGGCAAGGGCATGGGCGGTCGCTTGTCTTCCGGAATAGACATCCACTCGGCCATTTCCTTGAGGTCCTGCCCTGAGGAGAAAGCCTTGTCCCCGGACGCGGTAACGATGGCTACCCATATGTCGGGGTTCTCGCCTACTTCGGTCCAGGCCTTGACCAAGCCGTCCCAAACCTCGCGGTTCATGGCATTGCGTGCATCGGGCCGGTTGATGGTGAGGTAGGCAATTCTGCCCTTCGTTTCGTAAATAAAAGCCGGCATCTGAGCCCTCCTTGCAAGTATGGATCGTCTAAATTCTACGATAAACGCCATCGACTTGGCTAGGAAAGGCGACCTCCACCCCCTTCCTCCCGGCTTCCTCCCCAATTTTTGTATTAAGACGGCTGAATCGGTATACTGTAATCGAGATCCACACAACAGACGCATACCCAAAGGAGGTTCGGCCATGGATGCGGCCATCAAAGAACTCAAAGACAAAGTAGTTATCAAAGCCGTCAAGGGCTTGTATCGCGGTCAGACCAAGGTTGATACAGGAGCCGGCTATCGGGCCGAAGTCAAGCTATGCCTGGAGCGGGCACGTCTCATTACCGAGTCATACCAGGAGACTGAAGGAGAGGCAATGGTGCTTCGCAGGGCCAAAGCCCTGAAGAAGATCCTGGACAATATGACCATATATATACAGGACAAGGAGCGGCTAGTGGGCAACCTGGCCAAGGACCCCAACTCGCTGCCCCTGTACCCAGAGATGTACTGGAGATGGCTGGAGAAATCACTGGAGAACGATTATCAGCACCTCCTGGATGACGAGGGCAAGAAGGAACTCAAGGAGATCAACAAGTACTGGTACAAGCTCTCCGTGCACGGCATGGAGAGGGACCTGGTACCGCCCAGCATCAAACCCTTCACCGCCTACACTCCCGTGAGCGTCTTCAGCTATACGTGGGACATGGTCCTGCCCAATTACGAGAAAATACTGGCCGTCGGTCTCAAGGGCTTCCAGAAGGAAGCCGAGGACCGGCTTCAGGGACTCAACAGCAACATGGACATGCATGCCAAAGAGTACCTGGAGCAGAAGAAGTTCCTGGAGGCGGTACTGATCACGTTGCAGGCGGTCATCGACTTCTCCAAGAGATACGCGGCTCTGGCTGCTGAGAAGGCCAAGACGACCAAAGACCCCGAGGCCAAGATGCGCTTCGAGCAACTGGCCGAGATATGCAACTGGGTGCCGGAAAACCCCGCCAGGACATTTCACGAAGCCATGCAGTGCTTCATGCTCATCCACCTCATCGTGGGCTTCATCGAGTTGCCATCGGTTGGTTGCGGCATAAGGCTTGACAAGGTCATGGGGCCCTACTACGAAAAGGACCAGGCGGCGGGCCGTATTACGAGAGACGAAGCGCTCGCTCTGGTGGAGTCGCTCTGGATCAAGTTTGAGGAGATGGGCTTCATACATCCACCCCGGCTGTTTGGTTCTGCGGGCGGCGGCCTGGCCTGGCAGAATATCACCCTGGGCGGAGTCGATGCTGAGGGCAACGATATCACCAATGAGGTCTCCTACATGGTCCTGGAGGCTACACGCGAGTTGCATTCCGTGCAACCTCCCCTGTGCTTCAGGTACAACGACAGCGTTCCCAAGGACCTGGTGCTCAGCGCCATCGACACGCAACGGACGGGCGTGGCGCAGCCGGCCTTTTTTAACGATAAGATGATGATCCCTTACCTGCTGGCCAAGGGCATACCCCTGGGCGATGCCCGGGACTACGCCATCAGCAATTGCATGTCGTGGATAATCCCCGGCAAGGCCATGGTCTACCGGCAGGGAATGGGGATGTTCTCCTTCCCGAACTGCTTGCAACTGGCTCTGAGCCAGGGTGTAGACCCGAGGTTCGGCCAGATAGGTGCGCCGACCCCGGATCCGTTGACCTTCAAGTCCATCGATGACATCATTGATGCCATCTTTGTGCAGTTCCGCTTCTTCTTCGAGAAGCAGGTATACATCAACAATGTAGCTGACGCCCTCTATGAGGAATTCCTGCCCCGGCCCTTCGTATCTGCACTGAACGACGAGTGCATCGAGCGTGGGAAGGACTGCCGCAAGTGGTACTACCATCACAGGAATTATGTCATGCCCAGCGGCGTGAACAACGTGGCCGATTCGCTGGCCGCCATAAAGAAATACGTCTTCGACGAAGGCAAGCTTACCATGGCTGCCCTGCTCGATGCCCTGAAGAGCAATTTCGAGGGCAAGGAGGAGTTGCGCCAGGTGTTGCTGAATGCGCCCAAGTTCGGCAACGACGACGATTATGTGGACAGGCTGGACCAGCAGCTGCATTTCCGCATTACCGAGGAGGTCAGGAGAAACAAGACCTATTACGGTTACCCCTATGATGTCGACGGCACAAATGCCGCCATGGGATACTTCCTGGGTGTTGATGTCGGCGCTACCGCGGAGGGCCGCAAGGCCACGGAGCCGCTGCACGACGGCAGCATCTCGCCCGTGCAGGGTCAAGACAAGAAAGGACCTACGGCCGTACTGAACTCCGTGGGCAAAATAGACCCGCAGCTGTCGTGCAACCACCTTTTCAATCAGAGGTTCGCTCCGGATTTCTTGCAGGGACCCTACCGGGAGCTGTTCGCCAGTTACTTGAAGACCTGGTCGGACTTGGGCATACACCACATCCAGTTCAACGTAATTGACCCGGTCATTCTGAAGGATGCCCAGGCGAATCCGGAGAGGCACAGCGACCTGATCGTACGGGTGGCCGGCTATGCGGCCTACTTTGTTGACCTGACCAAGTCGCTGCAGGACGATATCATAGCCAGGACTGAGCAGAGTTTGAGTTGAGTCTGAATCCGGCCAGTAAGGTCTATCATACTAACCGAGAGGGGGTTACCTTATGGAATTAATGGATGTCCAGGCAATCGACACAATGTGCCGGGCGGGATATGCCGGCATAGTCTCAGAGGAGGAATGGAAAGAGACATGGGGTTTCTACGAGTCCATGGCCTGCGTCAAGGGCACCTTCGGCGGGGTCTTGAAGAAGCTGGGTGTGTCTGAAGAGGATGGCTGGAAGGTCGTCGCCTCCCAGTACAAGGCCTCCATTGATGACATGATCCAGGAGATGGACGAGGTAGGCGTGGAGAAGGCGTTTGTGGACCAGCAGCTCATCTGGTCTCGGAACGCCTTCAAACTGGTTACAGGTTTTGAACTGAAGAGGATCGCCGACCTGGTTGACAAGGGCAAGGGCCGGATAGTCGGGGGCGCCGGTTATCATCCTTTCTACATCCAGCAGAGCCTGAAGGACCTGGAGACAGCCGTCAAGGAATACGGGTTCAAGTATGTCTGGTTCCATCCGAACAGTTTTGGCGTGAGGGCCAGCGATGCCAAGTGCTACCCGCTCTATGCGAAGTGCATCGAACTGGACATCCCGGTCAGCTTCCAGTCCGGACACTCAGCGGAACCCCTGCCCAGCGAAATAGGGCGTCCCATGTATGCCGATGAAGTTGCCATCGACTTCCCCAACCTGAAGATGGTGCTCACACATACCGGCTGGCCATGGATTGAAGAGTGGATCTCCATGATCTGGCGGCATCCGAACGTCTATGGCAACATCGGCGCTTATTATCCCAGTGGCCTGCACCAGCCCACCATCGATTTCATGAACGGGCCCATAGGCAAGACCAAGGTTTTGTGGGGAACGAACGGTTTCGGTCTCACCAGGTGCAAACAGGAGTTTGTAGCGCTTCCCATAAAGGACGACAACAAGAAGCGCATCCTGCGTGACAATGCTGTTCAGCTCTTCAAATTGTAAGCCGCGTTGCCTTTACGAAGGGCACCAAGACAATTGCGTCAGAGAGAGAGGCCCCGCTACTGCGGGGCCTTTTTGCACACAAATGGCAAAAGCTGTCTGTCACTGGTCGGGCGTACACCAGATGGACTAGAAGACGCCAAGGACCAGCAAGATAATAACTACCAATAGTGCAATACCTATCAGCCCACTGAAGACAAATGCCCGAAGCAGCAGGACCACCAGCAGGGCAACCAGTAATACGCCGAGCAAAGTCCAACCAGCCATGATCACCTCCTCCATCCTGCCCCTGCCTGCTGAAACTCCGCTTGGCCGGAGCCAGCCCGGCAACAGGCTGACTCAAGCATACAGTATGGCGAATGGAATAGTCATAACACGGGCCGGGAGCTCTATGGCAGAATGGTAACGGAAATGAGCGCCGCCATTAGGTGGTCCTGGGACTCGTTTTGATACTCACATGGCTATTGGTGCTCCCAATTATGCCCTTTCAAGATTCTTCATTTTCAGTTAGACTTAACTATCATTGTGAAGCTGGGTATACAAATCGACGAAGAATTCCGGGGCGCGATTGGCGAGGATTGGCTGTGTCGGGTCGTTGAACAAACGCTATCCGATCGAGGGGTCAGTTCTCAGGCTGAATTGAGCGTGAGCATAACCGGTGATGAAAATATGCAAGCTCTCAACCGGGAATACCGGGGCCTGGACGAGACAACGGATGTCCTGTCCTTTGCGTTAACCGAGGAGAACGTCAACGAGGGGATTCCAGCCTTCGTTACACCGCCTGATGATCTGCTGCACCTCGGCGAGGTCATAATCTCCTATCCTCAAGCCCGGAGGCAAGCTGGTGAAGATCCGGTTATGCTGAAAAAGGAGATGGCCCTGCTGGTCGTGCACGGCATCTTGCATCTCTTGGGCTATGATCACGATGAGCCTGACAGGGAAGCCGAGATGAAGGCGGTTGAAAATGGAGTGCTTTCCGAATTAAAAACTGGCGAGGAAAGATAAGAGCCTTGACAAGTGAAGTTTATTACCGCAAATGGCGACCCCAGACTCTGGCCGAGATAACCGGCCAGGAGCACGTTACCCAAACCCTGCTGAGAGCGCTGGAGACGGGCAGGATAGCCCACGCCTATCTCTTTTGCGGACCCAGAGGCACGGGCAAGACCAGTACCGGACGAATACTCGCCAAGGCCGTCAACTGCATAACCAACGGTAAGGGTGAGCCCTGTAACAGTTGCGACATGTGCTTTGCGCTCACACAGGGTAGGGCACTGGACATAATCGAGATCGACGCCGCCAGCAACCGGGGGATAGATGACATCCGGGAACTCCGGGAAAAGGTAAAATTCTCTCCCAACAGCGCCAAATACAAGGTCTACATAATAGATGAAGTCCATGCCCTGACGGAACATGCCTCCAACGCCCTGCTCAAGACTCTGGAGGAACCGCCCGCCCATGCCATATTCATACTGGCCACCACCGAACCCCACAAGCTTTTGACCACCATTCTCTCCCGTTGTCAGCGGTTCGATTTCCGCCGGCTCACTCACGATGCGGTGATGGCCAAACTCAGTTTTGTCTGCCAGAAAGAGCGCATTATCGTACCGCCCGAGGGTTTACGATTGATAGCCAAGAGCGTTTCAGGTAGCCTCAGGGATGCTGAAAACCTCCTGCAGCAACTGGTCATTTATTATGGAAATGAGGTCCAGTTGAACCAGGTAGAGGACATGCTTGGTATCACTAATGATTCGCGGATACGGCAGCTGGTACAGCATATCGCAGGCAAGGACCTGGCTGCCGGCCTATCGTCAATAAATGACATGTCGCATGACGGCCTGGACTTGATGCAGGTAAACAGAGGCCTGGTAGACTATCTGCGAAACATGCTCCTGGCGAAATCTGGTGCAGAGGCGTCGCTTGACCTCTCAGCTGACGACCGGGCTCAAGTCAAGGAACTGGCTGGCAAGATGTCACTGGAGGAGATAGTCCGGGCTGTGAAGCTGTTCGGTCAGATTGATTTCCGGTCCAGGGACTACTCATCCCTGCCTTTGGAGCTGGCCTTTGTAGAGTGCTTGGTCCCTGAGGAACCCGGGGGAACAGCAGCCCCCACACCCAAAGCGAAAGCTCAGCCAGCCAGGCCGGCATCAACGCCCAAGCCCAGACCGGCGCAGAAACCGAAGGAACAGGACCCACCGTCGGCGCTACATCCCCAAGCGGAGGGCACTGCCGAGTCGAGGCTGGACTACGTCAAGGCCCATTGGGAAGAGTTCGTCGATACCTTGAGAGGCGCCGGCTCCAGTGGTAATCTGGATGCCTATCTTAGAAGCGCTTGTGAACCAGAGGCGCTCGATGAGGACGGAACCCTGGTCGTGGCCTTCAAATACCTCTTTCACAAGGAGAAGGTGGAAGATACCAAGTACCGGAGAATGATAGAGCAGCGACTGGCCACGATGTTCGGCTCGCCCAACAAGCTACGCTGTGTCCTCAGGGTCCAGAATGCCCGCAGCGCCATGGACGGGCACCTTGTCAAGGCAGCCCTGCAAATGGGAGGCCGGATCACAGAAGTGGTGACCGATGAGAGTACGACAGGAGGAAGCGATGAATAAGCAAATGATGAAGCAGATGAAGGAATTGCAGGCCAAGATGGCCAAGGTGCAGGAGGAGTTGGGCAATACGGAGGTAGAGGCCAGCGCCGGCGGCGGCGCCGTTCAAGTTGTCATCGACGGCCATCAGAACTTCCGCTCCGTCAAGATATCGCCCGACGCCGTTGACCTTGATGATCTGGGCTTATTGGAAGATCTCGTCTTGACAGCCATCAACGAGGCCATCAAGAAGTCTCAGGACCTCGCCCAGAGCCGCATGGGTGATCTCACCGGCGGACTCAATATACCCGGCCTTATGTAGGCAGGTGAGCGGGCTTGAATTCTGATTTCCTTCCCACCGCAAAGCCGATGGCCCGGCTGATTGAAGAGCTTCACCGGTTGCCTGGCGTGGGCCCCAAGAGCGCTCAGCGATTGGCATACCATCTGTTGAGCGCTTCAGAGGAACAGGCAAGGGCACTGGCAGAAGCCATAGTGGCCCTAAAAGAGAAGATAATCCTCTGCTCCTCTTGTCAGAACATCACGGAAACAACCCCCTGCTCGATCTGCCAGGACCAGCGACGGGACCGTTCGTTGATCTGCGTGGTTGAAAGACCCATGGAGATACTGGCCTTGGAGCGTACCCGGGGCTACAAGGGACTGTACCACGTTCTTCACGGCGCCATATCACCAATGGACGGCGTGGGACCTGAGGACCTCAAGGTGAGGGAATTGCTGGCCCGCCTGCAGGACAACAAAGTCCATGAGATCATCCTGGCCACCAACCCCAACCTTGAAGGAGAAGCCACAACAATGTATCTGCAGCGCCTGATAACCCCCATGGGTATCAGGGTGACGCGCCTGGCCAGAGGACTTCCCTTTGGCAGCGATCTGGAATACGCTGACGAGGTCACTCTTACCAGGGCGCTCGAGGGTAGGCAGGAAGTCTAACAAGACCATGGAAATGCAATGAGGAGCTTTGGCACCCTGCAATGAGCATTCCCCGCCTCTACAATACCGAAGCCATCGTTCTTAGGAAACTGGAACTGGGTGAAGCCGACAGCATCCTTACTCTCTATACACCTCACCAGGGCAAGATCAAGGCCGTGGCCAAGGGTATCAGGAAGGCCAAGAGCAAGATCGGTGGACATGCCGAGCTTCTCGTCCACAGCCAGATGCTCTTGGCACGGGCCAAGAGCCTGGACACCATTACCCAGAGCCAGACCATCGACAGCTTCATCGGGCTTCGGAACGATCTATGGGCCACCTCATCCGCCCTCTATGTCGCCGAACTGGTGGACCGCTTCACGGAAGAATCAGAAGAAAGCCAGCCGGTTTTTCGCCTTCTACTGGAGACTCTGCGGCGCCTTTGTAATGCCCGTCACAAGGAACTTGCGCTGCGTTATTTCGAAGTCCATCTTTTCAGGTTGTTGGGGTACCAGCCGGAACTGCACCAATGTGTGGCTTGCCACACGTCTCTAAGACCGTCGTCCTGCTATTTCACGCCTGATGGCGGCGGTGTGCTTTGCAGCAATTGCCGCCACCGTAACCTGGTTGTCTGCCCTCTCTCTCTTAACGCCCTGAAGGTGTTCCGGTTCATACAGGCACAACCCTTTGCTGAAGTTGACCGATTGAAGGTCGGGCCCTCTCTCGCCGGAGAGTTGAAACAGGTGATGAGAAGGTATATACGGTACCTGCTCGAGCGAGAACTCAAATGTGCCGGATGGCTGGACAGACTGGAGCGCGAGTCGCCCGTATCCGGGTGAGGGTGGTCCCAGCACAGCATCTCTGATGAGGACAAGCTATTAGCTACGGCACTGAGGCGTAACTGAGAGAGACCGGCCCTTAGTAAACGCCAAGAACATTGGGAGGAGTTTTGGTGAAAATATTCAACAGATCCAGCCTTACCCTACTTGTCCTGCTGCTTCTTGTCACGCCGTTGGCGGGGATCGCGGCGTGCAGTCAAGCAGAGGCCCGTATGCCAATAGTACTCTTCACGGACTTCGGCAGTGATGATTATCGCGTCCCGCAGATCAAGGGCATCATCTACGGCCATGATCCTGAAGCGAAAGTGATTGACGGTACCCATGATGTACCCGCCTTCGACATAGCAGGCGGGGCCTTTATCCTCGACATAGCCGCCCAGGAATTCCCCTCCAGTACCGTCTTCGTCGCCATCATTGCTCCTTACGCCCAGGAGGAAACAAGATATCTTGCGCTCACCACGAACAAGGACCATATCTTTGTCCTGCCCGATAACGGGCTGCTGACTTACGTGGCCAACAGCATAGGTGTCAAATCCGTGTACCGCATAAGCAACCAGGAGTTGTTCGACAGTCCCATCGAGCAGATGGCCGCTGAGCGCATTCAGAGCAGGGTCGGTGTCCTTCTGGCTTCCGGCTACAGTGTGGAAAACGTGGGTACGCCCCTGGACGAGCCGCGGACTCTGGATATTCAAGCACCGGCCATAGAAGGCAACAGCCTTCTGGGCACGGTGGTCCACCTGGACCAGTTCGGCAACGCCATGACGAACATACAAGGAAAGCTTGCCGGCGAGTTCGGTCTGGAGCCGGGCGACACAATCAGGCTGAAGGTTGCCGGAATCGACCTGCCCGTCACTTTCGGCAGTATTTACTCCGACGTGCCGCTGGGCGAAGAGATCGTTTTTGTGAACAACAATGTGGACCTGCTCCAGTTGTCGATGAACCTTGGCAATTTCGCTGGACGGTATGACGTCGCGGTTGGAGCGATGGTAGAGATCGGGAAGGAGTAGTCCAGGATATAGCAGCAGGCGGCAGGGCAGAAATCACCAAAGCTTAGCAAGACTCCGTCTGCACAAAAGAGAGCCGGCAGGCCTCAATGGCCCGCCGGCACGGGAAGCTCTTTACAAGTGGTTAACCGTCCAGCTAGAAGAACCGCCTTCCCAGGACCACGACAGACACAATGATCAGGGCTATGCCCCCGGCCAGCAGGGCTATCGAGAAGGTGCCAGCGGGAGCCAGGCTGTCCCTCACTATAGTGACCACCAGTTCCTCCGTCAGCGGGGAAGGCAAGTCCAGTGAGCTTGCCTGAGTAGAAGCCAGATTCCCCACTACTGACTTGAACACCAATGCACAGGCGCCGGTAAAGGCCAGTACCCCTCCCAGGACGCAGAAGGCGCTTCTGGCACGAGAGCCCATGAGATACATAAGCACCAGCAAGAGGAGTACCGCTGACAGCGCAGCCGTCATCATCAAGATCGAGCTGGCGCTGTTTACCAGTTTCGGCGCATCCCGCACCGGGACCAGGTGCTCTGTTCCCTCTACAACGATCAGGATTTCGCCGGGCAACTCATCTATGGACGTATAGGCCGGTACCAGGTAGCTGTCCATTTCCTCAGGGGTCATTCCTTCCAGTCCCGCCGGCGGTTGCTCCAGCAAGGTCTCCTGCAGATTGGACTTAAGGTCCTCCTTGAAACCTTCCGTGCTGACGGCTATCTCCAGCGTATCCGTGACCCCATCCAGGAAGTCCTGCACCGTATCCAGGATGCCGCCCACTTGGTCGGCGAGCCAGTCCTCGCTCAAACTATCACGGAAGAAGCTGTATATCTCAGTCTCTCCCAGTCCGGGGAGAATCTCCTCTACGTTCTCGTCCAGCCAAGTCTTGGCCAGCGAGTAAGCACCTACCTCCTCCAGCTCGGCCTTGACAAAAGAAGTGCTCAGCACAGTACGTTGTGCCGTATTGGTCCAGATGGACAGCGATGCTGTAACGAAGAGGACCAACACCAGGATTATCGCCAAAGGTATGCCCAGCACTTTTCTCATGACACGCTCCAGAACACCTGTTC
>PUNJ01000137.1 GCA_003551705.1 Chloroflexota bacterium | reverse complement strand
TTGGTGAAAAGTCCGGCACAGCCGGACTCAGAGTTCGCCAACCGCACAGCCATCGCACCAACCGGCTAACATAGATATGGAGGTGAAGAATGGAACACAAGTTGCCTGATCTGCCCTACGCAAAGGACGCTCTGGCACCCCGTATATCGGCTGAGACCCTGGAATTCCACTGGGGCAAACACCACCAGGCCTATGTGGACAATCTCAACAAGCTTATTGCCGGCACTGAGTTCGAGAATGCCTCTCTGGAGGACATCATCAAGAAGGCTACGGGCGGGGTCTTCAACAACGGCGCCCAGGTTTGGAACCACACCTTCTTCTGGAACTGCATGTCGCCCAAGGGCGGCGGCGCACCGGCCGGTGATCTCGCCAAGGCTATCGATGCCGCCTTCGGGTCTTTCGATCAGTTCAAAGAGAAGTTTTCCAACGCAGCGGTAACGCAGTTCGGGTCGGGCTGGGCCTGGCTGGTCAAGAACAGCGACGGCAGCCTGGGAGTCGAGTCCACGGGCAATGCAAACAACCCCTTGAGAGACGGCAAGACCCCCCTGCTCACGTGTGATGTATGGGAACATGCCTACTACATCGACTACAGGAACGCCAGGGCCAAGTTTGTGGAAGCCTTCTGGGAACTGGTGAACTGGGAGTTCGTCGGCAGGAATCTCGCATAGCCGGTCACTTCGCCATCTAAGGCGATGGCGGTCCTTTGCCACCATCCCCGTATACAAGATGCAGCAGCGCGTTCGGGTCGGATGGGGCTTGCCTCTCCGCCCGCGATGCAAACCCAAGCAGGAGGCATAGACGGAATGAACAAGGCAATACTCGCACTGAACTTCATGTACTGCATGGAGAGATTTGCCACGGCAGTATACCGTGCCCAAAGTGGTGCCTTCAAAGACACCCTGATTGCCAAGAAGATGGCCTACGCCGTCGAGAATGAGCGTCAACATGCCCTTGATGTCGCCGGCATGATTGTCAAACTCGACTCCAGACCCTTTCGCCTTGCCTTCCTGTTCCGGATGGCCGGCACCGGAGTGGGCCTGCTCAGCCGGCTGCCCGGCAGGGTACCCGCCCTCAACGCCGCCGTTATGATAGAGAAAAGAGCCGTAAAAGACTACGGCTACTTCCTGAGAAGGCTCGACTACGACAAGCAAACCAGAAAACTCCTGCAACGCATAATCGCTGATGAAGAGCTTCACACCAAGAACTGGCAGGACTCCATTCAACTACTGAGGAACAAGATCAATGAAATGGCAAGGACGTAATCGCCTATCCAACGAGACCAGCCCCTACCTGTTGCAGCATGCGGACAATCCCGTTGACTGGTATCCGTGGGGGGACGAAGCCCTGGCACGCGCCCGGGACGAAGACAAGCCCATCCTTCTCAGCATCGGCTACTCGGCATGTCACTGGTGCCATGTCATGGCCCACGAGTCCTTTGAAAGCCGGGATATCGCTCAATTGATGAACAAGCTTTATGTCAACATCAAGGTGGACCGGGAGGAGCGGCCCGATCTGGACACCGTCTACATGGAGGCAGTGCAGACCATTGCCGGCAGAGGGGGATGGCCATTGACGGTCTTCCTGACCCCGGACGGCAAGCCCTACTTCGGCGGCACCTACTTTCCGCCCGAGGACCGGCATGGCATGCCGGGTTTCCCCAGAGTCCTCCAGGCCATGTCGGACGCATACCGGGACCGGCGTGGCGATGTAGAGCAGGCGGCACGCAGGGTCATGGCCGCGCTCGAACCACGGACCGCCCGCCCCGGCGCCGCTCCGCTGACAACCGGCCTGCTCGACAGCGCCTGCACGTCGTTGAACCGGGTTTTCGACAGGGCGGATGGCGGTTTCGGCCAGGCCCCCAAGTTCCCCCAGCCCATGGTACTCGAGCTGCTGCTCAGGCAGTACCGGCGCACGGGAGACCGGGACGCCCTGCAGATGGTGACCCAGACTCTGGACCGGATGGCCAGGGGCGGCATCTATGACCAGTTGAGCGGAGGCTTTCACCGCTACGCCACGGACAGTCAATGGCTGGTCCCCCACTTTGAGAAGATGCTCTACGACAATGCCCTGCTCCCCCGCATTTATCTTTATGCCTACCTTGTTACCGGAGACGCCGCATTCCGGCGCATAGCCGGGGAGACCATCGACTGGATGCTCCGGGAAATGAGCAGTCCTGAGGGCGGATTCTACAGCACCCTGGACGCCGATACCGAGGGTGAAGAGGGCAGGTTCTATGTCTGGACGCCGCAAGAGATCAGAGCGGCCATCGGCGACCGGCAGTCCGCTGTCCTGGAAGACTACTACGGCGTGACGGCCAGAGGCAATTTCGAGGGGCGCAACATCCTCAATATCACCGGCGCCCTGGCGGCGGAAGAACCCGCTGCTGTCCGGGAGGCAAAGGCGGCCCTCCTGGAGAAGCGCGAGACAAGGATCCGCCCCGGACGGGACGAGAAGGTCCTGGCTTCCTGGAACGGGCTCATGCTGTCGACCCTGGCAGAGGCGGCAGTCATCCTGGACCGGGAAGACCTTCTGGAAGCTGCCGCCGCCTGCGGTTCCTTCCTGCTGTCACGGATGATGCATGCCGGCCATCTGAGACATGCCTACAGTCACGGAGAAGCCCGGATCGAAGGCTATCTGGAAGACTACGCGCTTGTCGCCGGTGGTCTGCTGGAGCTGCATCAGGCTACCCTGGGAGGCAGGTGGTTGCGTGAGGCGATCAGGCTGGCCGGCGCCATTGTGGAGCACTTCTGGGATGAACCGGCCGGGATGTTCTATGACACTGGCGAGCACCATGAAAACCTGTTCATGCGTCCCAGCAGCACCCTGGACACTGCTTTGCCCTCCGGCGCTTCCGCCGCGGCGATGGTCCTGCTCAAGATAGGCCGCCTGACGCAGAATGCGGGCCTGCACGAGGTGGCCGCACGGTCATTGCAGGGCATGCACGAGACCATGACCAAATACCCTATGGGAGCCGGCAACTGGCTGTGCACCCTGGATTTCTACCTCTCCACGCCCAGGGAAGTGGTGATTGCCGGCCCGGCGGGCAGCAGGGACACGATGGAGATGTTGCAGGCCTTGTCGAGCACATGGGTCCCCAACAAGGTGGTGTGCGGTGTGGACACCCAGGACCCGGCGGCCGTCACGGACCTGCCTCTGACCTCCAATAAGGGAATGATCGACGACCGTCCCACGGCGTATCTGTGTGAGAATTACAGTTGCCGGGCGCCCGCCACCAGCCCGGAGACGTTGCGGGAGCAGGTAGCCCAACTTCCGCAGTTTCGTGACTGAGAGAGCATAGCTCAAAGCTAAAGTCTACACTACAAAGTCTGACTAATCTGCATCTTCTGGGTGGCATTAACGCCTCTCACAAGCACACGCCTCTTACGCGGGCAATCGTTAACGGTGGGTTTCGCCCCTACGCCGGCGCAATTCTACCGCCATCCACGGCCCCGGGGCTATAACACCACCCTACGC
>PUNJ01000121.1 GCA_003551705.1 Chloroflexota bacterium | reverse complement strand
GACCCCGTACCATTCAATAATATTGAAGTTGGACCACTGCCAGCAGTATTACCGGACTGGGTACAGAACCATGTTAACAGCCTTGCAGGTTTTACCCAGACCCCGAAGGACATGGGCCAGCTGCTGAGCCTTTCTGCTATAGCCACAGCAACAGCAGGCAAGGCTGAGGTAGAGATAAGGTGGGGTTATAGAGAGGTCCTGACCTTGTGGACGGCAGGAATACTGGAGCCCGGAGATCGGAAGTCCCCGGTTTTCGCAAGCATTACAAAGCCGATAGAGGCCAAACAGCAGGAGTTAACCGAGGAGATCGAACCTGAAAGACAGGAAGCCCTAGCCAAGAAGGAGCTGGCTGAGGACAAGGCTAGTAAGACCCGATCCAGGGTTGGGAAGGGGAAGGCTACGGAACAAGAATATATTAATGCAAAGAAGGAACTTGAAGAAATAGAAGTACCTCCTCCCCCCAGGCTGATAATGAGCGACATTACCACGGAAGCAGTACCTAGAATACTAGAAGAGAACCACGGGAGGGCCTCTAACCTGAGCCCAGAGGGCGAAATATTCAAGCTAATGGCGGGGCGGTATAGCAAGCAAGGAACAGCTAATTTTGAGCACTTCAAGAAGGGACACACAGGCGAACCCATACGAGTTGACAGGGTAAACAGGCCCCCCGTATATATACCCAAAGCACTGATAACGATGGGATTGACCACGCAGCCTACAGTTATTAAGGAGTTGGCTAACAAAGAAGCCTTCAAAGGAGAGGGCCTGCTGGGACGGTTTTTATACTGCATACCTGAGAGCACGGTGGGCCGCAGACAAACAGGGAAAGAGATCCCGGCACTGGACCCGGACGCTGAGAAGCTATACAACCGGGGCATGAAGGTTTTGCTGGATACCGAGCCGGCCCGGGGGAACGAGAAGGGCGAATGGGAGCCACATGTTTTGACCTTGAGCCCCGAAGCCCTGAGAATACATGATAAGTTTGAGGCTGAAATTGAAAAGGAACTGGCCGAAGGTGGAGAGTTGGGTAATATTCGAGACTGGGGAACAAAGCTAGTGGGTGGAATAACCCGAGTTGCAGCACTTCTCCACATAGCGGACCAGGTGGACCCGGTAAACGAGACCTTTAACGGGTGGGACATACCTATTACCGGAGACGCAATGGCCCGGGCGGTGGAGTTGGGTTGGGCCCTGATACCACACACACAGGCTGTGTATGACCTGCTGGACGCAGATCCGGAGGTTGCACTAGCCCGTTATGTACTGAGGCGAATAATAGAAGCTGAGGATAAAGAGGGCCTGACTGTTAGAGACGTTCACCAGTTAACCGACCAGAAGAAAGAAATTAAGACGGTGAGGGACCTTGAACAGCCATTAAAAATGTTAGAGGAGCACGAGTTTATAAGAGTAGAGGAAAGGGAGCCTGGGCCAAAAGGTGGGAGGCCCCCCAGCCCCTGGGTAAAAATAAACCCACGACTTTTACAAGACGGGTACAATGGGTACAAAAGGTACAAAAGTAAAAATAAGGACAGAACAAGAGGAGGTTCTGTACCTAATGTACCTAATGTACCCGCTAATAAGAACCTAGAAAATGAGGATCTGCTGGAGGTCGATCTGGAATGAAACAGCTAGCCAGACAGCTCCAGCAGCACGGTTATATATTTACCTTTAGAACTAATGGGACCCTTACCTGTAAGTACCAGGGCGAAGGCCAGCCCGACCCGGAGGCAGTGAGACCCTTACTCCAGCAGGCCAAACAGCATACCGAGGAGTTGAGGGCATACCTGGAGGAGAAAAGCCAGGACCCGAGGCCAGACTTGACCGAGGATACCGAACTATGGCAGGAGGCCCTGAGGGTGGCTGCATACACGGACCACAGCGTTTACGGCGTACTGCATGGGGCAAGGTGCATAGGTGGCAAGCTGGAGCATACGGAGGGTGAGCTGAGACTGTTACCACGCTACGGAGACCCTAAAATTACCGGAATACGAGGAGAAGAGGACTGGGAGGAGATCCGCAGCAGGTGGCTGCTGCCGTGTAAGGAACAAATAACGTCAATATTCGACACGGTTAAAGAGGCACTTGCTGAGGAGAAGCAGATCACAGGTACAGAAGTGGGTACTAAAGGTACAAAAGTCTCATAGTATTAAAAAACTAGATTATTAATACTGTATCACATAGCTAAAAGGAATGAATTGCAATAAGGACAGACAGGGGTATAAATAATACTTATTCACGAAAGAGAGAGGTAAAACTCTTTTACATAAATTCTGGAGGCGGTGGATTAAAATGAAAGCGGTTGACTTGACAACCGAAGAAATTATAAATGAATACCCTCCAACAGTGAACAGCGGTAAATATCCCATAAATGCTAAACAGCTGATAACGGATATATTAAAAGAACTTGCAGCAGATCCATTCCCACAACAAGAGGACCCGACAATGAGAATGTACTGGTATAAAGTATTCAAGCCGTTATATTCCCGGCTGGGGATCATAACTGAGGACACGGATGAACGGAGAATGAGGCAGTTATCCGGATATATCAGCGGTGTAATGTCAGAGCTGGTACAGGCCGATAAAATTGCATACCGAGATTTAAACATAATTGACCGAAGCAGGCAAGCCAACGAAGCGGAAGAGTTTACAGAGAACCCCCACATTATAGCGTTCATAGAAAAAGACGCTGCATATTCAGCCATGAAACAGTTACATGAAACATACGGGATAACCGTTTTATCGGGAAAGGGGCAGCCTTCCTTTGCAAAAACAGAGAACATACTGGATAAATTGGAGCCTATTTGTCCAGAGAAGGATCTGGCTGTTATCACTTTTACCGATTACAACCCTTATGGTTGGAATATAGCCAGAGGGTTTTACAGACAGGTTACTGACCTGTGGAGAAATGAAGTTGAACATTACCATGCTGGCCTTTATCTGGAGCAATTTAATGGCAAGGACATAAGCAACTTATTAGAACCAGTTAAAGGCAATAAAACACTAATTGAGGGCTGGCTGGAGTGGCTAGAGGAGGCAGATCGCAAGGCTGTTATAGTTGACGGTAACCCCAAAGGGATCGAGCTTGACGCTTTAGGATCTAGTGAGATATATAACTGTATCAATAAGTATATGCTCCAAAGTGTGGACCTTAGGGCTATGCTGGAGAAGCTAGAGAGACATTACAGGGATGAAGTTGTGGAGAGAACAGCGGATGAAATAGCAAGGGGACAGTCAAGAGAGATCGAGAGGCAGATCCGGGAGTTAGAAAGCCAAAGAGAAGAGATTTATGGATCTGCCTATGACATGGTTAGAGAAGTAGTAAATAACGGTTTTAATTTTAGCTTAGAAATTAATGAGAATGACATTTTAGACTTTTACCGAAAGCGAAAGCAAAAAATGCAAACTCATTTCTTTTATGAAGAGATCCAGCAGGATAAGAACCGAATATTAAAGTTGGTTGACTTGTAAACCGAGGTG
>PUNJ01000152.1 GCA_003551705.1 Chloroflexota bacterium | reverse complement strand
GCGTCGATGATGGCAGTGTACGCTTGCTCGCTGAGAGGGCAGCCTCTGGAGCTGGCAGTGTACGTGAGGTCCAATGTTGGGTCAGGGAAAGGTCCAACGGGCTATCAATCTCGTGCCGGGCCCTGGCGGCGATGGGCAGCAACATACCCGAGGTGAGCGCCGAGATACAGAGCAGTATAAAGGAGACCGTGAACGAGTTTACGGGACTGCCCGTGGCTGATGTGAAGGTCAGGGTGAAGTATGAAAAGATGGATCGCAAGCGTGTCATGGTACGCTAAGGAGGGCCGGATATGGATACCAGGATGATAGGAATACTTGCAACGCGGTCATAACAAGACAGGATGAAGGCAATCCTATCGGCATGGCGTTCTGTGAAAAGCTCCATACCTTAACGATGACTTGGTTCCGGCTAGGCCGGGTTAGGAGTGTGGGCCATTATTCGGACCCCTTGATCGGAAGTGCATCCGGCCGGGGCCAAAAAGGCCACTGGCCGAGAGATAAGCAGCTATGGAGATATACACAATTCAGAATACGCGACAGACAAGGTTAGTGAATTTCGAGCAGGAGGTTTGAAATGAAGAACAGGACTACGCTATGGCGCACTGTAGCTATCATTATGACAATCGGCATCTTCTTGGTGTCAGGCGGTGCCTGTGGAACAGAAACGCCAAAGACCACCGCACCCACGGTGAGTTCCACCAACCCGGCTAATGGTGCTACGGGTGTGGCCATCGACAGTGCAATCACTGCCACCTTCAGTAAGACGATGGACCCCTTGACGGTCACCAACATGACCTTTACCTTAAAGCAGGGGACCACGGCTGTTGCCGGCGCGGTGACCTACGCCAGCGTCACGGCAACCTTTAGGCCGGATGTCGTCCTCGCAGCCGACACCGAATATACGGCCACGACTACCACCGGAGTCAAGGACCTGGCCGGTAATGCCCTGGCGGTCGACAAGGTGTGGAGCTTCTCCACAGGTGCAGCACCGGACACCACCGCACCCACGGTGAGTTCCACCAATCCGGCTAATGCCGCCACGGAGGTGGCCATCAACAGTGCCGTCAGTGCTACCTTCAGTGAGGCGATGAACGCCTTGACGGTCACCAACGCCACCTTTACCTTAAAGCAGGGGACCACGGCTGTTGCCGGCACGGTGGCCTACGCCGGCGTCACGGCAATCTTTACGCCGGATGTCGTCCTCGCAGCCGACACCGAATATACGGCCACGATTACCACTGGAGTCAAGGACCTGGCCGGTAACGCTCTGGCGGTCGACAAGGTGTGGAGCTTTACCACAGGTGCAACATCGGACACCACCGCACCCACGGTGGTTTCCACCAACCCGGCTAATGCCGCCACGGGGGTGGCCATCAACAGTGCCGTCAGTGCTACCTTCAGTGAGGCGATGAACGCCTTGACGGTCACCAACGTGACCTTTACCTTAAAGCAGGGGACCACGGCTGTTGCCGGCACGGTGACCTACGCCGGCGTCACGGCAATCTTTACGCCGAATGTCGTTCTCGAAGCCGACACCGAATATACGGCCACGATTACCACCGGAGTCAAGGATCTGGCCGGTAATGCCCTGGCGGTCGACAAGGTGTGGAGCTTTACCTCAGGTGCAGCATCGGATATAGCGCCGGTAGACCTCGGGACGGCCGCCAATTATGTGATTCTGGCGAAAACAGCAATCTCGACGGTTCCAGGTTCTGCGATTGTCGGGGATGTTGGATTGAGTCCAGCCGCCACGAGTTACATAACAGGGTTCTCATTAACGTTGGTGGGGACTACATCTGCGACATCGACACAAGTAACCGGAACCATATACGGAGCCGACATGACGACTCCTACCAACTCGAACCTGACCACAGCCGTTTCAGACATGGAAACTGCATACACCGACGCCGCCGGAAGGTCAACACCTGATTTCCTCAACCTGGGCGCTGGAGAGATCGGTGGACTAACCCTGGCCCCCGGCCTTTACACATGGACTACCGGGGTGACAATATCGACGGATGTCACTCTCTCTGGTGGCCCCAATGATGTCTGGATATTCCAGATACCGGGCGACCTCATTATGAGTTCCGCCAAGAACGTTTTCTTGAGTGGTGGCGCACAGGCCAAGAACATCTTCTGGCAGGTCGCGGGTTATGTGGACATTGGAACAACCGCTCATTTTGAGGGAATCATACTGTGTCAAACAGAGATCACAATGAAGACTGGTGCCTCGATCAACGGCAGACTTCTGGCACAGACTGATGTCAATCTTGACCAAAATGAAGTTACAAGACCGGATTAGGGTGGTATGAGCTCCGCTTCTAAGAACGCTCTCTTGAGTGGTGGCGCACAGGCCAGACACCTTCTCTGGTAAATCGCAAGGGCCTGGGGGGATTCAAATCCCCCAGGCCCTTCCCTTTCAGTGTGCCCCGACTATATGGGCAACGGCTTGGTGGTGAAAGTCCACTACAGGCTTGCAGTAGGAAACTACGAGTTGAAGGCAAGGGTGTCCACCACGAGGTCGTAGACTCGCCGTGGAGAGTGGAATCTGAAGGAACCCGGAAGCCAAAGTCTCGGCTTGATGAAGGAGGACTGCTGTTACTGGGCTGCACCGGCGTATGCCGAACGGTACGTACGGTGGTAAGAGGCGAAAGTACCCTTGAGTCCGGCAGCCCACGGCCAGCGGTCAGAAAACGGGGAAGTATCGCTCCTGGTGCGGGCTGCAAGCAGGGTGTGAGGGAGCCGACTCAAATCATTCAAGGAGGTAAGATTCTATGCAGTTGTAACATAGGTAGAGTTCCTGCCCATGTCCGTTCAAATGAAGGAAGTCCATATGCTCACTCCATTACTTATCATTGGTATTATTCTGTTCGTTCTGTGGGCGGTGGGTCTAATTACTCGCCGCACTCTGGGCGGTGGGCTTCATGTATTGCTTGTTATTGGAGTTGTTCTCCTAATTATCTGGCTGATATTAGCGATTTTACGTTAGTTCAGAAGCAATGGACAAAGTAGGGATTTGTTAGGAGGCCACGAGCTTTCAAAGCTCAACGAAAGGGTGATCAATGACTCAGCAGACTCTCAGCGTTTCAGATCGGGTTGCGTTATCGCCATCGCAGGACGCCCCTACTTTGTACACCTCAGTGCGCCATCTTGTGGCACTTGGGGGACCTTTGGCACAACATCCTACCCCCCCAACACGTGCACCTGCCAAGCACCATCAGTGACCATAGCCCGGATTAGTCGACCGGCACTAACATACCTGTCCCATACCCGCCCGAGAGGTTTGCGGCAAGCGGTTACGGAGTACATAGTTATAAATGTTAACCGGCTGACCAGGTTTGAGTATTCTTCGGAAATATTCAGAACCGCCGGGAACGAGTAATGGACAAAGGACGGATTTACAGGAGTTCACGAGCTTCAAAAGCTCAACGAAAGGAATACTAATGATTCAAGAAAAGACAATGGCAAAGAGCGCGCAAATCGAAGTACAGGGCGAGACCACCATAGAGGACAGCGTCATAGCATCCATCGCCGGCCTGGCATCCAGTGAAGTAGAGGGCGTCGCCGCCATGGGTTCCAGTTCTCTCAGGAGTAGCATGGCAGAGCGTTTCAGCGGCAAAGACGCTCACAGCAGGGGCGTCGAAGTCGAATCGGGGAAGAAGGAAGCAATCCTCGACCTGACCCTCAAGGTCATTTATGGGTTCAGCATCCCGACAATTGTCGCTGAGGTGCGCCGAATGGTTACGATGCGCCTCCTCGAGATGGTTGGGCTGGTAGCCAAGGAGATCAATATTAGTGTTGTTGACATCGAGTTCCCTGATAGGATGCCCGGCAAACTCGAATAGACTTGGGCATCGGCCCCTGGGTATAAGGGGGTCGCTAGGTGAATGTGTTGAACAGAATTGCAGCTATCATGGCAGGAGCGGTACGTTGGCAACCATAATCGTGGTCAGTGCTTTGTTGCTTCTCGCAGCTTTGTTCATGGCGAGATCGGCGATCCGCCGTCGAGCTCTTTAACCTTTTACCTTGCCTTTACGTTAAATATAGTAGGTGGGAAGAATCTCGGCCAAGAAAGCACAGAAATCCATGAGCAGTCCAATTCCAGTGAAAGGAGTCAAGAATGATCAGGCACGAACAGACAACGGCAAAAAGCAGGGCTTACCAAGTAAAGGGCGAGACGAGAAAGGTATGTGGAAAGGAGGCAGAATGTTCCATTCGATAAAAGCCGGGCTGGCCATACTTCTCGTATTATCGCTGGTCCTAGCTTGTGGAGGACCGTCCGATAACGGGGAAACAGGGACCTTGAAACTGTACTTGACCGACGCACCCATTGACGCCGATAACGTAGAAGGTGTCTACATTACTATTACCGAGATTCAATACCATTGGGAAGGCGAATGGGCCACCTTTGAGGATTTCGAGGGGCCGATGAAATTCAATCTGCTGGAGCTTACAGGAGGTATTTCGGTGCTTCTGGGCGACTTCGAGCTACCTGCCGGGCATTACACTCAGATCCGCTTCATGCTGGATATCCCGGAGCATGGGCCGCAGCCTCCTACAAGTCCGGGTTGTTACATTCTCTTTGACGACGATGAGGAAGAACCCCTGTTCGTGCCTAGCGGTGGTGAAACGGGTTACAAGGCCACGGGGGCCTTCGATGTGCCGGTAAATGGCACGGTGGAGGTCACGGCGGACTTCGATGCGCGCAAGGCTGTTGTCTTGGCAGGAGCCACCGGAAGGTACATACTGAAACCGACCATCAAGTTGGTGGTAAATGATGAAGCAGGCAGCATTAGAGGCTCGATCACGGACTTCTCGGACCACACGAATATTGCGGTCTTCGCCTATGAAGATGGCGACTGGCAAGACTCCGAAAAGGACGAACCTGCAGGTGACGGCAACAGGTTCCCCAACGCGGTTACCAGTTATGTTGTGGACGATGAGGGTGGGTTCGTGCTGGCCTTCCTGGCGGCGGGTGTCTACGACCTTGTAGTTGTGGAGATGTCAGAGGGAGAATTCGAACAGGTCCTCGGGTTTGTATCGAACGTCGAAGTGGAAAGCAAGACTGAGACAACGCTGAATATCGATATCGCCACCCTTGAATCTGCCCCAGCGTAGATTCCGAGAACCGCAAAACTATAACGGGCTGTGAGGTTGCTCACAGCCCGGTTGGTATGCCCGGCATGGGCGACGTGGATATCTATTGGAAGAAGGTGATCTTACTGAGCGGAAAGCTTTCGTACGCTCATTTGTGAAAAGGATCGAGGTAGACAGGAACCAGGTGAAAGGCTACTACAACTTGCCCCAGCCCGGAAGAGTGGGAGCCGGTAGGCCGGCGGAGGCTCTGCCTATTGCAACCTATGGTGGAGACGGGGGGAGTGGAACCATACCTGAAACAACCGGTTTGTGAAGCCACCATTGCAGCTACTTATTGATCCTCCTACCGTGGAACAGGGAAAGGGTGAGGGGGTAGAGACCCCGCCATTCCCGGCACTGCCAGTGCTGTTTCGAAGTGGTTTGATATCCTATTCTCTTGGCTACTGGATCGGGCTTATCCTGGCCGCAGTCAGAAGGCTCAAAGAGCCCTGGTATCCTATTTCCTGGCCACCCTCCTCAACAGGGACGGTAGGGCCAACATGACGAGCCCCGTTATTCCCCATCCCAGAATCAAACCGCTTGCCGAGGTCCCGGTGTCCAAACATCCACCGAAGCAATCAAAGAACCCGCCATTATCCTCTTGGACCGCCAGACCGGCAGTGACCTCGAGCCCGCCATATTGAGCCGTTACCGTCCAGGTGCCGGCTTTCTCCGTGGTATAGGTATTGCCATCCCATGAGCCGCCGGCATCGGCCTCGATTGAGAAGTCCGCATCAGCAGTGACATCGCCGATCTCGTTGCCGAACTCGTCGTAGGCAGTCGCGGTGTAGGTGACGTCCTCACCGGCCACGACCTCCTCGTCAACCGGGGCGATGCTTATGCTGTCCGCCGTTGTGAATGTGTATCCTGGCTCCGACGCCAAAGTATCCAGCGCCGCCGCTACCGCCAGGTCGGCTCGCACCAGCCCGTAACCCTGGTGGTTGGCGGGCAGCTCAAGGTCTTCCGCCGTTTCCTGCAGAATCCCCCTTATCTGGACATTGGTTAAATCGGGGTTGGCTGCCCAGGCCAGAGAGGCAACCCCGGCGACATGGGGTGATGCCATGGACGTGCCGCTATAAGCCCCATATTCATTGCCCGGTAGGGTACTCAGGATGTTCACGCCGGGAGCGATCAGCTCTACAGCCGGACCGGTGCTGGAAAAATCGGCCCTGTCGTCATCATAATCAGAAGCAGCCACGGCAACGACCGAGTCGTATCGGGCCGGATAGCCGACATTATCGCCCGTACCATCTTCGTTGCCGTCATTGCCGGCAGCAGCCACCAGCAGGTGCCCGGCGAGGTAAGCGTTATCGCAGGCCTCCTGGATCGTCTGCGAATGGGATCCCCCCAAGCTCATGTTTAGCACCGGAATGCCCTGATCAACCGCCCACTCGATGCCGGCCACCAGATCGCTTGCCCAGCCGGAGTCTAGATCAGGAAGGACCTGGACAGAATAAAGGCCAATTTCCGGCGCGACCCCAACAACACCCCATGTGTTGTCCAAAGCAGCAATAGTGCCCGCCACATGGGTACCGTGCCCGTTACCGTCGGTATCCCAATCACCCGCATCTGTAGTGAATTTTGCGCTCCCGAGTAGTTGGGGCAGGTCTTCGTGTTTTCCATCGATACCGGTATCGAGCACTGCAACACCGATGCCCGCACCTACTGAGTCTTGCCAGGTAGGAAAGGGATAGATATCATCGCCGAATACCCTGTCTATCCCCCAGGAGACGGCCTGCTCCAGGGCGTAGACCTCGTGGTCAGGCTCGATGTATCTCACCCCGGCCTTCTGTAGGAGGGCATCTATCGCTGGTTCGGGCAGGCTGGCAGCAATCACGGGTACAATGCGGAAGGTATACTTGATGTCACCGCCGGCGTCACGCACCATCGCCTGCTCAGCCGCGCCCGGCGGATGGTGAAAGCCGATGAGGACATCAACCCTTTCCGCTGGTTCTGCCGCAACCGGCACCGCCGCCAGCGCCAAAACCGACACCAATGCCACCACCGCACCCAGTACTAAAATCTTCCTTTTCATGTTTTTACCCTTTCGAGGCTATTCAATTCTCAGTCTGAGTTGTCAATTGTCGCCCTGAGCCCTCAATGACAGCAAAGGGAACAAATCGCGAGTGAAAACCTCCATGGGCACCGCAGTAATCATCAGCTTTCCCTGCCGTCAGTTTCGGCATCCCCCTTTCGCAATCACCTTCGCCTAATACTTTTCTACATAATAATAGTACCCTACGCCGTCAAAATGGATTATCCTCACCTTAATTCACCAGTTTTCGCAACCTTAAAAGAAGCACGACATTTTCAGCCGCCAAAGCTAGGGTTTGGTATTTTTGTGACTCGCCGCCGGAGCCAAGCCTAGAAGATAGGGCAAACGGTTTTTCTCTTCCGACGGTCGCTCAAGAACCGGGACAGCCCCGGCTTGTTCGTGAGGTAACAAAGAGCCAGAAAGTACAACCGGGGGAAACTCAGCGCCACCTGTGTCCGTTGTACCGCCTCGTTATGTGCTCGTTCGCTTTCGGCGCATACGTTCATTCACTCCTGAGCAAAACGCCTCAGCAATACGCTGCTGGACTTCGCTAATTATATCCTGGATCACGCTTTCCTTACGAGGGGGCGGCTCAAGTCTTGCGCAGATGCTTCCAGCCCTATCTCTATCTCATTATAGACTGCGATTACCTCTTCTTCGCTAACGTACCGTAACATTGTATCAGTTAGGGACTATACCTCCCTCATGATAAAACCATCACAGCCTTCGGCGTTCAGAGAAATGGCGCTTAGCACAAGAGCTTCATACTTGCTGATTCTACCTTTGTGCGTCATCTGGCAGAGCTTTTCAATGACCAGGGCTTCAATGTCGAAAATGGAAGTCATTTTGTTCTCCACACTGCGGAGTGCCTATCTATATATTTAACGTAAAGGCAAGTTCAAAGGTTAGGAAGCTCGACGGAGGATCGCCAATCTCACTTCTGGAGCATCCTGGGTAGAATTGTGGCCTTGCATCATCTTTTCTCAAGACTCGCCCACAGCCTGATTGGCACTGTCCAGGGTCCCTTCCTGTGCTTTGTCCAGAGCTCCCACTTGCGTTTCTCGGAGCAAACCGGCCACCGTCACGGAGCAAATCGGCCACCCCGGATTGGGGGTTAGGGCCGCATAATCTGTGGGAGGGGTGGGAGCAGCGCCGGGCAACAACAAGCCGTAGAATTGCCCAAGGAGGTGATTCTGTGGCTAACAGGAGGTTGCCTGTGCGCAAGATTAAAGAAATGCTACGTTTAAGGTACGCCTGCGGTCTCAGCAATCGGGAAATAGCACTAAGCTGTAATGTCTCCCGAAGCACTGTGGCCGACTACCTCATGAGGGCCACGGCCGCAGGGTTGAAGTGGCCCGACTCGGCAGAACTGACGCAAGCCCAATTGGAAGCACGGCTCTTCCCCACCGAGCATGTGCCAAGTTCGGTCCACCGCCCACTGCCGGACTGCGAGTACATCTATGAACAGTTGCGCCGCTATCGTAACGTAAACCTGACCATGACCCAGCTCTGGCTGGAATACAAAGAGAAGCACCCTGATGGTTACCAGTATACCCAGTTCTGTGAGCATTATCGCCGATGGCTCAGCCAGCGTGATTACTTTATGCGCCAGGAGCATCGAGCGGTGAGAAGCTGTTTATCGACTACTGCGATGGCCTGGCCATGGTGGACCCGGCAACCGGTGAACTGATCACCACCCAGTTGTTCGTTGCCGTGTGGGGCGCTTCGAACTACACCTATGCAGAGGCCGAGATGGCCGAGTGTTATGGCTGCGCCGTACTGCCGGCGAGACCCCGGAAACCGCGTGATAAGGCAAAAGTTGAGGCAGGAGTACTCCTCGCCCAGCGGTGGATACTGGCCGTATTGCGGCAGCGAACCTTCTACGATCTGGCGGACCTCAATTCGGCAATGCCTGGAACGACTTAACACGCGCACCATGCGCCGGACAGGAAAGTCCCGAAGGGAGGTATTTGAGGCTACCGACCGGCCCAGCGCCTTGCCTTTACCCGAGAGAGCTTACGAGTACGCAGAATGGGGCAAGGCGAGGGTCAACATAGATTACCAAATTGAGGTGGACCATCATTACTACAGTGTGCCTTTCCGACTCTTACGGGAGAGACTGGATGTGCAGATGACCGCCGCCCTTGTGGAGGTCCTCCACAAGGGGGAGCGTGTCGCCGCTCACACCAGGTCATACGTCAGGGTCAAGCATACCACCCTGCCGGAACACATGCCCCCGGCGCACCGGAGCTGTCCAGCCGGACGACCTTGCCGCGGCATGGCAATATCCGGGGCAGGGAGTACTATGTGACTTCTAATGAGGAGGGAGACCATGCTTAACGAGCAGACCATCGCTCCCCTCAATGCCATGAAGATCTTTGGCATGGCCAGGGGCTTTGAGGTGCGGCTGAATAGTCCACAGTGCGCCGACCTCTCGCATGCCGATTTCGTCGGCTTGGTGATGCTGGAGCTATCAAGTACCCGGTGGATAGACGCCCATCGCAGCGTGCTCATCACAGGTCCAGCGGGAATTGGGAAGTCATACATGGCCTGTGCCCTGGGCAACTTCGCAGCCCGGTCGGGATATACCGTCCTATATCTGCGGTGGTCCCGGCTGTCTGAAACGCTGCAGCAATCGCGCGGGGACGGGTCACACCTCAAGACGCTCGCCAGGCTGGCGAAGGCCCAGGTCTTGATAATCGACGACTTCCTGCTTACGCCACCCATCGACTGGGAGCGGCGTGACCTGCTGGAGATCGTGAAAGACCGGTACCAGGCCGGTGCCACCGTCATCACCAGCCAGTGCCCCGTCGGAGACTGGCATCCGAATATCGGCGACCCCACCCTGGCCGACGCCATCTGCGACCGTCTGATCCACAACGCTTACAAGATAGAGCTCAGGGGGGACTCCATGCGCAAGAACTTGAAGGAAGGCCTGGCGGCAAATCAGAAGAACGGGAAAGGAGGAAGCCTTGCGGATGACACTGCATCGAGCTAAACTGACCTAGACCCGGCGCCGCCCCACCCGCCTTCGGATGGGGTGGCCGATTTGGAGCGATACCGGTGGCCGATTTCACCGAAATCCGCACGTTTTGCCGGGACCTACTTTATACGCTCCAGCCGAGTAGACCTGGATGAGAAGGAGTTGTGGTCTCTCTACATGATGCTGAGCCGGGTGGAAGAGTCGTTCCGGTGCTTGAAGAGTGAGCTGGGCATGAGGCCTGTGTTTCACCGCAAGGACCCCCGGCAAGAGGGGCACCTGTTCATCACAGTACTTGCCTATCATCTACTGGCGGCCATCCAAAGGCGGCTCAAGGCCAAGGGGATATTCCACCGGTGGAGCACGCTGCGAAACCGGATGGCAACGCACATGAGGGCCACAGCCTCAATCACGAACCAGAATGGCGAGCGCATTCACATCAGGCAAACCGGGGACCCTGAGCCATTCCACCTGGACATCTATCATGTCCTGGGCATGCCGGCCAACCCCCTCAGAACCAAGCGAATCAAAAGGATGTAGTGTCCATAAACATGCCCGCCGGGTCTGTTTTAGCTTCAATTTCGGCCGGTCAGTGGTAAACTTGGGTTAACAGCCACGAACTCATGCATCAGGCGGCATCGAAGCACTGGGGCGGCCGATCCGGACTGGCCCTCTCCCTGCGGGGCTCATCCTGGTACACACTTGACACCTGGGGTGTTCGGAACGAGGAGTGGAGGTGGACTGGGACCGCCGTCACCCCAGTCGAAGATCGCCGAAGGAGAGTGCGGCTCCGTCTGTTACCATAGGCGTCTCCATCGTGAAGTTGATCCGGCGTCTAATTATAAGTAGGAGCGGTGGGGAACATGCTCCCAGTGTACGGGGCGGTCGTAAAATGGCCAAGATTGGCGAAAATTGGACCGCCCTTGACACCCAGAAGGCCGATTCTACGAGAACCAGATCGCGAAGTGGCACGTAGGCAGTCCCGATTGCCTCACCCCTACGAGGCGGCCTCCCCCCTTTTGGTAGGGCAGGTCAGGTTTGGCCCCGGCTTGTCTCTTCTGCAGTAGGGGTCGCGGGGGAAGAGGCACCGGACGAGCCGGGTTACCTGACCGGTCTTTGTGCGAGGGTCTACCTAAACCGGTCAATAGCGCGTGTCTCAGAAGCCGGCTGACTTGCATCTGCTGGACCATAACATTGAGATGGGGCCTGTTCCGACGTGCAAATCCACTCCGGCTTCCCTCACCCCCGTCCCGATCGGCTGCGGAGCAACGCCGCCATTAGAAGCCACGAACTCATGCATCAGGCGGCATCGAAGTACTGGGGGCGGACGATCCGGACTGGCCCTCTCCCGTCGTCCCTCCGGGAGAGGGTACAAATCCCGCTCACCGCCATGGCTGGTTTCAAGCTGTCGTTACTTCTGAGACAGGCTCTGGGGAGCGGCGGTCCCAGCAAGGCCCTCCATCAAGCTCCCATTTGGCCAAAAACACCTTCGGTGTCAAGTGTGGGTAAAGACCAGGCCCTTTAATGTGGGTGTGGGGTCCCATTTCTATTCCTGTCCCTATCCCTCCGCTGGCGCGTCATCCCCTGATTTGGGTATAATTCCAGCGTGATCATAGATTTTCACACTCACATCTTCCCGCCGGAAATGAAGGAACAGCGACAGAACTTCATGCCGGCTGATCCGTGCTTTGCCGAACTATACGGTTCGCCCAAGGCAAAGATCGCCACCGCCGAGGAGATCATCGCCCACATGGACGAGGTGGGTATCGATGCCTCTGTCATACTTAACGCCGGCTGGTCCAGCCAGGAAGCCTGCAACCGGACCAATGACTACATACTGGACTCCGCCGCCCGTTATCCCGGCAGACTTATCCCCTTCGTCTGCGTGCAGCCGATGGCAGGCCGGGCAGCCATCGACGAACTGGAACGGTGTATCAGGGGTGGTGCCAGGGGCATCGGCGAGATGCGGTCCGATACCCAGGGTTTCGACATGGGCGACCGGGAGCTAATGGGTCCCATTGCTGAACTGGCCGTCCGGCACCGGCTCTTCTTTCTCACCCACGCTTCAGAACCCGTCGGCCACCTGTATCCCGGCAAAGGGGCCATCACACCGGGATCGCTGTACCATCTGATACAGAGTTTTCCCGATCTCCAGGTTGTCTGCGCTCACTGGGGCGGCGGGTTGCCTTTCTATGCGCTCATGCCGGAAGTGGCTAAGGCCATGGCCAATACATACTTCGATACGGCAGCCACCCCGTTCCTGTACCAGCCGGAGATATTCCGGCACGTGGCCGCCATTGCTGGAGCGGACAAGATACTCATGGGCAGCGACTATCCCCTGATGTCGCCTCGGCGCGTCGTTGCCCAGATACAGTTGCTGGACCTGGCCCATGAGACGGTGGAGATGATACTTGGCGGAAATGCGGAAAGGCTTTTGGAGTGGAGCAGGTCCGGAGCTTCATAGCCATCGAGATGCCCCCGGAGGTGAAACTGGAGCTATCGGCCCTTCTGTCCAGGCTTCAGGCCCGGCGTCATGCCGTTGTCAAATGGGTGGAGCCCGAAAACATCCACCTGACGCTCAAATTTCTGGGCGGGGTGCCATTCTCACTCTTGACCGGCATCGCTGATCTCATGAAAGACGTCGCCAAGACCGTGTCGCCCTTCTGCCTGAACATGGAGGAAATGGGGGCCTTTCCCGGCTGGCAACGGCCCCAAGTGGTCTGGGTGGGGTTGGGCGGCGATATCGATACGGTGCTGCATTTACAGGCTTCGCTTGAAAAGGCACTGGTGCCGCTGGGTTTTCGTCCCGAAGGGCGGCCGTTTCGGGCGCACCTGACACTGGGCCGGCTCAGGGAGCGGGCTACGCTGCTTGAGAAACAGGAACTGGGTACCTGGGCGCGGTCCTGCCAGGTGGAGAACAAGACCGGTTTCACGGTCAGGGACCTCAGCCTCATGAAGAGCCAACTTACCCCCAAAGGCCCGATTTACAGCATCCTGGCCAGGGTCGAACTGGGCACGCCTTAACAGGCACGTTTTCAGGTTAGACCGCCAGGTCGCGTCTTTCGAAGGTAACCAGGGCCCCGGCAAAGAAGATTGCGCCAAGGCCTGCCAGGACAAGGGCATGGACCGGCTCAAGCCCGTTCACCAGCGGTTCGGCGGCTATGTAGTAATAGAAGGGTGAAAGGACTCGGTAGGGCTCCAGCCAGTCTATCATTACCCCCAGACCATTCAGCAGGTAGGTTATCACTGCGATCCCTGCTGGTACAGCCAGGGCCAGTCCGCGCCTGCCGGTGGTACAGCCCACGAACAGGGCGAAGGCCCCGAAGGCGAGTCCCAGCAGCACACCGCTGAAGGACATCTCCAGCAGTCTGACGAAGCCTATCTCTATATCTGCCGCCAGCGCCGATATTACCAGGACCGCCCACATGACGAAGGTTACCAGCAGGAGAATTACCACAAGGGCTGCGAATTTCTGAATGACCAGGTTCCGCCGCAACAGAGGCGTGGATAACAGCAAGTCCAGGGATCCCTGCCTCTCCTCGTCCACAATGGACCCGCCACCGAAGCCGATGGCCAGTATCAGGAGCAGGGCCGGGACAACGGCGGAGAACAGCTCCACGCCAAGGAAGCCTTCCACCGTTCCGAGGTCGGCGATATCGCCGATCAGCAATCTCATGGCCTCGGGCAGTCCCTCGAAGAGTTCGGCAAATGCCTCGCCGATAGTGGGGTAGAGCAGGATCACCCAGAGGCCCAGCAGACCCAGTCCTCCGCCATACCACAGCATCGATGACCATCTGTCCCGGAGCGTCTTCAAGAACACATTGCGCAGCATGGCCGGTTAGTCACCTCCATAGTAAGCCATGAAGACCTCTTCCAGGTTTGGTTCGCGGCTGGTGAAGTTCACCACCTCGTACCGGGCCAGGACCTTGACGACAGGGTCGATTTTGCCCATAACCTTGAAGTGCAGGGTATGGTCCTCAAGGCGGAGTTCGGACACCTCCTGCAGGCCGGCTAAGATCTCCATGGGAGGAGGCTCGCCTTCGAACTCCACCTCAACACTTCGTAAAGCCTTTTTCTTGAGGGCTGCTACTTCTTCCACCTTGGTGAGCCGGCCGTCACGAATGATGCCTGCCCTGTTGCAGACCTTTTCCACCTCGGGGAGATTGTGAGAGGACAGGAAGACCGTTCTGCCGTCGCTACGGGTCTCGCGAAGCAGATTGTAGAATTCCTGCTGCATGAGAGGGTCCAGACCGATGGTGGGTTCGTCCAGGATAATCAAATCGGGGCGGTGCATGAAGGCTTGTACCAGGCCTATTTTCTGGCGGTTTCCGTGAGACAGCCCCTTTATCTGCCGGGAGAGATCGATCTGCAGCCGTTGAACCAGAGCGTCGAAATACGCCATGTCGATGCCGGGACGAAGGTTCCTGAAGTATGTCAGGTAATCATCACCCGACATGTCTTCGTACAGGGCCAGGTTGCTGGGCACGTAGCCGCAACGCTCCCGGATTCGAGGGCTGTCACGATGCACATCAAGACCGAAGACGGTGGCCGAACCGCGAGTGGCCCGGATCAGGTCAAACAGGATTCGGATAGTCGTGGTCTTGCCTGCGGCATTTGGGCCCAGAAATCCGAACACCTCACCCTGTTCAACCTCCAGGTCGAGGTCGATGATGCCCACGACCTTGCCGTAGAGCTTGGTCAGTCTGTCGGTCTGAATGATCTTCGGCATGGGTGGCTTTCTGGTAAAGAAAAATTGGCTGACAATGCCTATTTTAGCGCATGGGTGGGAGACTTCGGTCTTCCGAAGTCTCGATGACGGAAGCCATGACCATCGGGCCATGCTCGGGCTTTTGCGTTTTGAGATGCGTCCCCGGCGGCACAATCATGCTCGAAGCCGCGTTTGCCTGAGAGCAGGCGAGTTTGGGTGAAGTCTCGTAGAAAGACGGTCAGGTAACCCGGCTTGTCCTCCGCCCGATGCTGCGCTGCGCCGAATGGCGGAAGAGGACAATCCGGGGCCAAACCTGACCTACCCGTATTTGGTT
>PUNJ01000043.1 GCA_003551705.1 Chloroflexota bacterium | reverse complement strand
GTCAAGCTCCCGGTGATCCGACGGCTGGACGAGGTCTGCCCCCATGACACGGTCATGGCAACCAATACCTCTTCCATACCCATAAGCCTGCTTTCCTCGGGAACCGGGCGTCCTGACAAGTTCATCGGTATGCATTTCTTCAACCCGGTCCCCATGATGCAACTGATCGAGGTTGTGAAGTCACTCTCCACGTCGGAGGAGACCGTGGCTGCCAGCCTGGAATTCGGCAGGTCCCTGGGCAAGGAACCAATAGTGGTCAAGGACTCGCCCGGCTTTGTAGCCAATCGCATAGCCAACGTGGCTGCCAACGAGGCCCTGAAGATACTGGAGGACGGCCTGGCCAGCGCCTCCGATATAGACAAGATCTGCCGGCTGGCCTTCAACTGGCCCATCGGTTTCCTGGAGATGATCGACCTTGTCGGGGCCGAGGTGGTCCTGGATCTGGCGGAGACCATTTACGATCAAACCGGCTGGGAGCGCTACAAGGCGGCACCCATACTCAGGCGCATGGTGGAAAGTGGATACATCGGCAGGAAAGCCGGCAAGGGTTTCTACAACGTATTTGCGGAAAAGCAGGAGTAGGGGGCGGAATGCATCATTATGAATTCATTCTGTGTGATAAGGCGGACGGCGTAGCCACCATTACCATCAACCGGCCCCAGGTTATGAACGCCCTAAATACCCATCTGGCCAGGGAACTGCATGACGCATTGGCTGATTCCGAGGCGGACGCCGGGATCCGGGTCATCCTTATTACGGGCGCCGGTGACAAGGCCTTCTCCGCAGGGGCGGACGTGGGCGAACTGCAAGACCTGACCCCGGTGGCAGCACGAGACTTCTCCCTGACAGCCCAGTCGCTCACCCACCGGTTGGAGCGTCTGCCCAAACCTGTCATTGCCAGAATAGACGGTCTGTGCCTGGGTGCCGGTCTGGAACTGGCCATGTCATGCGACCTGCGCATCGCCTCGGACAAGGCGCTCTTCGGCCAGCCGGAAACGAACCTGGGCATCATGCCCGGCATGGGCGGTACCCAACGCCTGACGAGACTGATCGGAAAGTCGAAGTCCATGGAAATGAACATGCTGGGAGACAATATCAACGCGCAAGAAGCCTACCGCCTGGGCCTGGTTAACCGGATAGTACCCAGCGAAGAACTGGATGCGGCCGTGGGGCAGGTAGTGAAGAAGCTCATGGCCAAGAGTGCGGTTGCCCTGGGACAGATCAAAAAGGCGGTCACCAATGGTTCCAACATGGACCTTGACCGGGCCCTCTTCTATGAGGCGGAGTGCTTCGGCGCCAGCCTGTCCACCGAGGATGCCAGGGAGGGCATGCAGGCCTTCCTGGAGAAACGTAAGCCCCAATTCAAAGGCAGCTAATTACGAATTGGGCAGGGTTCATCGCGGCAGAACTGAGGGTATTCTTTCATGGACTTCGAATTGAGCGAACAGCACAAGATGCTGGCGGATGCGGTCTACGATTTTATGGTCAAGGAAATCGAGCCTATCGCCGAGCAGATAGACAGGGAAGACAGGCTTCCCGATGGGATATGGAAGAGGCTGGGCGATCTGGGGTGGATGGGGGTGACCGTTCCAGAGGAATACGGCGGGTCGGGTATGGACTATCTGGCACAGTGCCTCTGCCTGGAACAGATGAGCCGGATATGCCCTGCCCTGAGCCTGTCCTGTCACGCCCATTCCAACCTGTGTTGCGACAACCTCTACCGCAATGGAACGGAAGCGCAGCGGCAGAAGTACCTGCCGGCCCTGTGCAGTGGCGAGAAGTTGGGGGCTCTGGCCCTGACCGAGCCCAATGCCGGATCGGACGCCGTGGGAATCCAGATGCGTGCCAGGAAGGACGGCGACACCTATCTCCTGAACGGTACCAAGACCTTCATTACCAACGGCACCGAGGCGGGTGCCATGATAGTGTATGCCAAAACGGAGCCGGACCGCGGGGCGAAAGGCATTACGGCCTTCATCGTGGAGCCCGGCTGGCAGGGCGACTTCACCGCCAGGCACCTGGAGAAGATGGGGGAGAGGGGCTCACCGACCGCGGAGTTGACTTTCGACGATTACTGCGTCCCTGCCGAGCACATTCTGGGCGGCCTGAACCAGGGCGTCAACGTGATGATGGGAGGACTGGACATGGAGAGGGTGGCCGGTACCGGCTGGACCCTTGGCATGGCAGAGAGAGCCTTGGAGCTGTCCCTGAAGTACGCCAAGGAGAGGACGCAATTCGGCCAATCAATAGGCCAGTTCCAGTTGATCCAGGACAAGCTGGTGGAGATGTACGTGGGCATAGAATCGGCCCGTCTTCTCATGTACCGGGCGGCAAGCCTGGCGCAGACTTCGGAGAGGGGTGGCAAGGGCGCAGAGATAAACAAGCTGGCTGCAGCCGCCTTGCTGCTGGCCGGACAGGTAGCCACGCAGTCCGTCCTGCATGCCGTACAGATCCATGGTGGCTACAGTTACATGCTGGACTTCCCGGTGAACCGCCTCCTGCGCGATGTCAAGCTGGGCGAGATCGGGGCCGGGACCACTGAGATCCGGAAAATGATAATAGCCCGGGAGTTGCTCCGGGACTAATAGCGGCGACCCTGGATTCGTCGATGAGGGGGTACATATGTCAGGTTATTTGGGCTATACGGTGGGCAAACTATATGATTGGGCCGTTGATCATTACGCACATAGAACGGCCGCCATAAAGGGCGATCGCAATCTCACCTACGCCGAACTCAGAGAGAAAGCTAATCAGCTTGGCAATGCCTTGCTGGACATGGGCCTCAGTAAAGGAGATAGGGTGGGTACGCTCACCAACAACAGCCTGGAGAGCATTATCCTTGACTATGGGTTGGCCAAAGCGGGTCTGGCCCAGGTGATACTTCATGAGGGTATCGTGGCCCCGGCCGACAACGCATACATGGCCAACGATTCCCAATGCCGGGTAGTAATCTATTCGGCTCCCTACGCCGAACACGTGCAACAAATGCGCCCCCAACTGGAGACGGTTGGCCGGTTTCTCTACATCTCTGAGGGACTCGGCATGCCTCTGGACGGCGACGATTTCTATGAGGTCATCTCTTCACAGCCAGCCGGCGACCCGCCCATAGATGTCAGTGAGGACGACATCATCTCTATCTACTATACGGGCGGGACGACGGGAACGCCCAAGGGGTGCCTGCACGCCTCACGCAATCGGGTGTACACCTATTTGACGGCCATGGCGGAGATCGGCCTCGGCGCAAGGCACAATTTCATGCATGTAGCCCCCATGTCCCACGCCTCGAACGTTTTCATGATACCGGTATGCTTGCGGGGCGGGACGCAGGTCATCCTGGACCGCTTCAGCCCCGATCTGTTCCTGGAAACGGTGGCCAGTAATAAGATTACGGCCACCTTTATAGTCCCGACCATCCTCTATCGCATCTTGGACTATCCCGACCTCAACAAGCACGATTTCAGCAGCCTCAATACCATTATCTACGGCGCTTCACCGATCGGACCGGAACGGTTAAGACAGGCGACGGCGGCCTTCGGACCGGTCTTTGTCCAGGTATTCGGCCAGACTGAGGCCCCCATGTTCCTCACCTGCCTGAGTCGCGATGACCACATGGTGGCGGACGGGCAGGAGGAAAGGCTGGCATCCTGCGGCAAGTCGACCCTAATGTGCCAGTTGAGGCTGGTGGATGACGAGGACAATGACGTGCCTCCAGGAGGTGAAGGCGAGATAGCCGTGCGCACGCCGAACACCATGCTCGGGTACCTGAACAAGCTCCAGGAGACGGCCGAGACCATCAAGAACGGCTGGCTGCATACGGGCGACATAGGCCGCCGGGATGAAGAGGGTTACGTCTACATTCTTGACCGCAAGAAGGACATGCTGATCAGCGGGGGATGGAATATCTACCCCAAGGAGATTGAAGCCACACTGCACGAGCACCCGGCGGTATCGGATGTGGCCGTTATCGGCGTGCCTGATCCCAATTGGGGCGAGGCTGTTAAGGCATTTGTGGTGCTGCATGCCGGCAAACAGGCCGGGGCGGACGAACTGGTACAGTTCTGCAAGGACAGGAAGGGGTCCATCAAAGCGCCGAAGTCCGTGGAGTTCATTGATCGCATACCTCTTACCTCTGTGGGCAAACACGATAAGAAGGCCCTGCGCGACAAGTACTGGGGCGGGCAAAAGCGAAGGGTCAACTAGCAAGAGATGCGGTATTACGAAGACTTCGAAATCGGGGATAAGATAATAACCAGGGCCCGGACCATCACCGAGGCTGATGTGGTGATGTTCGCCGCTTTCAGCGGCGACTGGCATCCGCTCCATACCGACATCGAATATGCCCGAACAGGGCCTTTCAAGGAGAGGATAGCCCACGGCTTTCTAGTCCTGTCGGTAGCCTCCGGACTGCTTCCCCTGTCGGAAATCGCCATTATAGCCTTCTATGGCATGGACCAGGTGAGGTTTGTGGTCCCCGTGAAGCTCATGGATACCATCCACGTAGAGTTCGAGACGGTGCACAAAGAGAGCCGGGACAATCGCGGCGGTGTAATCACTTTCAGCCAGACCGTCAAGAATCAGCACGGGGAAAACGTAATAGCAGGCATTATGAAAACTTTCATTGCTGCCAAAGGAGCCCTTTAGGAGGACGGTATGGATAATGAGACGATACTTGAAGTAAGAGAGAAGGATGGCTTGCTCGTTCACCAGGGGGTCATCAGGGTACCGTATACGTGGGCGGCCGGCGAGGCGGCCAGCCAGTTCTACGCCGGCCTTGCCCGGAAAGTCATCTACGGCATCCGGTGCACCCACTGTGATATGGTGTTCGTGCCGCCCAAGAAGACCTGCCACCAGTGTTTCGCTGAACTCGGTGAATGGGTGAAGGTAAGCAGCCGAGGGGTCCTGGAGACCTTTACGGTGGTGCACTACAGCGAACCGGAGTTGCATCCGGTACAGGCCCCTTTTGCCTACGGCATCATCAAGCTGGATGGGGCGTCTACCGGTATGGCACATATTATTCAGGGGGTCGACTTGGACAGACTGCAGGCAGGCATGAGTCTCGAGGCGGTGTTCAAAGAGCAGCCGGAGGGCAACTACCTTGACATCACCTGTTTCCGGCCCGCCGGGGAGGCAAAGGGCCATGGATAATGTAGCGATCATAGGAGTGGCACAGACGAAGTACGAAAAGGGCAAGACCAAGAACTACGCCGAGTTGGTGTACGAGGTCAGCCGGATGGCCCTGGACGATGCCGGGTTGGAGTTGGCAGACATAGACAATGTGGTTACCACCACAAACGATTTCTACGACGGGCGCACGATCGCCTGCATGGCGATAGCTGAGGCCGCCGGGTCTTACGGCAGGGACGCTACGAATGTGGAGGGGGACGGCACCCTGAGTGCCTTCTACGGTCTCATGAGGACCCTTTCAGACGTCTACGGCACTACCCTGGTGACGACCCACTGTAAGGTGTCGGAGGGCGCCCCCAGGAAGATATTCAACCAGATGTTCGATCCCATCTATGATCGCCGGCTTGGCATGGATGCCATTTCCTCCAGCGCACTTCAAGCCAGGGCCTATATGGACCGGTACGGGATCACCCAGGAACAGTGTGCCAGAGTTTCCGTCAAGAACCATGGCAATGCGCGCAACAATCCCTATGCCCATGTGCCCTTGGACATCACAGTGGAGGATGTCATGAAATCACCGGTGCTGGCCGACCCCATCAAACGCCTGGATGTGGCGCCGGTCTCGGACGGGGCCTGCGCTATTATCCTGGCCAAGGAAGACAGGGTAAAGAACGGCCGCAGGAAGCCCGTCTGGGTCAAGGGAGTAGCCCACTGCACTGATGCCTACCGCCTGGGCGAGCGAGATCTTTCCCGGGCCGGAGCTTTGGAAGAGGCTGCCAGAAAGGCCTATGCCATGGCGGGAGTCAAGGACCCCTCCAAGGAGATCGATGTGGCTGAGGTCTACGATGCCTTCTCCTATATGGAGCTGCTATGGTATGAGGGCCTCGGCTTCTGCGGGGCCGGTGAGAGTGGCCGCCTGATCGACAGCGGCGTGACCGGGATGGCGGGCGCCTTGCCGGTGAATCCTTCCGGCGGTGTTCTGTCAGCCCACGCTGTTCAGGTCGCTGGTCTGGCCAGGATCGCCGAATGCGTGCTCCAGCTGAGGGGAGAGGCCGGCCGGCGCCAGGTGCCAGGAGCAAAGCTTGCCCTGGCCCATGGAATAACGGGCATCTGCGCCCAGACCCATTGTGTCTGGGTTTTGAGCGATACACCGGCGAAGGAGGTATAGCCATGGCAAAGCGGACAGCCATAGTTGGAGTCGGTCAGACCAATCACACCTCCAAGAGAAGAGATGTCAACGGACAGGAATTGATAAACGAGGCGGTGAAAAGGGCCCTGGCTGACGCCGGGCTCACCCTCAGGGATATCGATGCCTTCGTCATCGGGAATATGGACCACTTCGAGGGCATCAACTGCGTGGATGGATGGAGCATAGATGGTTCCGGGGCCTATATGAAGCCCATCATGAAGGTGACCACGGGGGGCAGCACAGGCGGCACCCTGGGCTCCAGCGCCTATTATCATGTGGCCTCGGGGCTTTTTGACGTGGTCATGGCCATAGGCTGGGAGAAGAACTCGGAATCGGATACCCAAGCCGCCATCAGCACCTGCGCCGATCCCATTCTGGAGAGGGACTTCTTCGGCGGGGCCATCGGCCCCAACGCCGCCGAATACGCCATGTACATGAAACAGTACGGGGCGTCCCAGGAGGATGCGGCCATGGTTGCCGTCAGAGACCATAACAACGCCTTGAACAATCCCTATGCGCACCTACGTAAGTTCATCACAGTGGAAGAGGTGATGAACTCGCCCATGCTCTGCTACCCTATCAAGCTCCTCGATAGCTGCCCCCGGTCGGACGGGGCATGTGCCGTGATCTATGCTTCGGAGGACAGGGCGCCGAAGATCGCCCCGCGTCCGGCCTGGATTCACGCCACTGCCGTGTCGCATGATTATGTCTACTTTGGCGACTATGATTGGGAGGCCATGCCGACCCTGGAGGCTACAGCCAGCCGCGTCTACAAGCGGGCGGGCATTACCAACCCCTTGAAGGACATCGATGTCATGGAGCTTTACCTGCCCTTCTCCACCTGTGGTGTAGTATGGATGGAGCACATGTGGGTATGCGAGAGGGGAGAGTCACCCAAACTCATCAGGAAGGGCGTATTTAACATGGAAGGAGAGTTGCCCGTGAACCCTTCGGGCGGTGTGCTGTCCACCAACCCCATAGGGGCCACCGCCCTTATCAGGATCGGGGAGGCGGCGCTCCAGGTCATGGGGAAAGCAGATGACAGGCAGGTCCCGAACGTACGCACCGCCATGGCCACGGCCTTTGGGTCCTGCTACTGGTTTGAGGCCACCATCCTGAGATCGACGATGTCCTAGGCCCATTGGGGAGGAGAAAATGGAAGAAAAGCCAAATCAGGCCACGGAGTTACTGGAATTGAGTTCCGGCAAAGCCGAACATGTTTATTACTGGCATTGTGGTTACTACACTAGCAGGTTTCTGCTCGGCCTGCGGGACCAGACGACCATACTGGGGGTACGCTGTTCGGCCTGCGGGCGGGTCTACGTGCCGCCGCGGGAGGTGTGCGGCCGTTGCTTCAAGACCATGAACGAATGGGTGGACCTGGGGACTGAGGGTACCATCTACGCCTTCACGGTAGTGAAGCTCCCCTATGTGGATCCCAATACCGGCTTGCCCATAAAGGTTCCCCGCACCGATATATACGTCCAGTTTGACGGCGCCGATACCCGCCTGATGCATTGGCTCGACGAGGGTGACGAGACGAAGATCAAGGTGGGGGCCAGGGTGAAGGCGGTTTTCAAGAAGGAGCGAAGGGGCACCATACACGATATCGAGTACTTCACACAGGTCTGAGGCATCGTACAGGTACCCAATCAGCTTCCTCCCGTGCTAGACTGGGGTTCATCCGATGAGTCGAAATCGCTTGCCGGCTACCTACTGGGGTATCTCGAATCCTCCTGGCAGCCTGCCGTACATCCAGGTTGATTCCTCGACTCGTTCCGTGATTCTCCAGCCGGCCAAGGTGCGGACGAGCCTGTCATTGTAGTATCCGCCAAAAAATACCAGGTCCGGTCCCCGTTTGCCCTCGGAATTGGGCAATACCATCGGGTTATAAAACATGCATCGTGACTTGGCGTTATCCCCATCCACCAAAATATCGAAATTAGTCACGTAATGCTGAACCATAGGAAACTGGCCCAGAGCCTTCTCAAGCCAAGCTTTGACCTCCGGCAATCTTCCGCTTATGCCGCCGGCAGATGTGTAATCTACGAAGGCGTCGGGGGCGAAGACGCTATCGAGCAAGTTGTATTGCCTGGAGTCAAGGGCACTACAATATCGTGTCAGCAGGTCTTGGATCTCTATGCGGTCAGATAGTGTCCCAATGTGACTTGACTCAGCCATGTGTCTCCTCTCTCAATTCGATTCATTCCGGGGACGACATCCAGCTCGTAGCCAGCCCAACTTCCGCATAATCACCTCATGTATCTCAGGCAATGCAGCCGCAGCAAGCGAGGTAAGGGCCACGTGTATTGGAAGTTGCACCTTAGATCTTCCCGCTCATCTCCACCAGCCCCATATTCTCTACCACCTCTTTCAACCGGTCCATCATCCCCTGCGAGGGCGGGTCGCACTCGGCCAGCGAGTAGACCATGCCGTACTGGGCATACTTCGACACCCCCAGCCTGTGGTACGGGATCAGTTCCATCTGCACAAAGCCCAGTCGGGCCATATACCTCGCCATCTCCCGGATATCACCCGTATCTGTATAACCCGGCACAACCGGGAAACGGACGATGACGTCCCGGGGCACCTTCACGGAAAGCACCCTCTCCAAGTTGCTGAGGATCAGCTCATTCGATTGCCCGGTCAGATGTCTGTGCTCTAGGGGATCTATGTGCTTCAGGTCGAACTGGAGCAGGTCAACGTGCCGCAGCACCGCCTCAAAATGTCCCCAAGGCGCATGCCCGCACGTCTCCAAAGCGGTGTGCAGATAGGCGTTCTGGGCGGCCTCCAGGAGTCCCGCCGCGAACTCTGGCTGCGCCAGCGGCTCACCGCCACCCACCGTCATGCCCCCGCCCGATCTTCGGTAAAAGGCCCTGTCCTTCTCCACCTCCGCCATCACCTCTTCCACCTTCATCTCACGGCCGACCAGCTTCAATGCCCCCTTCGGGCACGCCCCGGCACACCGGCCACAATTGTCACACCTCTGCCGGTCGATGACCGCCTTACCCTCCGCATTCACGCCCAGGGCACTTGCGGGACAGGCGGCAAGACATGGCCCCCCACAGGCTTCGACTCCGGCACAGTGCGACGCGATTAACCCGATCTCCGGACCGGGTTTCTGAGACTCGGGATTGCAGCACCAAAGACAGCGGAGCGGGCAGCCCTTCAGAAAAACCAGCGTCCGGATGCCGGCCCCGTCGTGAATCGAGTAGCGCTGGATATTGAATACCTGCCCGGTCGTTTTGCCTGTCATGACCGGTTAGACGCCGTGTTCCGTTCGGCTGATGATATCGTCCTGCATCATTTTGTCGAGTTCAACAAAGAGGGCACTGTACCCGACCACCCGGACTACAAGGTCCCTGTACTTCTCCGGTTCCTTCTGGGCCGCTCTCAGGGTGTCGGCACTGACGACGTTGAACTGGATTTCCCAGCCCCCGAGATCGAAATAGGTCCTGATCAGGTCGGCCCACTTCATCATCCCGGCCCTGGTCTCCAGCGGTCCGGGATGCATCTTCATGTTGAATATGGTGCCCTGGACCACATTTACGTGTTCGAGATTGGCCACGGACTTGATGGTGGCTGTGGGCCCGTTGACGTCGGTGCCCTGGGCAGGCGAACAGGCATCGCTCAGGGGCGAGCCTGCCAATCTCCCGTCCGGGGTGGCGCCGCAGATCATTCCGTAGGTGATGTGTGTCGCCACCGGAGCTATGGTAGCCCCGTAACCCTGTCCAGGCAGGGTCTCGTGCCGGCGAAGCTCCTTCAAGAGGATGTTCAGACTGTCCTTGGCAACATCGTCCACGTACGGGTCATCATTGCCATATTTGGGGGCACCGAGGCACATATCTCGGATTTGCGGACCGGTGGGACCGGTGGCGGTATCATCGAAGTTCGTCTCCAAGGCATGCTTCAACTGCGCCATGGTGATAACCCTGTCGTCGAACACCAGCCGGCGGACGGCCGCCAGCGAGTTCGCCAGTGTGGCAACGCCGACGATGCAGGCATGCAGTGCCCAGTTCCCATAGATGGCGCCGCCGTCGTAGTAGCTCTTGCCCCGGCTGATACAGTCCCTGGTCAGCGATGATAGGTAGGGACAGGGCCGGTGCTTGGTGTGTACTTCAATTAATGGCAGCGACTGCAGGAACATGGCCCGTGCGCACTTGCGCACCTGCTCGCTGTATGCACGCATCATGTCTTCAAAGGTCTCCCAGGCCAGCATGTCCCCGACCATCTCCAGGGGAGACCCGCTTACAGGGTCCTTGCCCTGCAACATCAGTTCGACAACCCTGCCCAGGCTCAACGCATGGTATGGAATACCTTCGGTGCCCTTCCCGGCAAAGGTTATTTCGGAACAACCGATGATACAGTAATCGTAGGCGTCCTCCTTTGTTATGCCGGGGACATAGGCAAGCTGGCTGGGGATGATGACCTCGTCATTGAACAGGGCGGGATGACCGCCGCCATGGGCCTTGATCGCCTCACAGCACTTCATCAAGAACCCCTCCGGCGTCCGCCTGTGTATGCGTGCGGAGACCGTGGGCTCGTGGAGCTGCATATTGCTCGACACGTCGAGCAGGAGATAGGACAGATCGTTGGTGGCATCATACCCGTCCGGCGTCTGGCCGCCAACAGGCACCTGTATCCAGAATGGATAGCCGGCGTGCTGGTAGGTATGTGTCTCGCTGACCACCCGATTGGACTCAGCGATCTTGAGCCAAAGGCATTCGAGAAGCTCCAGCGCCTCCTCCCTGGTGATGATACCCTGCTGCAGGTCCCTCGCGTAGTGGGGGTAGCAGTACTGGTCCAGCCTGCCCGTGCCGATGGAGACGCCATTGGACTCGATCTGCACCGAGGCCATCACTAGCGCCACCACCTGAAGGGCCTCCCGGAAGCTCCGCGCCGGATTGGCCGGCACCCAGTCGCAGGTTTCCGCTATCTGCTCCAGCTCGCGCTTGCGCACCGGATCGACCTCCACAGCCGCTTTCTCCCGGGCCAGGGCGGCGAACCTGCCGGCCCACTTGATGACGGCCTTGTCCGCGATAATCGCCGCCTTGAGAAACGGCAGCTTGGCCAGGTCGCCGGGATTGGCCATGTCCAGCCGCCGGATGTGGTCTTCGGCAGCTTCCACATAGGCATTCAGGCCACGGTTGACGACGCCCTCTACATCAGGGGCGATATGCCCGATGCCGCCCTCCTTGGCCATGCGAATATTGATGAACAGAGTCCTCTCGGCCTGCCTGACTTCATCCAGGGTGAGAGCATCGGCGAAGGCCGACATGCTCTTGCCTTCCCAGTACTCCATACAGCTTCTCCACCGGTCCTTGTCCTCATCGCTGAGAAGCCAGGGATCCACGACCCTGGTGGAGATGGTATCCAGCTCTTTCTTCAACCACGCATCGCCGTATTCCGGGAAGAGGAAGATGCCCCTCGGTCTCGAGGCGACATTACTCACAACGAGCTCGCTGTCCTGGATCCATATGGGCATCTCGCTCAGGACCCTGTCAAAGGCAAGCGCCTGCCTGAGGACAGGCGACAATGCTTCTGTTGCCCTGAATGACTCTGTGACCAGTACGCTGCGGTCCAGGCAGATATTTGGCTTGGCCTCCATATAAGCCCTCTTCAGTTGCTCGGTACGCGGAGTGCTGGGAAATAGCTTCTTGCGTTCTTTCGTGCTTATCTCCGAAATCATCTCTGGTTCTCCTTTCCTCGGAACTATAATCAACATGGGTACGGGTTCTTCCTCCCCGCCCACCTGACCGGCTTAAGCCCTTCTGCAGCGAAAGTTGCATTGGCAGCCTCCATGTCATCCATGGTAAACGCCTGGTGGTGGGTGCCTTGCCGTGGCTGGCGAGTAACTCCGTGCAAAGATTCTCGCCCTCCACCGGCTGGATCATCTCCATCTGAACGCCCCCTGACTGAGCGAAGGCCACTTTAATCTTCGTTTCAAATGCCCGCTGTTCATGCTTCCTCATCCCTCATCATTTCTGGTACGGCTTAGAAGTTCGTCAGCAGAAGGGTGTTTGATCTCCAACTTGCCGCGCCCAATCAACCTGTCAGGTATTGCCGTAGCGTCGTCTGGTGATGTAAGAACCTGTGGCAACCCTCTGTCCAGTATCAACTTCAAAGCCTTTTCGACATCGTAGACTACGAGATTGCGTTTGGCACTATGGGACTTGAAGACGATGGCCGGTTTGGTGGTGAGGCTGCTGGGCATGTCCTCGAGGTCCCGTTTATTACCGTAATTCGCTACAAGACATTGTAAGGGCCCGAAATCCAAGGCTCTATTGGGACAAGCGAGTACGCAGATTGGATGGAGGCCGGCTTCTATGCGGTCTATGCACATTGTGCACTTCTGTGCCTTGGCCCCACTATCATCGCTCTCAAAAACGGGCGATCCATAGGGGCAAGCATCATAACATATCCTGCAACTCTTGCACCTCTCGCCATCTATCAATACGGCGCCGTGTCTTTGTTCCTTATAGATCGCTTCGGAAGGGCACTCATGTACGCAAGCGGGCTCTTCGCAATGATAGCAGGGGATCCATTGAAGATGGATACGAACATTGGGAAATTGCCCTTTCTCGTACTCATAAATCCTGAGGTATTTCAGGGGGCCAGGCGGGAGTCCAATCCAGTTCTTGCAGGCAACTGCACAGGCTTGGCAGCCTGAACAGCGGCTCTGGTCAAAGAAGAAACCGTACTGCGTCATTATTTTGCACCATCGTATCTTTCAACCTGAACAAGCCCTTTGCAGGGGAACATGCCGACAACGGTGTCAGGAAGATCGTCATTGTGGATGAGCAAGTTCGGGGATCCTCCTATGTCGACGCCGTCCGGCATCAACCGGCTCTTCCTTTCAGATGGTTTGTACCAGCCACCGTGAAACAAGAAGACGCTGCCCGGGGTCACTCTCGAAGTTACGTAGGCTGGTATGATCATCTCCCCTATGTCATTGTACATCCTGACCAGATCGTCATCCCTTATCCCCCGCGCCTTGGCATCGAAAACGCTCATCCAGACCGCGTGTCGGTAGCAGTCGCCCCTCAGCCAGGCATTGTTGTCGAGGAACGAGTGCACGCGGTAGAGAGAATGAGGAGATGACATGAGAAGCGGGTATTGCCCAGCTTCACGGCTATGGAAGGTGTCCGTTCCTCCAAAGGTCATCTCGGCCATTGGGGGCAGATTTCCCCCGCCGTAACACTTTCCACTTCCTGGCGGATAGTCATTGTTTGCCAGGTAGTACCGGCCCTTAGCCAGAAACTCCGAGTAAAACTCGATCTTCCCAGAGGCAGTAGCTCTGAGTGGGTTCAACCCCCTGTCCTGGTCTTTCTTGAAGGGATAGTACGGATCCGTGATCTCGTACCTGAAGACAGGCCTGGTCTGGAACTCTTGCCAATCAGGAGGGCCCAGTGCTCTGACCTCGTCTCTCTCGGCCCATGTCTCATAGGCCTCCCTGTGGAAGGCTTCTATGGCCTTGTCCCACTCATCGTCTGCTACGTCGGCCAGACGTGGGTTGTACAGTTCGGCTATCCCCAGCCGCCGGGCCACCTGGGTCCACACCCAGTCATGGGATTTGACCTCGCCAACCGGGTCGATGCACTTCTGGCAGTAGAGGAAGTAATTGGCCAGATTCATGCCTGTCCTGAACAGGTCCTGCTGCCCGGTGACCCCCAGGCAGTTCCTGCCCTCGAAGGCCGTGTAAATCTGGGGCAGAAGTATGTCTGCATATCTTGCTGTCGGCATGTCGGAATACTGTGAAGATACCACTGAGAAGCCGACCTTCTTCATGGCCCGTATGGTGGCATTGATATCCGGCAGGCTGTTGAGGTGGTTGTTCCCATCCAGGAACACCATCTGGATGTCGGGGGTGGGATTGCTCGCCTTGTTGCCGATGAGGTTATTGTACTCTGCTGCACTGATCTGCCCACGGTCCAGCAGCTCTCTGATGTCAATGGCCATAGGCCATTTGAAGGCGGCCATCAGGGTTGGCGGGTCATAGCTTCCAGGTTGTCGCTGCCAGTCGACACGCGGCGATGGCCCGGCTGGAAAACCCGGCGGCAGACCTGTCTCTGCTGCCGGTGTCCCTCCAGGAACGAACGCATTGCCGGTTAGCGCTTGGAGGTACATGGCTGTCCTGGTGTGATTCTCTCCATAGAATTGGCGTCCCATGGACAAGGACACGTTGAGGTTGACGGGCTTGCTCTTGGCGTAGAGTCTGGCGAACTCCTCGATGGTCTCGGCGGGCACACCGCAAATCCCCTCCGCCCACTGTGGGCTCTTGTCCACGCCATCCGCCATGCCCAGCACGTAGGCCTTCCAGCGCTCCAGACCCTGAGGTTCAACCCACTTGTCCACAAACTCCTTATCGTAGAGGTGCTCCTTGAACCACACGTTGGCCATTGCAATCATCATGGCCACATCGGTAGTGGGCCGGATGGGAATCCATTGGTCAGCGAGGAGTTCCGCTGACGGTGTATACCGCGGTTCGATACATATGATCGGTATTCCCCGCTCTTTGGCGCGGAGGAGGTTGTAGGCCCAGCCACCGCTCAAGGTTGATAGAGGATTCAGACCCCAGAAGACGATGAGCTTGGATTTGAACACCTGGACCTCGTCCTGGCGCAGCGTTGCCCTGGCTATCTGCTTTCCCAAGACCCAGGTCTCGGGCTCTTCCCAGCCATTAGTGGAATGGGCAGCCCAACCCGCCACCCCGGCGTTGAACCAGGGGGCAAGTGGAAGGCTGCACTGGCCGAAGATGCTGTAGGGATGATGTACAACGGAGAAGGGACCGTAGTCCTTTTTGGTCTGCACCAGCTTGTCTGCTATTGTGTCCAGTGCCTCATCCCAGGATGTCCTCTCGAACCTGCCTTCTCCCCGCCTGCCGACGCGCTTCATCGGGTACTTCACCCTGTTGG
>PUNJ01000126.1 GCA_003551705.1 Chloroflexota bacterium | reverse complement strand
TAGAAACTACCGCGTATCTCATCTTTCTGCTCCGTCTGTTCTCCACTCATCACACTGTTATCTGAAAGGTGTAAGACACCCTCAACTCCTGCCCGTGGTTTACGGCTACAGGCGTGCCCAGCAGGTCCACCGCTATAAGCTCGACGGGACAGCCACTGTGTATGCCCACTTTCCTGATGGTGAGGTCTGCTCCGGTGAGGTTGGTAAAGATCCGGCGCATGGTGAACTCCCCGTTGGGATTGGCGATGACCGGCCGCAGGACCTCGTTGCCGCCTATCTCAAGGTTGGGCAGGTCGCAGCCGTATCCGGGGAAGAAGAAGAACCCGCAGCTTTCATAGGACGTCCCGGTGTCAGGGGGCGCAATGAGCCAGTAGGGGCCGATGAAGACGGGGTAGCGCACGCTTACAGGGAGACGGAAGCTGTGCACTCGCAGACCCGTAGCTGGATTAAAGACATGCATTGTAGTGCCGACCGGCACATATAGATAGCCGTCCACCCACTCCATGTCATAGAGCGTGTCAGTCAGCGCCGTGTCAAAGCTGTCCTCCACAACTCCGGTGGCGGGGTCGTGCCGGTAGATGAGCTTTGTGCCGTTGTCCATTGAGTATATCTTGTCATTCTCCAGGTCATAGGCCAGTCCCCAGATTGCTGTTCCCGGAGAGGCCCACTCGAGGTTGACTGCGCCAGTGAGTGGGTCCATACGGTGTATCAGGTTGTCGGAGTCATTCCCGCTCCAGAGGTAGATGCCGTCGAAGGTGAGGCCTTGGGGAATCCGGCCGTTGGGGGCGCCAAATCGAACCATGCCCAAGTCGTCACCTGCCAGATACCGGCGCACGATATCAGCACTATCACCGTGCCAGACTGACTGCATGCGGTCAGAAGCCATGCCACGGCAACGGCGAGAGAAATGGCTGTTGACGCGAAACGCACCAGAATAGCCAAACCCCAGTGCATTCCCCAGTCGCCCCCTGATATATGAGTCGAACGGCGTTATCGGGTGATCATCTTCGCTTATCTGGATGCCCCACATCTGGCCCGAGAAATACGCCTCTGAGGCCCACGGGTAATTGCCGGTCTCCAACGAGATTTCTGTTGGCGCTGGAGGGGCTGCCATGGCGAGGGCGTATTTCGTGCCTCGCGTATCATGGCACCAGGGCGTATCTGTGAATAGCGTGTAGAGTAGCTTCGGAAACCCAAAGACCAGGCTCCTGGAGGGCTGCTTATCCTTCTTGAGCAGCTTCCCATCCGACCCGAAAAGTTCGTTAGTTACTATGCCTCTCATATTAGCAATCTCCTTACAGCTCGCATTGCAGCCTGTAGTTGATGGTCAGCGTGTCCCCGACGGGAACGCCTATGCCTGCGGCAATGACGTCCCGCAGGACCAGGAAATATCGCACTATGCCGCTCCATGACGCACGATCGTAAGCCCTCAATGCCGCCCCGATCTCGTACACCGTCACAGCGGAACCTGAGGCGTTGGCGAAACTCCTGGTAATGGTTATCTGGCTGATGTTCATATTGATGCCGGGATATCCCACCGCCATGTCGGAGTATTGGAGCTGGGGATGAATAATCCCGTGCGGTATCTGGTCCTCCATCCGATAGTCGTCTATGGTGGGAGCTGTGGTGCCTAGCCCCACAAGAATGCCGTGAGTATCAACGGCGGCAAGCGCATGCAGGAACCAGTTGTCCATGTGCGTGCGTATCCGTCGCAAGCCATTACCCGTATCCCTCATTGCGTACCCCTCAGAGACCCGACCGAGTGAGGCTGCGTGAACCCACAATAGCTCCAGCCACTGCCGGACAAAGGACTCGGCTTTGCGCACGTCATGGTGTGAGACCTTCCCGTCGGGGCTTCTGACTATCGTCTCCAACTCGGCCTGCATTAGCACGTGCATGTCAGCGACCTTCTTCTCAGCGTCCTCCACACTAACTTCAGGCTTGGCCTTCATCTTTGAATCCATATTTGCCCGCATATCTCCCTCCTGTTAGTAGTTGCAACGAATTGAGTACTTGGTCTGTTCCGTGGTCCACCCTAAGAGGCTATCAGGGAACCCGTTGTAGGCACTGCCGAGGTAAAACCCCTGGTGGAAGTCGACGCTGCAGTCAACAGCGGCGTCGTAGAACAACTCCACCTCCATGTCCACGATATCCTCGGCCCAGGCCACCAGCCAGTATTCCCTCGGGCCAGTTAGACCGACCCCGGCGAAAAACGGAAAGTTGATCCAGGCAGCGGCACCGGCCGCCACGTCGACCGTGAGAGTGTGCATTATGTATGTTCCCCCCGTGATGTGGTGACCGAATATGGCACATTTCACAGGGACATCAACGCCGCCGCCGTTGTCCGTCACCTGAATGTAGGCGTCAATACTGGTTGCCGTGGCATTGGCTGGCAGCCAGTACCGCGACCCCCTGATCATGTCGCCAATGCTGGCCCTGGTCAGACCGGCCGAGTTATAGCCGAACATGGCGGCCAGGACAGCCGTGTCCTCGACCTCGGTGTGGAAGCAGATCTCCGGGGCAGCGCCTTTGGCCACTGCATAGTCCGGCGTATACAGAGCAGCTGCCGGGGTCGCAAGGGCTTGCACCGGGGTCCTGGTGGCCACAGTGGTCTCGTCGTGGGGCGAGGTGATGGGAGCGCTGAGTTCACGCAGGTGATCCGGCGCATATAATCGCGCTACCGGATCGAGCAAGTAGGCCCATACCGGGAAGTAGAGGGCGGCTGGACCGGGTACCGGAGACCAGGCCGGTATCTGCAGAAACCCGGCAGATACCAGAACGTGGCCCGCGATGCCCGGCGGAAGCTTCTGAAGGACATCGTCACCGCGGACAACCATGTCCCCCCTGCCCATGGCGGCTGCCAGTGCTTTGACGTTGGTAATGCCATAGGCTTGCCAGTCCTTATCGGCGTCAATTATGAGCTCTGAAAGCCTCTCTATTCCACCTTTAGTCAACAAGCTCATTTCATCAGTTCCTTACGGTAATGTCCTAAACGCCTTTGTGGCGCTCCAGGGGCCTGTGCCGTAGTGGTTTCGCGCCCGGCTTTGGACTTCATGGCCGGTGTCGTGATCCAAGCCCGACAAATCCTCGTGGAAGGGATTGCCAAGCCTCAGCCCGTTCTGCCATGGTGTCTCCGTCCAGGCCGAATACTCCATTACCTGAAGATAATCCAGCAGGGCATTGAACAGGTCTTCGGCGTTCTGGCTCGCCACATCAAACCGGTGGTAGCCGAAGTGTACCTTGGGGTGGCCGTCGACGATTCTTTCTGCAAGACCGGCACTACCCGAGGAGCCACTGTGCATTACTAGAGTAGCCTCTGCATGCAGAGATGAAATCTCATGGGTAGAGACTGAATCACCCACAGAATATGAGCCGGATGCCCAGCCAAGTGCTACCAATATCGGGTGGGTGTCATCTACCACAGTGAAGGCAGAAACAGAACTTGAGGTAGATGATGTCGCTATCTCCAGTGCGTTCCTGCTTGTGCCCCTGCAAAACGATATGACCGGGATGCTTAATGCAGCGATTGTACTCTCTGCCGTGT
>PUNJ01000012.1 GCA_003551705.1 Chloroflexota bacterium | reverse complement strand
GCCAGCGCCGCTGCCCGGACGCATAGATCTCCACACCGAGCGATCTGAGAAACGCATTCGTAGCACACATTGCGAAACGCACTCCCTGCCTTGCCACAGGGATGCCATCGCACCCGCAGCAACTCACAAGAAGGTGGGATCCAGATGACGCTTACGCAACGCCATACCGCGAAGCGGATTTTCGACCGGTTGTGCGCAGAGCATGATTTCACCGGCGGCTACACCATCATCAAGGACTACGTGCGCGAGCGTGACCCACCACGTCCACATCCTCGAGATGAGGCGCTGTGCCGAGGTGTCAATGCACTCGGTCGCGTATGGCACAGTGAAAGTTACCAGAGGCGCCAATAAGTCTCCTCGGAGTCCAACGAAATGATCCGTGTCGTTACGATTCCAGTGTTCGTGATATCAGGTCGCCCAGGGCAGAACGCCGAATGCGGCCTACTTTGGGGCTCCATCCGGCTACCAGCCCAGTGGCGACAAGATCGGGCCCGATGGTGACCAGGTCACAGCCGGTCTGTTCGCGCATGAGATCGTCGAAGGTCTGGTAATCCTCACCCTCGCCGAGATCGAGCAGCAGGAGGCCCTGGCCGAGAAACCCCTTGGAGATGGGATCCGGAAAGCGCTGGGAGACGCGCCATTCCCTGGCCACCTCGATGGGATCGTTCGCCTTGGACATCTTGCGGATGAGTTCGATCGTTTCCGAGGGAATGCCGCCGGCAGCCGAAAGAATCGCCTCCCGCGTTGCCGGCTTGTCGAGTTCCAGCTCCTCGATCATGTGCAGATGCACCCGGATCATTTCCGCGCCCCAGGCCGAGAGGAACTGTGCCTGATCCGAGCGACGGTTGGCCAGCTCCCGCGAGGCCGAGTCGGCAGCGTCGAGGATGATCACGGGACGGACATGTCCGCTGATGACGCGCGGCTGACGCTCGAGCCAGGACACCTCTTCGATGGCGTCCTTCGCATTGCCCGGTGTGTGCACGACAATCGTCATCCTGCCGGCGCCGACCTGGGCCTTGTCGATGCGGGCCCGCAGGTCCTTGCGATTGTCGACCAGGTGGACGGGGATGTCGGTGTTCGGCGCGCCCGGCAGGCGGGCCGTTTCCGATATGGCCTTCAGTGCCCGACCGACCTTGGACAAACCCAGCGGCTCGAGGCCGCAGACCAGCTGAACGGGCGGCGACTCCCGGTGAACGATGCGCTCGATCTGCAGGTCGGTGAGCGGGCTATAGGGCAGGTCTTGCTGTGCGTGGAGGTGGCCACCGGTCGCGTAGCGCCGCCGGTGCACGGACCGGTCGTAGGCGACCGTGGGATCCTTCTCCTCGATCTCGCCAAGAGCATGGTAGATGTCGTCGATCGAGCCCAGCATCGCGGCAACCTGCCGCGTGCGCAGAAGGTAGGTGTAGCGGTTGGTCTGCGGGATCGGCACCCGGCCGAGCACGCCGAGATCGAAGAGCTCCTCGAGGAGGGCCTCGAAGGCTGCCTGAGAGGGCTGTTCCGCTGTCCTGGGCCAGAAGGCCGCCGCCTCGTCGAGAAGCTCCGCCGGGGTGAATCCGGATACCAGGGACTTGTGTTCAAGGCCTTCGGCGTTGAGCCTCGCGAGCGTGTAGGCGACGAGCGCGTAGCGCGGATCGAGATCCAGCGTCAGGTGGAACTTCTCCCGGATGCGGGTCTCGATCTGGCGATAGCCCCGGTGGGTGAAGAGGTCGCCCGTGGGGATCGTCCAGAGCGGGCCGTCATCCGATAGGCGGTAAGCCTTCCCGCTGCCTTGGCCGTGCATGGAGGCGAGAAGCCCCTTGGCGTATTCCTGGACGAGCGAGGGATAGTAGTTGGCCCAGGCGAGGATCTCTTCGACCGCCTCCATGGACTGGAAACGGAACCCCGCGGCCCGCATCGGCTTGACGACCAGGTCATGCGCGGCGCGCTTGTCGTCCTCCGTGCGGTTCAGGGGCCCGATGCAGATCGGCTGGCCGAGATGGGCGAGCGGCGAGTTGGGCTGTCGGTGCATCCGCTGGACGTTGTGAAGGCCCGCGAAGACCACCTTGAAAGCCCGCCCGGTGTCTTCCATCAGTTCCTTGAGGCGGCTGAGCTCGGGATAATCGGCCTTGGTGTCTGCGGCCATGAAATGGTCGGTCTCGTCGAACATGCACACGACCTGCGCCTCGGGCCTGGTCGAGAACCAGCCCTTGATGTCGCGGCAGATGCTGTCGGCATCGCGGCTTGCCGGCTTGACCACGTTGTGCGGCACCAGCATCGCGTTGAGGTGCGACCAGATCTCGGACGTCTTTTCCGCGTTGCCGAGGGGTTTCACCTCGCGCCGCACGACGATGCGGCTTTCCTCGGGCGCATGCCGCGTCTTGGCCACGTGGTTCAGGAGTGCCGATTTGCCCAGCTGGCGCCCGCCGTAGACGAGACAGCCATCGGCGGTTTTCGACATGATGTAGCGGATCTCCTCCTCCCGGCCGAAGAACATCTCCGACGGGATCTGGCCGGCATCCGTGGTGTAGGGCTCGACACGCCCGTAAGGCAGGCCGCACTCGAAGATCGTGCGCGCCCGGGTGTCGCGCCGGGTCGCGGCAAAAGCGACCAGAGCCTCGTCGATCAGCAGTGCCGGAGTGGCGGTGGCGCGCAGGCGCTCGGCGAACTCGTGGCGCCGGGCAGCATCGGCGACGCCGGCCACGAGCAGGATGGTGGGCATGTCGCCGGCCGCCTTGAGGGCCGCCTCGGGCAGAATGTCCGGGCCGATCATCAGCAGGCGGTAGCCGGCGGCGGCCTTGGAGCCGAAGACCGGTGGCAGGAACCAGCCATCGGTCCGGATCGTGCCGGTCATCCTCGCCTGCCAGGCCTTGGTGCGGCCGATCTGCTTGCTGTCGTGAAGCTTCACGTTCTCGAAGCCGATCTCTTCGAAGAAGGCCCGGATGTCGTTGATGGCCGGCTTGCGCGACACCATGGCGTGCATGATGTCGCGGTAGAGCGAGATGAATTCCAGGCCGGCCTTGCGACGGTCCTCGTCGATGACGAGCGGCCCCTCACCCTTGAGTGCGGCCTGGAACTGGGCCGGGGTGGCCGGCCAGTCGGCCGAAGCGGCATAGGTGATGAACTCGGGGGTGAAATGCTTGATGAGACCCTCGAGCTCGGTCTCGAAGGTCGCCGCGGAGCGGCCGTCGCGCAGCTGCGCGATACGGTCCTCGATCGCCTCGATCGTCAGGTCGTCGAGGGCGTTGATGAGCATGTCCGCCTCGTCGGCGTTCCGGTCGTTGCGGTATTGCCCGATCCGGGCGACCTGGTCGTCGCGGATGTTCGACTCGATCATGCCGGAAATGTCGTCGAGCTCGACGGCATGGGCCGGGATATCGGCCAGATCGTGGATCTCCGACCCGGCACCGACCGCCGCGAGGCGCTCGAGCGCGATCTGGCACCAGTTGAGGCGCCGCGTGATTTCGTCCTGGTGGTTGTAATCGACCTTTGCCAGCATCTTGAGGCGACGTTCGCGCCTCTCTATTTCCGCCTGCCATGTTTCTGCGAACTCCGACATCTCGCGCCGGATGTCCGCGTCCGCATCGATCGAGAAACGCGCGGCGAGGCGCATGGCGGTGTCGAAGGCGGCCTCGTGTCTGGCGCGAGCCAAGGCTTCGGCGGGATCGGGAACGCCCTCTGTCAGGGCGACCCGAAAGGCATCGAAGCGCAGGTCGGGCGCATTGATCGCGTCGCGCGTGGCGGCGGGAAGCAGGTCGCGCTCGGCTGTGATGGCCTCCTCGAGAGTGGCGAAGGAGCCGGAGTCGGATCCTTCGATGGCCCGGATGGCTTCGCGGGCCTGCAGGGCGATCCATCCTGCAAGGGCGCGCTCCACCGGATCGCGGTCGTTCCCGGCTTCAGCTTCGAGGGCGCCGGCCGCCTTTTCGAGACGGGTCTGCAGGTTGCCGATCGTCGCACGCAGCTTCGCGTCGGATTTCTGTCCCTGGCTGCCCTCGCGTTCCACGGCCTTCAGCCAGCTGTCGAGAAGCCCGAGCGGCTCGTCGAACTGGCGATGAAGATACTCGATCCCCTTGGGATGAAGCCGGGACGCGTTGCGACCGGCCTCGGCCGCGAATTCGACGGAATGCGCCTCGATGTCGGAGTGGGAATCCAGCTGATCGATAGCCTTGCGCGCCAGCTCCGGAGCATCCGGGGCGTTCTTCTCGATGGCCGTCCGGGCCGCGCCGATCAGGCCCTGGTCCGAGACCACATGATGCATGAACATGGTCGCGAAGTGCCAGCGTGAGGTCTTCTGCGAGTAGGTTTCGCACCAGGTCGACAGCTGGGTCGCCAGCCGCTTCTTGAGCGAGACGCGCTGCGCGCCGGAAATCCGCGCCAATTCGTCCGGGTCGGGCGGAAAGTCGTAATCGAGCGCGGCGATAGACTCGGCGGCCGGCAGAAGGTGCTGACCAAGACTGCCCCGGCAGAGTTCGGGAAGCACGCTCCGAAGACCCGAGGAGGCCTCGAGGATGGTCGGGCGGATGAGCGCCCCAAGCAACATGACCGAGCCGGTCTCCCCGGGCTTCTCCGAAAGCGCCCGGTTTGCGATGGAAAGAAAGCGCTGGGTGTCGAGGCCGTATTCCCGGTGGGGTGCGCGAGACCCGGCAGCGGTGCGCAGGACGGAGGCCTCGATGGGCCAGGCATGGCCGCCTGCCTCGAAAGCTTCGGAGGAATCGGCTGCGATCCCGATGAGGTTGCGCGCGATGAGATCTGCGAGAGCTTCCTCGGGAACAGGCGCCGGGGATGCGGTGGCGCGGGTCCCGCCGGAACGGGGCGTGGCATCCGCCTCCGCCACCTCAGGGGCGAGAGCCGCCTCTTCGGAAGGGAGGCTGGCTTCGCCGGGCTCGGACTCCCCTGCCTGGTCCTCCTGGGCCTCTTCGTTCACGCCTGCGTCTGTCGTGCCCCCGGACGGCTCGGAGGGTGCAGGGTCGGCGGACTTGTCCCTCTCGTTCGAGGTGGCCGCAGCGTCAGCGTCAGCGTCCTCGCTCTCCGTGGTATCTTCTGATGCCGACGTGTTCGCCGGAATCGGTGCGGCGGGTTCGGCCTCGTCGAGCGTTGCTGCTTCGGAGAGTTCCGTCCCGGACCCGCCCTCGTCGGGATCCGCTTCGGTTTCCTCGTCCTGTTCGTCATCGATCTCCTCTTCGAGACCGGCCGTGTCGCCGCGGAACATGTCGCGAGCGGCGTGATGGGAGGCTTCCTCCTCGGCAAAATCCTCGATGATGAGCTCGCGGATGTCCTCGGGAAGATCGTCCTCGGACCCGACTTCTCCTGAGATGATCTTCTCGATCATGTCTGCGTAGCTATCGCGTGCCTCGGTGTCGGCCTCAAGCCGAGCCTTCGTCTCGCGCGCTTCGGGGACGAGTTTTTCCAGCGCGTCGTAATCCTCTCCCTCGTGCGCCCTGGCGATCTTCTCCCTGGCTTGCCTGGCCCGCTCTTCCGTCTCCGGAAGCCTGCCCTGCAGGTCAACGAAGCGCTCGAGGATGCCCGCAGAGCGCAGTCGTCCGAGAAGCTGCAGGCCGGCCTTTGGGACGGTGCTGCCGTCGATGGTGAATCCGGCGCTCCTGTAGGATTTCAGCAGGACTTCGGTGATGATGCCCGCATGGTGGTGCGCATGTTGCGCGCCGATCTCCGCCAGGCGGGCGAGGCGGGAAAAATCCTCTGTCGGCGAGGTGAGATCGAGCATCCCGGTAAGGACTTGCATCGTGGTCGTGAGGTGTTCGTGATAGGTTAATGACCGTGCCCGAGGATAGTCGGTATGGATCTCGATCAGGTCTTCGGCATGAGCGCGCCAGTCGGTGATCTCGTCGAGATCGTCGAGAAAATCGCTCACAGAGGCGATTTCATCCTCCGGCACGAGAACTGAATAGGCCGCCTGGGTAAGCGCCACCGTGTCCATTTCCTCGAGCTTGCGGTAATAGGCTTGGATTGCGTATTCGCAGAAGGCGCCGATCGCGACCTCGGGGTCGGGATCCGGCATGCCGAGTTCGTGCGCCCGGTGGTGAAGGTGTTCGTTGGATCTCAGCCGGAGCTTCATCAGCGGAAGCTTCATGAGGACCTTTCCGATCCTGTCGCGTGAACTGCTCCGTCCGCGAACCTTCCCCTTGAGGCGCGCAGTGCCGACCTCCACCTCGAGCGCCGGCAGCGCCCAGGGGGCGTTCTCGCAGGCGTCGAGAATGGCGCCATAGACGCCGACGGGATCCTTGGGGTCGGTGTCGAGCTCCATGTAGTCGATGATCGTCCGCAGGTCGCGCACCGAAAAATGCGCGGCACTGGCAAAACGCACCGCGGCATCAGGGCAGATCTTTCGCAGCGGGAAGGCTCCGAAGATCGCCGGTGGCTCCCATTCCTCCATGTTCCAGGCCATCATCTGCGTGATGGCTGCTGGCGTGCCGGAGAACTTGGGGGGTCCGGAGGTCGGGCCTCCGAGGGTCGGGATTGCCGTAGCAGGCTTCGCGTCATCGAGCGTCATGAGGGTCTTTCTGTCTTTCTCAGGCATTCCATTGGGGGTCTATCCGGACGCCAGCGTCGATAAGGATCGACTCTATCCGGGCAAGAGCAGGCCTTCGATCGAATTCCGGCCAGTATCTCTGGTTGGAATAGTCATTAAGGCATCGCGTGCAGCTCGTCGCGCAGTCGGGATTCTCGCAGGCGAGCAGCGCCCGAGCCGAGAGCAGGAGATCCCGCGCCAGGAAGCCATCTTCCTGCGTCAGGCGGGTGGCATACCCGGCCCCGCCGGATACCGAGTCGTAGAGCACCACGACAAGGTATCCGTCGAGACGCTGCACGAGGGCGCGAAGGTCGCGCGGGTCTGTTTCGAGCAGTTCCGCCGCGCCGAGGCGCATCGCTTCCTGAAGCGTTCGATCGAGTCCCGACCCAGGAGCGATCGCGGAGCCGTCCGGGGCCCGCGGGACAGCCTCGAAAAGGATACCGCGCACGTCGGTCTCGAAGACATGCGCGAGATCTATGGGGTATACGGGCTGCGCGGGGTCGAAACGACAGGGCTGGCCGCTGCGCGGATTCTCGTGCGGCTCGATCCGGGAGGGCTGTTGCCAGGCATGCTCGGGACCGTGGCCGCGGACCGGAACGGCATGCTCGCAGTTGCGGCACCATGCGAATCCACCGCGATGCCGGCCGCGGTTCACGGTGATGATGCGCCCGAGTTCGTGGTCCGGGCGGTTCGACCCGGGTGCATGGAAGGTGAGGATGCCGGGGAGATCCGTCGGCTGGTATTTGACCCTCGGGGCCTCTGTCAGCAGCAGCGCCTCGTCCGAAACCGTCGGACGCAGGCGGCTGGCGCCGGGATCACGGCCCTGCCCGTCGGAGACGGAGGTGAGAAACCCGTGCGGCCGGATGAAGGCGCGTGTGGCATTGATCCTGCTGAAGGCGGATCCGCATTGCTGGCATTCGGGTTCCGGGTCCATGCCTTGCGGAGTGACCTGCGGAGATCGGCAGAACTCGCAGATCCGGTAACGGGCCCGTTCGATGAAGGCGTCGTCTCCGGTGAACTTGGATCGCTTGGAGATGCCGGCGCTGGTCCAGACACGCCCGCCGGCGACGACCTCGGCCCCGGGCGCATATTCGGAAATGCCGATGGAGCCGTCCCGGTCGAGCTCGAGTATGGTGTTGTCGGCGGTCTGGCCGGCGGTGTTCAGGACTTCCAGGGATACCGAATGGACCGGGAAGGAATAGGTGGGAATGACTGCGCGCCGGGAGAGCTGGTCGATGAGGAACTGGTTCATGTAGAGCCGTTGCTGGGTGCGCAGAACGCCCAGGGAGCGGTCGATTTTCTGGAACTGGTCGGCTGCCGTCCTGTCGAGCGCGGCGCGGCGCTCCTCGAGGTCGTCGATGGCTTCCTGCATCAGGCCCCACCTGCCCCAGATGGCATCGGCGAAGGCCCTGATGCGGCGACGCAGCGTCTCAGACAGGCCCGGCGCATCGAGCGCGATCGTCCGGTTCTCCGACGGCAGGCGCCGACCGAGGTTGGCGGCCTCTTCGATGTGTGATCCGGCATTGGAGAGCCAGTCTTCGAAGTCGGCATCGAAAGCCGCGCGCTCAGCCTCTGTGAGCGCCTCTGCGAAGACATCACGCAGCCGTGGAGATCCGGGCCTCTGGTATTGCGCGAGTCGGTGCTCGAGAAAGCGCGCGAGCAGCATCGAGAGCTGGTGGCGCTGAAAGAACCCGGCATTGTCGAGGCTCAGGTAGGGGATGATCGGCTGCGTGGCGAGATACTCCGTGAATTTCTCGTAGACGGCGCGGTCGTAGCGCCCGGAGCGCGCGGTGGTCAGGACGATCGGGGCGACCTGGGCGCGCCGCCCTGCCCGACCGGCCCGCTGCTGGTAGTTGGCGATCGAGGGCGGGACATTCTTGCAAAGGACCGCCTCGAGGTCGCCGAGATCGACGCCCATCTCCATCGTCGTCGTGCAGGAAAGCAGGTTGACCTCGCCGGCCTTGAAATCCTCTTCGATATCCGTGCGAACATCGCCCGCGATCGCGGCCGTGTGCTCGCGGGCGATGCCCATGAGGGGGTGTTCGTTGTAGCGTGCGACGTAGTGGTTGCGCCGCGCGAGATCGGCACGTTCGTCCGGCGTGATCTCGCGAAGCCTGCCGTCGCAATACATGGCCTGGCAAACGCCGGCCGTGTCGAACTGGGTGCGGCTTCCGCAGGTCAGGCACTGGTAGAGGCTGACCTCGGATCCGGGCACGACGATGAGGGACCGGTCGAGCTTCAGTCCTCGGCCAACCCCGTGCTTTGCTGTCATCGAGCGCGGGTTCTCGATCGCCTTCCAGAACTGCGTCAGCGCGTCGCGCGCCTGGTTGTCGTCGATCGTCGTGCCGCTTGCGGCGGCCATTTTACCCAGGAGCGCGGTGAAACGGTTCGCCCGCCCCGCCGCCGGGACGAGGACCAGCGGCAGGTTGGTGTTAGGATTGCGCTCGCGCGCGACGCAGCGGTTTTTCTGGGCAGCGATACGTGTCCAGATCGACTCGTCGACGAGGTCGATCATGCCGGATTCCTTCTCGGCGATCGCGCGATGTTCCCGGATCATCTTCAGGATGTAGCGCACGAAGGGCTCTGCGTAATCCTGGAGCGCAGCGGGCAGCACCTTCCGCACGGCATGCACGGGGCGGTCGATCTGCGCGTAGTCTATCCCGATCATGCCGAAGCCCTCGAGGCTCAGGCGCCCGCGCCCGAAGACGGTGATCTCGGCTGCCATGAGCGCTTTGAGCCGCAGCATCTCGTTGGGGCCGGTCTCGAGTTCGGGCACCACGCCGGGCCGGTAGAGACGAAGCCCGTCCCGGCGCAGCTCGCGGGCGACCGCCCCGACGAGGTTGTCGATGTCCGCCCGCCCACCGTCGGTGATCGCCCGCAGGATGGCACTGCGCAGCGCCTGCTCCCGGGAGGTGCGCTCGAAGAAGGGAGCGAAGAAGGCCGCGTCCTGGCGGTTGTCGGAGAAGACAAGAAGGTTGCGGCCACCCATGGGCGGGCTCGTGCCGGTTTCCTTCCCGGGAAGGGCCTCGAGCAGGGTCTGCGATGCGACGGCGGCAATTGCCTCGTCGCCGGGCCGGACAGTGGTCACCGGTTCGAGATAGCGGGTCGAGCGGTGCCCGCAGGCGGCACAGCGCGCCATGTAGCGGGACCCGTCGTCGGGGTCCTCTTCGAGGCGGACATCCTCGAGAGAGACAGATCCGGCGTCGTCCGGATCCATTGGTTGCCCCGTGAGGGGATCGACGCCGATGATCTGGCCCTGGTCCGAAGCGTCGGTCTCGTGGTCTTCCTCGACCGCCATGCCGCCGGGAACGAGGCGGAGAAGTCGCCGGCTTCCGGATCCGGGAAGAGGATCGAGGCCCGCCGGGCCCTCCCATGCCTCGAGATAGGGCTCGCCGCAGTTCCGGCAGACGAAAAGTTCGTAGGCAGGACGTCCGTCGCCGTCATGCTCGGCGCCGATGACGATCCCGGCAAGGTTTTCCGGAACATCGGCGCGAAGCGAGACACCGGTGCGGTCGGGCGCGCGCGAGATCAGGTGATAGCGCGCCGGCAGGAGCGGGAAGACAGTGGAATCCTGGCTCACCGCGAGAACCCCGATCGAGATCAGTCCGACGAGAGCCGGAATGGCGTCCTCGCCGGCATTCGGAAAGACCTCGCGTGCCAGTGTGCCGATCGGCACCGCCCCGCTTTCCAGCTGATGGGCAATGGCATGGATTTCCTCGAATCCGGAGAGGTGCCAGATCAGGGCGTCCCCGAGCGAGGGGGCGTCCTCGAGGGCAAGTTCGGGCAGGTCGAGGAGATCGGCCTCGAAGTTCCAGTCCTCAACGGTGAGCGGAGTGCCGTTCTGCTCGGCCTCGCCGGCGGCCGCGGCGAGAGCGCCGGCCTGTGCCCAGCGCGCCGCGTTCAGGCCGCTCCTCGAGGGTCTCCGCGCCAGGCTTGGATGAGCTTTCCTCTGCGAGGTGATGACCGCGGCCTCTCCGGCGAAGGGCTCGCCGAAAAGACGCGACGCGAAGCCTGCGAGTTCCGTCTTGCGGCCGGGATCGAGCGAGGCGGATGTGCCGACACAGCAGACACGCTCGTCCGGGATCCCGAGGCGAGCCTTGAGGCGGCGCAGAAGGAAGGCCACCTCGATCGCCTGGGCGCCCGCGTAGGTGTGGATTTCGTCAAGCACGATCCAGCGAAGATCCGCGCCGGCCAGGAGTTGGCGGTTCGTTGGCAGGAGCAGGATGTGCTCGAGCATGGCGTAGTTCGTGATGAGAATGTGTGGCGGCGTGGCACGCATCTCGGCGCGTGAGAGAAGCCAGTTCCCGGGGACGTCCGCGTCCTCGCCGAAGGCCTCCACGAAACTCGGGGTCGAGCGGAGCCGGGTGACCTCCTCCTCTCGGGTGGCGCGGGACTTGACCTGCCCCGTGTAGCGCCCGAGCGTGATCCCCGGGTCTCCGAGGTCGCGGAAGAGCAGCTGGGAAATCCGTCCCAGTTGGTCGTTGGCCAGGGCATTGAGCGGGTAGACGAGGATCGCGCGCACCCCCGGCCTCGAAAGGTCGCCCCGGGCGAGGATGTCGTCGACGAGCGGGTAGAGAAAGCTCTCGGTCTTGCCCGACCCGGTCCCGGTCGCGACGAGGTAGTTTTCCTCGCGCCGCAGAGCTTCGGCCTGGTGGGCGTGAAGGGGCCGGGTCCAGACGGACGGGGCGTTCTTCGCGAAAGCCGACCATTCCGGCGCCAGCCGTCCGCGCGCATGCAGATCGGCGAGGCTCTCTCCCTTCTCGAAGTCCGGAAGGGTCTCGACATAAGGGCCCTTCACGAAGTTCAGCGCGCCGATGCTCCGGCGGAGCTGTTCGGCAAGTTCTGGTGCGCGGATCTCGTTGATGGGCGACGAGGTCGCCACGAAACGGGCCATCGTCCGGTTGAGATGATCGCGGAACTGGTTGGGGTCGAGGTTGGTCATGCGGAGGCGTCCTGCTCGATGGCGCGTGTCCAGAGTGCGCGGAAATAGACGAAGAACTCGACCCCTGCCCGGAGGATGAGGGTCAGGACCTGGCCGACCTCGCGCCGGGACAAGCCGGTCCGGAACTCGAGGTCGTCGATGAAGGCCGCGGCGCGACGCTCCGCGCAGGCGCGAGCAAAGCGCTCGATCAGTGCCGCGAAGCGCGCGGGCCGAAGGTCTCCGCCGCCGCCCTGGTCAAAGGAGCGAAGCAGGTCCAGTTCGGCGACATGGGTATCGCACAGAAGGCGCGCCGTGCTGGCATGTGCCCCTTGCCCCTTGAGAATGCGCAGGTCTGTCTCGTTCATCCTGTAACGCAGGATCCGGAACGCGTGCTGGAGTGCAGCGGCACCGAGAGCCGGTGGGATGTCGTCGTCCGATCCCAGGCTGACCAGCCAGTCCGCCGCTGGTGTGTCGCCGTGGATCGAAGGAGCGGATGCGGGCGCCGGGATGTCCTTCATGCGCTCCAGAGGGGATAGGCCCGAAGTCTCGGACAACCCGGCATAGGCGTGTAGCGGCGCCTCGAAGAGCCACGGCGCCACGCCGGCGAGATCATGCCTTGGTGGCTCGCCGTCCTGGCGGGAGACGTCCAGGACCGACTTGACCGGGCTCAACATCCCGGAGCGAGCAAAGGGCGCGAAGGCGGCCTCGTAGGCGGGCACGATCGCCGCCGACAGCTGGCCTCCCAGCGCCTCGGGCTCCGGGTCGACAAGAAACTGGGCAAAATGCAGCAGGTCCCGGAGGACGGGGCTATTCATCTCCCCCGGCAGGCCCAGCGCGACGGGCGCGCCGGTCGCATCCCGGAGCGGGGTGAAATCCTCCTCGCCACCGGTGCGGACGAGGAGCATCGCGCGAGCTGGTCCGCGATGCCGTCGCTTGTCGATCCTGACAGCGATGCGGTCCGTCTCCATGTCGTTATCCACGGAGACGCCGTGGAGCGGCGCGTTCGGCGCGGGGTTGCGCCCGAAGGTGTGGTCGCCCTCCCGGACGTGCCCTTGCGTGTCCTCGATGCGCAGCCGCAGCGCGTCGAGCGGCCGGACAGGCGCGAAGACGAGGCGGAGAGCGTCGTCGCTCTCGTCCACGGACATGGCAGTGGGATCGTCGAGACGCTGGATCCGTGCCAGAAGGTCGACACGCCCGTCGGCGCGCCGGAGTGCAATCCGGTCATCGCCGCTCTCCTGCGTCTCGATCTCTGCCGCGCCGATCTCGAGACTCTGGCGCTGCAGAAACGGGCGGCGTTTCTCCTTTCCCAAGACCAGAAGGGTGGCGTCGCGGTCGGGAGACCTCAGAAGCAGCGTGTCGTGCCGGTTCTCATGGCCAAGGGTTAGTGTGGCGCCGCGAGGAACGTAGTGCCGCTCCCCCGTGGCAATGCGACAGTGCCAGAGCTTCTCGCTGCGCGCGGCAAGGCGAAACTCCCTCGTGTTGCTCTCTCTCCGCAGGGCGAGGATGGGAGCCTCCACGTCAGAGCGCGGATCGACAGAGACTGTCTGAGTCTCCACGGTGAGGCCTGCCGATCTCGCCGCGTCGAAAGTCGCGGGTAGCGGCGCGTTTTCAAGATCGCCCTGGGGCGCGGCAACGCCCGGCCATATCCAGCAGGTTGTGGACAGTTCGGCGCGCGCCTCGGGGTCTCCGGCCGCTCCCGGGGCGAGAACCTCGAAGACGACGGGGCGCGGATCGGCCTGCGCATCAAGTCCGAAATCGGCGAAGGGCAGGGTCGCGAGCCCGTCGGCACCGACGCGGATGGACACGAACCGCGTCTCGTTTTCGTGCCGGGCCCTGACGATCCGGCCCTGGCCGCCGATGTCGGGGTCGATCCGAAGCACGAGACTGCCGTCGCAGGCGAAGAGTGCATGGCTGCCATCGCGTCCAAGCGCCGTTCCGTCGATCCATAGGGTTGCGTCGGCGGGAGTGTGCAGGGTGAGGTCGGACCTGTCCTCGAAGCGGAGCGTCTCGCCGGATTCGACCCATGCGACGAAGATCTCGGGATCCGCGGAAGGTATCGCGTCGCCGAAGCTGGTGCACCGGAAGGGAGACCGTGACAGGGCGACAAGGTGCAGGGCGGGAATGTCGACCGCACCTTCGGACCCGCTCACGCGCACCATGACTGCGCCGCTGTCGGCGTCGAAAAGGAGAACCTCGCCTGGCGCAGGCGCGAACGGGACGTCCTGCTGGATATTGCCGGCGCTCCAAGCCAACTTGTCGGGCCAGGGCGGCGCGATCCGCAAGCGCTGTGACCCGGCCATCTGGGTCGGAAAGAGCCCGGTCTTGATGCGCTGGCTCACGCGAGAAGCCTCGGCCTCGAGCGCGAGATGATCTCCGGTCCAGTATATCCTGGGCGGACCCACGAGGTCGGTCCGGGTGCGCCCGAAGACGCGCGCGGCGGCGTCATAGGCTTCGAAGAGCCGGGTTTCAGCCGCGCCTTGCGGGGCGGCGCCACGCCGCCATGCCTCGAACCGGCGCGCGCAATAGGCCGATCGATCGAAGTCGATCGTGGCATGAAGGCGTGTCAGGGTGGGACAGCGATCCCGCACCGCTCGGCGCTGCCAGGCCCGTGCGGCGGGCGTGTCCTCGATGGCTGGAGGGCCGACATGCAGGGCGGCGCCCACGAAGGCCCGCGCGAGATCCGGATGTTGGGAATGCGCCGGCCCCAGCGGGGCGAAGAAGAGATCCGTGGGTTCGTTGCCGGATACCGGAAGCCCGAGGTGGCGTGCAGCGCGCCGGAAGCGGGATTTGAGGTCGTTCCTCGAGGAGGTTTCGGAAAAGTCCTCACCGACGAAATCGCTGATATGAGCGTAGACGTCCCGCGTCGAGATCCCGTAGCGCGCGGCGAGAGGATAGAGGACGGCCCACACGCCGAGGGGGGGCGCGCGGGTTAGGAGCCGCCAGAGAGGTTGTGCGCTAGCGACGGAGATCGCAGCTTCCCGCATTGCCGTGCCCAGCCGGACATCGGCGATGAACGGGGTCGAGCCGGCCCCCGTCCAAGCGGAGACGATGGCGTTTTCGATATCGCTGAGACCAGGGTGTTCAGATATTGGGGTTGGAATCTCGACACCTCATACATGGCATTACTGTGCGAAGCAGGAAACTGTGAAAGATCCTCAGCGATAATCACTGCATAACCAATTTTTCTAAATCGGATCAAAATGATTCCGATAGCCATTCATTTATGTGACACTCTCCAAGTATCTAAGCGGCAGGCCAGAAATCGAAGGAAGACGGATCATGCGGCCTCATGGCTCGATACGCAAACGGCGCAGAAACCCCTGCTCCGGGACCCTGTCATAGAAATCGAAGCTCGGCTGCGCCTTGGCGGCCTTGAGATAGTCGAGGAAGCGCTTGCCGCGCTTGCCGGATTTCGGAGCGACTTCGGCCAGCCAGATCGCCGCCTCCACCGCCTCGAGCTGACAGAAGAACGGCCGGATCGCCTGCGTGTCATCCGCCTGCAGCGCGCGCCAGTGGCGCAGGAGCTGCGCCGTTGCGGGGGTGACCTGCCATTGCTCCGGGTTCGGCAGCGCGCGCCAGCGCTCGATCTCGCCGCGCAGCTCGTTGATGATGGGTGTCGGGTTGAACTCCTGCGCGTCGGTGGAGAGGCCGTGCCCGGCATCGAGCACCATCTCGCTTTGTTGCACACGACGGTTGCGACGCGGGGCCGGTATGGCCGAGACAAGCTCCGCCCGGCGGCGCGACTCGAGGATGGTGTCGGTCGGGCGCCCTGCCTCATCCAATTCCCAATGCCGGTCCGGCTCAAGATACGGCGAATTGAGAATGGGCTGGTCGAAAAAACGCATGAAAACCTACCGGAACTTTCGCGGACCGTAGCCGGGGGATGTGGCCGCGCTCAAGTCCTGATTGTAGGCACCCCTGCGCTTCCTGACCGATGCCCTCTCGGGCGGTTAGCAGTCCATGAAGAGCGCGACG
>PUNJ01000135.1 GCA_003551705.1 Chloroflexota bacterium | reverse complement strand
CTGAAGCGATCTTCACCTCTTCAAGCCGATAGGATTATGGAGATTGCACCCAGGCCGGCATGTTCATACCGAGGGCGGGACTCGAACCCGCACGGGCTGCGATGCCCAACGGATTTTAAGTCCGTCGCGTCTGCCGTTCCGCCACCTCGGCTTATGATGAGAGTATGTGCCGTGGGAAGGGGCTATCGAATTTTACAATGTTCGCACCGGGGGTTCAACATGCACCCGAGGGAAACTAACGCTTCTGCATCCCCCACTCCTCGAGGTACCGGACTATTTTGGTACTCTTCTTACGCCATTGCCCGTTTTGCCTGGCATAGACGTCCTCATAGTAACCCCAACCCTCCATCCGCGTGCTTGGTTGGATGATGATCATGTCGTTGAGTGCCCAGGTGGCCCTGGCCGTGTTATCGTCCACGATTTCAATTTCGGCATTATGCCCGCCATGAGTGGTGATCATGGTCTCCTGCCCCAAGCTGTCCTTCAAAAACTGCAGTATGGCCTTGCGGCCTTGGAGCTGGACCTTCGGTCCATAGTCGGCGGTTGCGTCTTCTGTAAAGCATTCGGCCAGTTCATCCCATAGTTTCCTGTCTACACAACGCCAGTATTTGGCTTTCAGCTTCTTGATCTGCTCGATGTCCTCCAGGGTCTTGATTCGCATTTCCAGACTTGTTGGTTCGGCCATGTTGTACCTCCCTTTGTTGGTTTCCTGAATTTAGACCAGGTACACTGCCGGCGTCAAGCAGCCTTCGGACATGACGTGAGGACTCGACCCACGGCGAGGAGTGTTCTTAGGAGAAGTCGGCGGACCGGCTCAGGCAGAAGTGAGGGAAGGAGTGGTGAGATTGCAGGGCCAGGCCGTGTGAAAGGATAAAAAATGGAGGCGGCGAGCGGATTCGAACCGCTGAATAAGGGTTTTGCAGACCCTCGCCTTACCACTTGGCAACGCCGCCTCTGGTGCCGAGGAAGAGATTTGAACTCTTACGGGCTTGCGCCCACCACCCCCTCAAGATGGCGTGTCTACCGATTCCACCACCTCGGCCTGCGATCAAGATAGCTATTCTATTGTTCTTTTTTGCCGGGTGCAAGGACAGTAGTCTCGTTGCCTTTGGTACCCGGGCCAGTAAGTATGGCAGGGGTGGCAGGACTCGAACCCACGACCGGCGGTTTTGGAGACCGCTGCTCTACCTAACTGAGCTACACCCCTGTGTGGCTGATTTTCAGTTTCTCGACCTACTCTTGGCGCATTCTACAGGAAACATCCCGTCCGGCATAATTCCGTTCAGCAACGCCATAGCTTCCTATTGCATCTCCTCAATTATATGGCTATAGGTTTCCATTGTAAATCCTAAGAAACTATGGCCCAAGGCTTCATAGATAACCTTGGGTTTGGCGCCGATATATGGATCAGCGACGCGAAGGTATGGCGGAGGTAGTGAAAACGAAACGCCGTCAAGGTCGGCTTGCTTGGTGATGTGAGATGAGACAACAAGCTCTTAATCTCGTGGTAAGGGATGTTGGAACGGTTCTCTTTGCAGGGGAAGCTTCCACCCGGAGCAAGCTTGTGCAGGTAGAGCCAAGTTCTAGTACAATGAGGTGACATGGGTATCAGCACGAGAGTCGATGCCATTATTTTTGACTTTGGCGGGGTCTTTATCGAATCTCCGTTTCCAGCCCTCGAAGTTATCGGGGCAGAGATGGGCATCGAACCCGAGAGGTTACGGGAAGCCCTCATGGGGCCCGCCGATGACAGCGACCATCCGTTTCACCTCTTGGAGCGGGGCGAGATAACGCTGCAGCAAGCGCGCGACGACATTCTTTCCCTGGGCCGGTCCTTCTACAATCTGGAGCTGGATATCTTCCATGTGTTTGCCTTGCTGCCCCACGCATTGCATTATGAGATGGTTGATCGGGCAAAGGCACTGAAGGCGGAGGGGTATCGTACGGCCATGATCACCAACAACATCAGGGAGTTTGCCGATGGCTGGCGTGCCATGCTGCCGGTCCCGGTCGACGACCTGTTTGAGCTGGTAGTGGACTCCAGTTATGTGGGCGTCCGTAAGCCCAACCCGGCCATATTCCGGCTGGCGCTGGAGCGGCTCGGTGGACTGGCGCCGGAGCGCACGGTGTTCCTTGACGATTTTGAGGGTAACGTGAAAGCGGCCAAGCTCTTGGGCATGAAGACCGTGCACGTGCGCGGTGAAATCTCGCGGGCCATCGCCGAGCTTGACGCCCTCCTCAGATAGCCGGAGAGCCCTGGTTTCCTGGCTGGACTGCCACCGGGATTGGTGTACTTGCAGGCGTTGTTGATGAGGTTGTAGACGACCTGCATCAGCCGGACCTCATCTGCCTCGCCTCGGTCTGCCATTGCTTCCCCATACCAGCCCTGCTGTGAGCATTACCATATCCTGTAGAGTGAAGCCAAGTGACTGTTTTGCCCACGATGGGAGTGACAGGTTGAACCCTGGCTACAATGAGTGTAGACTTCGGATAAGACCGGACCAGAAAGTGTAACCGGTAGTATAGTCTCTAAAGGGAAGCCGGAGGTGACTGATGTATCTTGAACTGGCACCGGAACAGCAGCAGTACGAGGCCGAGGTCTACGCATATCTGAAGAAAGAGATTTCCCCCGAACTGGAGACGGAATTGGATGCCCAGAGTGGCGGGGATGGTCCTATTTTCCGGAAGTTCCTACGACAGCTGGGTGCTGATGGCTGGATGGGGGTAGGCTGGCCCCAAGAGTACGGAGGTCAAGGCCGCTCCCCGATAGAACAGTATATCTTTCTTGACGCCTCTCTGGGTTATCACCGTCTGCCCATACCTTCTCTGGCCTTAATGACCGTGGGCCCCACCATAATGAAGGTGGGAAATGACGAACAAAAGAGACGCTTTCTGCCGCTTATTCTCCGGGGAGAACTGATTGTATCCATAGGGTATACGGAGCCGGAGTCTGGCACCGACCTCTTTTCCCTGAAGACAACAGCGATCAAGGATGGGGATGACTATATCCTTAATGGCGAGAAGATATTCACCTCCTTCGGGCATTATGCTGATTACTTCTGGGTTGCTGCCAGGACCGATCCGCAGGCGAAGAAGCATCGCGGCATCTCGATCTTCATGGTCGATGCCAGGAGCCCCGGCATAACCATAAAGCCCATGTGGCTCATGGGCGATTACAGGGTGGACCAGGAGTTCTTCGACAATGTTCGGGTGCCCGGAGACTGTCTCATTGGCCAAGAGAACGAGGCTGTGCAATATATGTTCCTGCAGCTGTCCCACGAACGGGTATCCATGGTGCCTCACTCCATGTTGCGGCGCTGGATTGAGGACATGACCCAGTGGGCCATGACAAAGCGCATTAACGGAGCCCCTGTGTATGAAGAGCCTTGGGTCCGCAGCAAGCTGGCAGAGATGGTGGTGGAGATGGAGGTGCTCAAGCTCCTCAATTATCGAGTCGCCTGGCTGTTGGGTAAGGAGCAGGATACCTTCGTCGAATCATCCCTGATCAAGACCTTCGGCACTGAGTTGTACCAGAAGGCGTTGCGTGAATGCCTCCAGATCCTGGGGTTTTATGGCCAATTGCGTAGGGGTTCCGAGTGGGCGCCCATGCGTGGCTGGATGTCACGTCTCAGCGAGCTGCATCTGCAGACGACCTTCGCCGGCGGCACCAACGAAGTCATGAGGGATATGGTGGCCAGCATGGGCTTGGGCCTGATGAAGTCCAGGTCATGATCAAGTGCTGGAGATACAGGCGTTCCCACATGAAGAGAATGGCCGCCGGTATGCAGTGACGCCAAGGCGGCGGGATCCAGCCCGGCTGTGAGAGAGACTTGTCCGGGGTCCTATTCTTGGGTGCGGAAGGACCTTACTGCCAGAGCGGCCATGATGGCCCCGAAGGCGGCCAGCACCGCCAGGTTCAAGATTATGGGCATGCGATAGCCAAACAGCTCCAGCCCGAACATGGCAGTTTGTTCAACCCCAAGCACGGCCTGGCGCATGGCATCTATGCCGTAGGATACGGGGTTCATCTTCACTATGATGCCAAGCCATGGCGGGAGCGTCCCAGCGGGGAACAGCGCCGGCGAAAGAAACAATAGTGGGAAGAGCATAAGCTGCATCACCAACTGGAAAGCCTCAATGCTTCTAATGCGGGATGCAATCAGGATGCCCAAAGATGTGACTGACATGGCGAAGACGAACATCACGGCGATAAGCGTGAATATGCCGGCAGCCGATACGTTCACACCCACATAAGGGATGAAGACCAGCATCAGCACTCCCTGGGCGGTGGCTATGGTGGTTCCGCCGAGGGCTTTACCGATGGCCACTGCACTGCGGCTTATGGGCGCTACGAGGACTTCCTTCAGGAATCCGAATTCTCTGTCCCACACGATGGACATCCCGGACATCGTAGCGTTCATCAGTACCACCATGCCCAAGATGCCGGGATACATGAACTGTTTGTAGTCCATGGTGCCGTCCCCAAATTGCCCCGCCAGTGCTGAGCCGATCCCGGTACCGAAGATCACCAGAAAGAAGAAGGGGGTTATGAGGCTTCCAATGAACCTGGTCTTGTCATTCCAGAAACGAAGCAGGTCCCGGTACCAGATGATGTACACGGCTCTGAGGTTGTTCAAGTGAACCTCCCGCCTCTGGCCTGGCTCATGGAGAACTGCTTCCTCAGGACCGCCTCGCCACCGGACTCCTCCCGTATCTCCCGGCCAGTGAGCTTCATGAAAACATCGTCCAGCGTGGGCCGCCGCAAACTAATCCCTCGCAGCCCTGTCTTGAAGCTGTTGGCCAGCACTGGAATGAACTCCTCACCGTTCTTCACCTCAATGCATATACCATCGCTGTCCTGCTGGGCCAGGATGTTGAAGCGTTCCTTGATCTCGGCAATGGCGGCTTCGTCATTCTCCGTCTTAATGGTAACGATGTCACCGCCCACCCTCCTCTTCAAGGCTTCGGGGGAGTCCAGGGCAATGATCTTGCCATGGTCTATGATGGCAATACGGTCCGCTACATTGGCTTCATCCATGTAGTGAGTAGTCAGGAATATGGTAATACCTTGTTTCTCTTTCAGTTCGAGGATATATTGCCATATATGAGAGCGCGTTTGGGGGTCCAGGCCCAGGGTGGGCTCGTCAAGGAAGAGTACCTTGGGGTGATGAAGCAGGCCGCGTGCGATTTCCAACCTACGCCTCATGCCGCCGGAGTAGTTCTGCACTTTATCTTTGCGCCTATCCCAGAGTTCGACTAACTTTAGGACTTCTTCCATACGCTGGCGGCGTATGGAACGCGGGATGTTGTAAACGCCGGCATGGAATTCGAGATTATGCATGGCGGTAAGCTTGATATCCAGGCTGGGCTCCTGAAACACCAGGCCCAGGGATTTTCTCACCTCGTTCTGGTGTCGAACGACATCAAATCCGTTTAGGGTGGCAGTACCACTGGTCGGCCTGAGCAGGGTACAGAGTATGCTGATGGTCGTGGTCTTGCCGGCGCCATTGGGTCCCAGGAAGCCGAATATCTCACCGGCCCGAACAGCAAGACTGACCTTGTTTACGGCTGTCAGGTTGCCGAACTTCTTGACGAGGTCGTCTACCTCAATAATTCTGTCTGCACGGATCATGGTTGGGCCCTTACTGCCCTCGATGGTAAGTGTCGGGTTCCCATCGAAGCAAATAGAAGCCTTATCGGGCCTCGGTGAGGCTGCGAGGTAAGAAAAAAGTACCCCTGGTGCGACTCGAACGCACGACACGCGGTTTAGGAAACCGCTGCTCTGTCCTCTGAGCTACAGGGGCACAGTCGACAAGCAAACCGGTATTCGAGGGTGACACGTCTATCTTTAGGCGTATTTTGGCGATGACAGCCCTCTCACAATCTCCCCGGCCTGCACCGCCATCGCTTCCCGTCGCATCCACTCAATTATATGGTTGTCGGTGCTCATTGTAAACGCCAATTACTGTAGTATACAAGGGGCTGAGTGCCGTTCACACAGCAGATATACAGTCTTTTACAACGCCGCTGGAATCCTCTAGTATTAGGCAAAGACAAGTGGGAGGCTGCACATGGTGGGACTACTCGGAAGCAAGACACTTGTCCAAGGTAACGTGGCCGTAGGCTGGGGAGCGCTGAACGCAAGTTGCGACGGCTTCTTCGGCTATCCGATTACGCCGCAAAACGAGATTCCAGAATGGTTTGCCAGGGAGTTCCCCAAGCGAGGCAAGGTCTTTCTGCAGACCCAGTCGGAAACCGGCGCCATCATGATGCTCTATGATGGTGCGGCAGCTGGTTTCCGTGTAATGACTTCCACCTCGAGCCCTGGCTGGGGTCTCTTGCAGGAGGGAATGTCACATCTGGCTGCTGCAGAACTGCCCTGCGTGATCGTTCTAGTCCAAAGGGGTGGTCCGGGTCAGGGGAGCATCAGGCATGCCCAGATGGACTACCTGGCTGTCACTAGAACTGGAGGGGGTGGGGGCTACAAGAACATAGTCATGGCCCCTGCAAGCGTGCAGGAGATCCATGATATGATGCAGCTATCCTTCCACCTGGCCGACAAGTACGCTAACCCTGTCATAGTGCTTTCCGATGGGATTCTAGGGCTGCTGGCTGAGACCCTGGAAGTGAGAAAACTTGATTTCGGACCGGTACCGGAGAAGACATGGGCAGTCAAGGGCAGGGACTGCCATGAGGACAAGGCCCGGCGTTACGTCCACAACTCTCCCAGTACTGCGCCACCGCCCCGCGGCTGCCCCAACTATGTCTCCTGGCTGGGACATCTGGGTGAGAAGTACCGGCAGATTACCGACAACGAAACAAGAAGTGAAGAGTACCTTTGCGACGACGCAGATCTGGTGCTGGTGGCTTACGGTTATCCATCACGGGTCTGCAAGGAGGCGATCGACATTGCTCGCTCCGAGGGTATAAAGGCTGGACTTGTCAGGCCGGTAACCCTGTGGCCCTTCCCTTTTGAAGTCCTTAGGAAGAAGATGGACCGCGGCTGCCGCTTCCTGGTAGTCGAAGACAGCCTGGGCCAATTGATAGAGGATGTGCATTTGGCGGTACAGGGGAGAGCGCAGATCGATTTCCTGGGGCTGCTGGACAGGCATCTATTGACAGACGGAGGCATGATCCTTCCCGGCAGGGTCCTGCAGGAAATTCGAAGGCTGGCATGCCCTTGCTCTACCATTTGACCGCTTGCACGGCTTCATACCTGATGCATCGAACAGCAGCCTTCCGGGCTCAGGAAACACGAAGCTGGCAACATCCCCGACTGTCCGTCTCATTTGCTAAGCCGGGTCCCGGTGTAGGGCCGGTTACTCTGTCGCATGAAGAAGACAAATAGTGCCACTCCTGCAAGACCAGGTATGGCCACGTAACGGAATACCGCGCCTATGCCCAGGAAGCTCTCTATCATGCCTCCGAGCAGCGAACCGGCAACCATGCCCACAGACATGGACATGTTAAACAGGCCCATAACGGAACCCATGCCCAGGTCGCGTCCCCTGCCCACGGTAATAGCATTGATCGAAGGGATAGCCATGCTTTCGAAAAGTCCGATAAGCATGAAGAGGAGCAGCAACGGGGTAAAGCTTTGAAGCCAGGAGACCGAGAAAGTGCCGATCACCACCATGAACATCGCCGCGCTCGCTAGCAAAACCCGGTCTATGCGGTCCGCCAGCCAGCCGAAAGGGTAGACCAGGATTGCATTCGTGATAACTCGTGCTGACAGCACAAGTCCCACTTGTGTCACCGTGCTGCCGGCCATCGTTGTCATCCATATACCCACGAAGGAGAGCACTGCACCGAAGAGCAGTCCGAACATTAACTGGAAGGTGACGACCCCACGGAGTATCTCATCCTTCAACATGGAAACCAGGGAACTGGAGGACTGTTGGTCTCCCGTCACTTCACCGGACGGCGAAGATACTGGCAAGGACCTCGTCTTGGGTAGAAACAGGAAGACAACTAAGAAGCCAAAGATGCTTAGCAGGCCCATACAGGCGAAGGTTGCATCCATGCCGAAGCTGTCGTGGACCAGTCCGCCCACGGCCGGTCCCAGCCCGAATCCGGCAATCAGGGCGATATTAAAAAGTCCCATGTACCTGCCCTCGTTGCTGAAAGGCGCCAGTTCACCGACGAAGGCGTAGGAGGTGGGGATAACCATTGCCGCACCCACGCCACTGAGCAAACGGAACAATATGAGTTCGTGGTAAGTGGGGGACCAGTAGTACCCTAACGCGGCCATAGCGTAGACCAGAAGTCCCGACCAAAGGAAGAACCTCTTGCCGAACCTGTCGGACAACCTGCCCACTACGGGCATGAGCGGTACCTGGGTTATAGCGAATCCGGAGAAAGCGAGTCCCAGCCATACACCACTGGCCCCCATGTCTTCGGCGAACACAGGCATCAAGGGGCTAACCATGGATACGCCGGCGATGCTGATGAACAGGGCTAGCCAGACAACAATGAAGGGCCTGTGTGCGGCGAGAAATCCGGCCCGTCCCGGCGTATTACTGGCAGTCACTTCTCTTCAACGGAACTCCCTTGGACGAAAGTGCAGGGATGTTATCCCTGAGCAGGCTGTGTCGACCCTTTGTAGCCGGCCTTGTAGTCCCGATAATGAAAATGGAGATAGGGGGATTCGAACCCCCGACCTCTGCGATGCGAACGCAGCGCTCTCCCAATTGAGCTATATCCCCAGTTTATGTCCGCTAATGAGATTCCTCTCGTCGGCAAAACTGATTGTAAAGTGTGGTCACTTGGCGTGTCAAGGCACATGCCGTCGTTATGGCGCCCACGGAAATGTCATACCTGAACCTGTTTTCGTACTTGACACTATACAGGGTAGATAGTAGAATCTAACGGAATAAGCCTAAGGAGAAGAGAATTTACGCGGTCATTGAAACCGGTGGCAAACAATACAAGGTAGCCCCGGGCCAGGTCGTCACGGTGGATTACCTGCCTGTCGAGGAAGGCGATCAGGTCGAGTTGGACAAGGTCCTTCTCGTAGCCGACGAGGATAAGGTTATGGTAGGTACTCCGATAGTGAAAGGGGCCAGCGTCATGGCGGAGGCCTTGAAACAGGGAAGAACACGAAAGATAATCGTGTTCAAGTACAAACCCAAGGTCAGGTATCGCCGCAAGAAGGGACATCGTCAACTCTATACAAGCCTGGCTATCAAGAACATCAACTTGGGCGAAGCATCCTAGTGGAGGTAATGCGCAGTGGCACATAAGAAGGGTGGCGGCAGCACACGTTGCGGCCGAGATAGTCAGCCCAAGATGCTGGGCGTAAAAAGATATGCAGGGGAGACGGTACGGGCTGGAAATATTCTGGTACGGCAGCGCGGTACACGGCTTGTCCCCGGTAATAACGTTGGCGTGGGCAGGGATTACACGATCTACGCCCTGATTGATGGCGTGGTCCGCTTTGAATTTGCCAGCAAAGACAAGAAGAAGGTTAGCGTTTACGGGGAAACAAAGACTGATGAAACCTAAGATACATCCCACCTATTATCGTGATGCCAGAGTGATTTGTGCGTGCGGCGAGGTCTTCGAGACCGGGGCCACGAAGAAGGAACTGAGGGTAGAGGTGTGCGGCAAGTGTCATCCGTTTTTCACTGGCGAACAGCGCATAGTGGACACTGCAGGTAGAATAGAACGCTTCCGGCGGCGGTATCGCACCGATAAGTAATTTGCCTTTCAGGTAGAAGGGCCGCCGGTGCAGCTTGTTAAAAGGTGATTCGAGGTGGAGGGCGGAGCTAGCAACAGTCCGCCCTCCTTCTTTTTGATCTAGCAGGGAGGCGGAGTTGGCGAAGGAATTCCACTACGGCGGACAGGCCCTTATCGAAGGGGTCATGATGCTGGGACAGCGTAATATGGCCATGGCCGTTCGCGATCCCAATGGTGACCTCCAACTGGTTACCAAGCCGTTATCGGGCGCCTTTACCGGCAGGATACGCAAGATCCCCTTTGTAAGAGGGGTTGTCATGCTGGGCCAGACCATGATACTGGGTGTCAGGGCCCTTTTCCAGTCCGCCAACATCTCGCTTGGTGAGGACCAGGGTGAAATCTCTACGAAAGCCTCCATTGCCATATTCGGCGTCGCCATAGCCTTTGCCATATCCCTGTTCTTCCTGGCACCATTGGGCATTACCAGTGTGGTTGATTCCCACCTGGGTGCAGGAAGCTTGCTTAGCAGTTTCGTTGAAGGCCTGATCCGTATAGGCATCTTCGTCGCCTATCTGGGTCTTATCAATCTTATCCCCGACGTGCGACGTGTTTTTGCCTACCACGGAGCCGAGCACAAAGCAGTCAATGCCCAGGAGAACAAGGCCACCCTGGATGTAGATTCGGTGAGGAGGTACTCGACGGCCCATATTCGCTGCGGTACGGCATTCATGTTCCTGGTGCTGTTGATTGCCATTTTTGCCTTCGCCCTCGTCGGCGAGCAGGAATTATGGCTCAGGTTCTTGTCCAGGATTCTCCTGATACCGCTGATCGCAGCCGTGGCTTACGAAATCACTCGTTTCGCCGGACGGCATGCCGGTAATCCATTGCTGCGCATGGTCTTGTTCCCAGGCCTGGCTTTGCAGAAGCTCACGACTCGAGAGCCGGATGACAGCCAGATCGAAGCTGCAATTACGGCGCTGAAGGGTGTTATGGAAGCGGACGACACCGCCACGGTTGTGCCGGACCTAGTTCTCGCCAAGTAGCTCTCGATAGAAGCAACTCTGGTTGCCGGTATGGCACACCGGGCCTACGGGCTTGGCCTTGACCAGGAGCGCATCTTCATCGCAGTCTTTCCACAAGGACTGGACATTCAAGACGTTTCCTGAAGTAGCTCCCTTGTGCCACAGTTCCTGGCGGCTGCGGCTATAGAACCAGACCTGACCGCTGTCCAAAGTCCTGCGAATGGATTCCTCGTTCATGTAGCCCAGCATCAGCACTTCGCCTGAGTCGGCATCCTGGATTATGGCCGGAATAAGGCCTCTTTCATCCATCTTCAACATAGTGCTATCCTTCCTCAAACAGAATTATCGTCCATAAATGGCTCAAGGCAGGGCAGCCAGCGCCTCCTTCAAGTCCATGTCGCCAGTGTAGAGAGCTCTACCTATGATGGCGCCTTCGGCACCAAGCTGGTAGAGTCGTGTGAGGTGTTCAATGGTGGTGATGCCGCCCGAAGCGATGATCGGCAGTCCAACAGCCTCTATCAACCCGGCAAAAGCATCAAAATTGGGCTCGGACAGCGTGCCGTCCCGGCTGATGTCAGTGTATATGAATCGTTTGGCTCCAAGGCCGGCCATTTGACGTACCATATCCACGGCGGTCACACTGGTACTGGCCAGCCAGCCCCGCGTCGACACATAACCATCCCTGGCGTCCACACCGATCACTATGCGTTCTCCATGGACTTGGATGGCTTGCTTTATCAGCTCCGGGTCCTCGGCCGCAGCCGTACCAAGGATAACCCGCTGTATCCCGGCATTTAGCAAGGTCTCGATGGTGGACATGCTGCGAATGCCTCCGCCCAGTTCGATCGGAATATCTATTGCTCCAAGAATGGCCTTGATCGCCTCCAAGTGGCAAGGTTCACCTCTGGCAGCTCCATCCAGATCGACCAGGTGGAGCCGGTGAGCGCCTAGCCGTGCCCAGTGCAAGGCCATCCCGGTAGGGTCATCAGAAAAGACCGTTTCCTTGCTGTAATCGCCCTGGTACAGCCGGACACACCTGCCGGCCTTAAGATCAATTGCGGGGATAATCTCCATGACTCCTGCTGTATCTCCTGCTCAGATGCTGGCCGTAATCAAGAAATCCGCCATGGCCTTCATCCCGGCGAGGTCCTCTTCCGCCAGACCGGCCCGGCCCAGGTTGTTCATGGCTTGCCTGTGGTACCGCTTGCGCACCTTTTCGGAATATTTGCGTGCTCCCGTCTTATTGAGAAGCCGGATGATCCGGCGTACATCTCGCATGGTCAATTGCCGTTTTCCCATAATACGCACGAGAGTCTCTTTTTGTTCGGGGTCAGCCTGCTGGCAGGTGTAGATTACGGGAAGGGTCTTCTTCTTGTTGAAAATGTCCGTATAGGGGGACTCTTTGGACTCCTCGGCTTCACCCCATATGCCCAGGAGATCGTTGTGTATCTGGAAAGCCATGCCCAGGTTCCGGCCGAAGGCACGCAACGCCCTGGTCCTGGTCTGGTCCTCGGTGCCCAGCAGGGCCCCAGCATAGAGGGACAGTTCGAAGAGGGAAGCTGTCTTCTTGCCAATCATATCCAGGTATTGTTGGATACTGATGTCAGGCTGGCCCTCGTAGGAAATGTCCAGGTACTGCCCTTCGCAGAGGTTGATGCTGGCCTGGTTCAGCATCTTGCTTAGCAGGACTATCTTATCAGGTGCCACCCTGCGGTTTTCCAATCTGGCCATGATAGTTTGTGCCAGGGCGTACATTGCATCGCCTGCATTGATGGCTTGTGCCTCTCCCCAGACCTTCCAAATTGCAGGACGGCCACGGCGCTCATGACTTCTGTCCTGAATGTCATCGTGGATGAGAGAGAAGTTGTGTACGAGTTCGATAGCTGCTGCAGCGGGCACGGCCCGGCGCCATTCACCGCCCGCTGCCTCGCAGGCAGCTAGACACAAGATGGGACGGGACATTTTGCCCGCACCCAGCCTGGAGCGCCTGCTGTCCACCCAGCCCAGGTGGTACCGCATCATGTCATACAGAGGGGTCGAGCCGCTAGCCAAGACGGTGCTTAACTCGGCCTCGATAGCTTTGCGAAAGCGTGCGTAAGAACTGGTCAAACCTGCACTTCAATTCTCAGTAGGTCGGCGGAACGGTCATCAGGAAGAAAGACGGGTTGCCATTAGCCCCCGCTTCTCGGGCAGAGTCAATTCGGGAAAAGCTTTCAATATCTGAGAAGATATTCCCTTCTTGTCCAGCTGGTACTTGGCGCGAAGGATGGGTTGTGAGCCATGCTCAATATAGGCATCAGGCAAGGCAAGACACTTTACCCTGGTGTTGTTAATACTGGCGTCTTGGAGCAACCTGAGCACCGCACTGCCGAATCCGCCGGCTATTGTGTTTTCTTCAATCGTTACTATTCTCTTCACCCGGCCTGCAATATCCAAGATGAGATCGGCATCCAGGGGTTTGGCGTAACGGGTGTTTATAACCGTGCATTCAAGGCCAAGACCTGCCAGTTCCCCCGCAGCTTCCACTGCCGGATTGACGGTTGCTCCTATGGCCAGGATAGCTATATCCTTTCCTTCTCGGAGGACTTCTCCTTTGCCGATGGCAATCTCTTGCAACGTTTCGTCCAGATTGGCTCCGGTGCCCGCACCTCTAGGATAACGCACAGCCATGGGCAGTCCGGACTTGACTGCCGTATAGACCAGATGCTGGAGTTCATTCTCGTCTTTGGGTGAGGCGATGACCAGGTTGGGTATGCACCCCAGGTAGGAAAGATCAAAGCTGCCCTGGTGAGTTTTACCATCGTCGCCGACTATGCCTCCTCGATCGAGTGCGAACACAACCGGCAGGTTCTGACAACACACATCGTGTATTATCTGGTCATATGACCTTTGCAGAAAGGTGGAGTAGATGGCCACAATTGGAGTCAGTCCCTGGGCGGCAAGGCCGGCAGCAAAGGTCACAGCGTGCTGTTCACAGATGCCCACGTCATAGACCCTGGTAGGAAGTTCTTTGGCCACGCAGGCCAGACCGGTGCCGTCCAGCATGGCAGCGGTTATAACAATTACCTTAGGGTCCTGCTTCGCTATGCTTAGGATGGTCTTGCCGAGGACGTCACTATAGGCAAGGCGCTTTTCCTGGCTGCCGCCGGCCGGTATCCCGTGGAAAGTGATGGCATCGTTCTCGGCTGGATCGTAGCCTTTGCCTTTCGTCGTAATGATGTGTAGAAAGACCGGGCCTTTCTTATAGTCCCTGGCCTGTTTCAATGCAACCATCAAATCGGCGATATTGTGGCCGTCGATAGGTCCCAGATAGGCAAAGCCTAGTTCCTCCCACATGATGGAAGGGAACAATAGTCCCTTGACGCCCTTCTTCACCCGGGTGCCAACCTGCCGGCCGAGAGGCAATTTGGTGACCATGCCCTCCACACCTTTTTCAGGCCAGCGCAGGCGAGTATCGAGACGGAGCTTGTTTAAGGCCTTGGCCAGAGCGCCGACACTGGGTGAGATGGCCATGCCGTTATCATTCAGGACTACTATGAACTTGCGTCCCAACTGGCCCGCCTGGTTCAAACCTTCGAAGGCCATTCCACCAGTCAACGCGCCGTCCCCGATCACTGCCAGCACATTGAAGTTCTCCTCATTCAAATCCCTGGCCACAGCTATGCCCAGAGCTGCCGAAATCGAGGTGCTGGCGTGCCCGGCCCCGAAGGCATCATGTGTGCTTTCGGACCGGTCGGGGAAGCCGGACAGTCCTCCATGCTGGCGGAGCGTTGCTAATCGGTCCTTGCGCCCGGTGAGTATCTTGTGAACATAGGCTTGATGACCAACGTCCCAGATTATCTTGTCTTTGGGGCTTTCAAAGACCCGGTGCAGAGCTAAGGTTAGCTCCACGACACCGAGGTTGGATGCCAGATGGCCGCCGGTGGAAGCTGTTTGTGTTACCAGTTCCTGCCGGATCTCGCCGGCCAGCGTATTCAATTGCCTGATGGACAGGCGCTTGAGGTCTGCGGGCTCGTTGACATCGTCGAGAATCCTCGCTTTGCGCACCATCAGTGAACGGTTCTCCATTGTGGATGCATGCACAGGCATGGGCCATGACAGTGCCTTGTCGAGTTCATGCGTGCTCCATGGTTTGTATCTTCTTGAGGCGGTCGGCGTGCCTTCCTCCTTCAAATTCCTGACAAAGAAATGTTTGGACCACGTCCCGGGCAAGGTCTCTGCCGACAATGTCCTGACCCAGGCACAGTATATTGGCATTCACGTGTTCTCTGGCTTTGCGGGCGGAGAAGGAATCGTGGCACAGGGCGGCTCTCACGCCTCTGACCTTGTTTGCCGCCATGCACATGCCGATACCGCTGCCGCAGACGAGAATACCGAAATCCGCCTGGCCGCCGGCCACTTCCTCGGCAACCTTCTGGGCATAGTCCGGATAATCAACCCTGGTAGTATCGTAATAGCAGCCCAGGTCCTTGTACGTATGGCCGATCTCCGTTAGCAGGTTCATGATGATCTGCTTCAAATTGAGTCCTCGATGGTCACAGCCGAGGGCGATCAGCATTGGGTCCTCCTTGATGGTTGGTATAAGTATATCCCCGCGGCTTGGGGTAATTCAATTCTTAAATGACTACTGATGCTGGCGCAAGCCGTTACTCGGCAAGGATGCTGCCAGATAATGTTACTACAGTTGTGCAAACCGTGCTTAGAGGGCTATGCCTGAACTTCCTATTCCATCAAACAGGCCCAGGCATTTATGGCAGATTCTCTACTGCATTGCCTGCTTCATTGCCGAGGCGATCGCGT
>PUNJ01000169.1 GCA_003551705.1 Chloroflexota bacterium | reverse complement strand
CTTCGAGATTCGCCAGGACAATTGTTCACACAACAACATATCACGACAGCAGCATCATGGTCTCGCCTCCGAAGCGAAGGACTTGAATCGGGATTCAACCGCACCCTACTGGTCAAACCCCGCCCCGAAGAACAGAGCAGTTGACGGCCGTCTGTTCCCCCTGGCTGCCCCCGACCCGGCTGCCAGTAACGTTTGATCGGTGAAGTGGACTTATCTCCAGGCCGAATTGCGGTTGGTGGAGCGCGGCGCTTTTGACCGGAGGGATTCCCGGCGTTTACAATGGGCGGACCAAATGAGGGTCCTGTGGCTGAGGTCATCGGATGTTTGGAATATGACGGAGGGTTTCGGTTATGAGCGGTGACGGAACAGAGAGACAGCGGGGTTTCGGCCTGTTTGGCAAAGTGGCCCGTATGGCAGTTGCCATGGTCCTGGTACTGGGGCTGGCAGCAGGCTCGGCTCTGAGCGCTTGCGACAGCGCCCCAGTGGAAGCAGTAGCTACGGTGAACGGGGAAGAGATCGCCATGGAGGAGTTCGACCAAGTCATGGAACAGCAGAAGATGCAGTACATGATGCAGGGCATAGATCTGGAGAGTGATGAGATGGCGGACGCCCTGAGGGAGCTGGAGCAACAGGTGCTGCACTCTTACTTCATCTATCCCACGCTGCTGCGACAGAGAGCTGAAGAGGTGGGCACAGTGGTCAGTGAGAATGAGATGGAGGAACGGTACGAGGAGTACGCGGCCGATTTCGGCGGCGAAGACCAGTTGAAAGAGCAGTTGGAAGCCGCCGGCATGAGCCGGGAGGACCTGGATGAACAGATTCTCCGGGAGCTGTCCATTGGGAAATATGTGGACGCCTACCTGGAGGGGTACCTGGAGGAGCATCCTGAGGAGCGCATTGACGAGGATATGGAGATTGGCGGGGATGAGGTTGAGGAGCGCTACCAGCAGTTGCTGGGCCACTACAATGAGCTCAAGGGGATGCTCGAGGCAGATGATCCCGAGGTGCCGGTGGAACAGGTGGAGGCGCAGTACGAGCAGCTCAGAGAGCAGTACGGCGACCTCCTGGAGGAGGGCGATTTTGAGGGGATCAAGCCCCAATTAGAGGAAGAGATGCGCCAGGAAAGGGTGACTCAGGAGAGGCAGGACAAAGAGAACAGGGTCATTATGGGGCATATCGAAGAGCTGCAGGAAGAGAGTGATATCGAGATATACCTGTGAGGGCGGGCGGTGCATGCTCTTGGAATCACCCGTCTCAAGTCCCCGGCTGCCCACCGCTTGACGTGTGGAAGCTGAGCCGGTGGCCGGCTGCATGGCGGTATCTCTCCAGGAGGGACTCGATGCGGGGGGTTCTTCGGTTGTGGGGTGTTTGGGCTCGGAGTAGGTGACCGGGTCGGGCTTTAGATTGGTGGCCCATGGACGCTCTACAACCGTGGTCTTACTCTTGCCAAGCTTGGCAGGTACGAGGAGGCTCTGAGAGACTTCAATCGAATACTAGAGACTCGGCCCGATGATCCGACCGCGCTGAAGCTCCGTGGTCTTACCCTTCGCGAGCTAGGCAGCTACGAGGAGTCAGCGGACATCTGAGACCGGCCATGAAACCATTGATGGTCTATGATGCTGCCAGTGATTAACTGGTCAGGGAGAAAGTCACTGGGAGTGTTGATATTGACTCAGAAAGAGTGAAGGAGGGTTGCCATGGCGAAATACAGGAATCCAGTCTTTGTCCTCGTCTTATCATTGCTGACGTTTGGTATCTACTTTGTGTACTGGCTGGTATCCACCTCGAATGAACTCAGAAGACTCACATCGGGGGCGCCAAATCCGTGGATGCTTCTGCTGTTCCTGGTACCCATCGTCAACTTCTTCGTGGTTCTATGGTATTACTGGAATTACAGCGCAGCGATACGAGATATCTCCGATGTCTCCCCTGTGCTGCTATTCCTCCTCTGGCTGATATGCCAGCCTGCTGCAATGGTGATAGCACAGATGCAGTTGAACAAGAAGGCTTAGAGTTATCTGATATTGATGCGATTAGCGAGAGATAAGAGGGCTGTTAAGAATTTCGTGCTGGTAGGGGAGAATCCTCTCTGTCTTGCAGAGGCCGGGGTTGTTGTTAAGTACCACACCCCCGCTTGGCGATTGGCGTTACTGATCAGGCCATGAGTCGCACTGACGGAGGGATGCTTACCCCGACAGCCTGAAGCGTCTTTCCAGCTATGCCCTGCACCGGTGTCCGCAGGGCATACCTCTGTGCCCCATCCCAAACCTCCACCTCACACAGCGCCTCAAGGTCTCGCCTGATGTCGTTCCATTCAAAGTCCCGCCCCCGTCTCTTCAGACAGCGCTTCAGCTCGTCCATCAATACCAGCGCCAGAAAGGCAGAACACGTGCCCCTTGATCGTGGCATCCCACTGGTGAAATACCGGAAAGCATGCTATGATCATAGGCGATATGCCAAGCTTCGTACCTGGTCCAGGCCCTGTCACTTACAGCCCCGCTTTGGGGACCGGATGGGAGAAGGTATTCTATCCGCACCAGGCAGTCATGACTCGCCGCCTGATGGTCCTGGGTATACGGCTGCCGTTAAGGCAGCATATTCCCTACCAGAATGTGGTGAAGGTCTCAAACTTCTGCAGGCTATCACGGTTTGGCGGGGCGGGGGCACCGCTAAATCCCTGGGCGACTCTAGCTGTGTGGGGCATATACAGCCCCTCCTCGAGGAACGAAATGCCTAGCAAAGGATGGCTGTGGGACGTGGACTTGATTCTCGATGATGGCCGTAAGGTGAAGGTCACCACAGTCAAGACGCCACAGGCAGCGGCGGAGTTGGTAAGTGCTCTGGAGGCCGAGATATTTCGAAAGCCGGGCGGCGCGGATCGATATAGCAGTCCAGGTAGAACACAGACGTTCTGATGCCGGCGGAGCCGGAATCTACACCTGGCACTCACGGGGCGTCCATGACATAGATATCGACCTCGCCCCCGTCGGCCCGCTCGACGTTAAAGACTATTTTCGATTCATCAGGCGACCACTTCGGAAACAGGGCCGTGAGTCCCGGCGATGTGATCCTGGTGACGTTGCTGCCGTCCGCGTTCATCGTGTACAGAGAGAAGTCGTTGTCTCTGTTATAGGCAAACACAATCCTCTCCCCGTCCGGAGACCAATCGGGCCATCCACCTTTCTCGGTCAATACATGCCTGTTGCTGCCATCGGCATCCATGAAGACCAGATAGCCCTCTGGAGAAGAGAAGGCCAGCCTGGTGCCGTCCGGGGACCATGCCGGCGCATAACCATCTTCGCACAAGGGTGTTATATTGGTGCCGTCGGCGTCCATCACAAAGATTCCGCCGGTGGCATAAGCAAAGACTATCTTGTCCCCAGACGGACAATAGGATGCCGCTTCATATTCATGGAACACTGTTTCTTCAAAGTGCAGATGGGTCCGCTCCTGGGTTGCCAGGTCTATCTTGTGTACAGAAGGACCGGCGGTGAACAAGATATGTGTCCCGTCTGGAGACCAGGAAACGGAGCGCCCACCAGCAACCAAAGCTGAAGCGGGCAATATAACCTGCCGGTTCT
>PUNJ01000084.1 GCA_003551705.1 Chloroflexota bacterium | reverse complement strand
CTCCGGGCCACCGGGTCATAGGCGGACACACAGCAGGGCACATAGAGAAGCTCGGACTGCTCCGGGTACTTCCTATCGCCCGCCCACTGGTGCCTGTTCTCCGCAGGCTCTCCCAGGGGATTGCCTGCCCCGGCGATGTTCTTGAGGGTAACCCGCAGGGACTCCGGCATGTAGCCTGCACCCATCTCGGCGATGATGCTGCGCAGGGCCTTCATGATGTCGATGATGGCTACTTCACGGGGGCAGCGGGCCACACAGGCCCGGCAGGTGACGCATGTCCAAGTCTCCTCGCTCTCGAAATCGGCTGTGCCCAACTGGGCCTGGTGGATGAGACTTCGACTGGAGAACTTCTTGAGGTAGTTCCAGGGGCAGGTACCGGTGCACAGGCCGCACTGGTAACATTGCCGCAGGGCTTCGCCGCCCGCCTCGATCACGGCGTCGACGGCCTCCCTGTACGGACTTAAGACTTCATTGACCATAACGCCTCAACCTTTCACGCTTAACCTTCGGTCTTACGGCTGGAGTTCCAAGCCCGATTCTACTATAGCCGGCAGGCGAGAGTCAAACCGGCTTTTTCGTGCCATAATTGCAAGTTCAAATTGCTCTCGACATAACTTATGTCATGTATTCGGGACTGAAATAGTCACCTGATCGCAACAGTCACAAATATGCGATCCAACCGAGTCCTGTCAGGAGGTGGCCTGGGCCATACCTAGGCCAGCCCCAGTTCGATCAGGACAAGGTCTATCAGCTCGGGTATCGCCTGCTTTACGCTGTCTGTCATCTCCTCAGTAATGGTAACGACATCATCAATGGCCACGGTGAAGATGGTGACCTCTCTGGGCATCTCACCCGGGAAGAGGCGGTTACCCAACTCAAGGGTGGTTGCCAGATTAAGGTTGTGTGATGCGGCGCCGGAGGCGGACGGAGGCGGCAGTGCATCGGGTGTCAATCGGTACACCTTGCCGGCCTCGCTGTTTTGGGTGAGGACCGCATCGATCACAATCAACCGTTCATAGTCGCGTATAAAGTCGAACAGGTTCAAGCCGTCATAGGGAGTATCCAGAATATCGACATTATCGTCCGATATTCTTTCAGCTATTGCCTTCACCGTCTCTACACCGACACCATCATCTCCCAGAATGGTGTTGCCGATGCCCAGGACAAGGGTCTTCAAGTGTCAGCTCCTCAATACTTGCCTGACTGTGCCGTCTGCATCCAAGATCGTCATCTCGAGAGGCATGTGACCTTGGGCGTGTGATGAACAGGAGAAGCACGGATCGTAACAACGAATGGCTACCTCGACACGGTTGAGGATGCTCTCGTTCACGTTACCGTCCTTGATGTACTCGCGGGCCACTTCGAACACGGCCTTGTTGATGGCCAGGTTGTTATGGCCCGTGGAGACTATCAGATTGGCCTTCTTGATCTGCCCGCTTTCGTTTACCCAGTAATGGTGGATCAGGGTGCCCCGAGGTGCCTCGATGACACCAATGCCTTCCTCGTTGGCGACGTTTGCTCGCACCCATATATCCTGGGCAGTGATGCCGTCGTCGCTGAGCAGGACCTTTATCTCCTCTGCAGCGTTGAGCATCTCGATTAGCCGGGCGTAGTGATAGAACATGGAACCCTGGGCTACGCCGTTGTTGACCAGCTTCTTGAAGCCGGCAATCTCCTCGTTGGCCAGGAGTGTTGAGCAGCGATCAGCCACATTGACCCGGCCCAGCGGTCCGACCCGGTACATCCCGGCCGGATAGCCGAGTTTCTTGTAGTAGGGTGACTTGAGGTAGCTCCAGTCCTCGACCTTCTCCTCGATGATCGACAGGTAGTTCTTGGGGTCGACGCCGTCCTCCACAATTGCGCCCTCCCTGTCCTTCAGACGCAGGACACCGTCGTAGTATTCGATGTTGCCCTTGTCATCGACGAGACCCAGATAGCCGCTGGGGAAGCTGGCGAAGTTCAGAACGACGTCGGCATTCTTGGCCGCGTAGTCCTTTACGATGTTGACGGCCAACTGGCAGTCGGCTATGACGTTGTCTATCTGGCCGAGAAATTCCTGACGCTTGTCTTCAGGGAAAGCCCGGTTCATGCCGCCGGGGATGGCGGCGTTGGGGTGGACTCTTTTGTCACCCATGGTCTGGATGATTCGCTGTCCATAGGAGCGAAGTGCGACACCCTTCTTGGCCACTTCAGGGATAGCTCCAATTACACCTACCACGTTCCTTGTTGCCGGGTCAGCATCGAAACCCAACACCAGTTCCGGGCTAGCCAGGTAGAAGAAGTGGAGGGCATGCGACTGGAGAATCTGGGCCATGTGAATAAGCTTGCGTAGTTTCTTGGCGGTGTCGGTGAGCGTTACGCCCAGTATGGCGTCACCCGCCTTGACGGAAGCCAGGTGGTGGCTAACGGGACAGATACCGCATATTCGCGGCGTGATCAGGGGCATCTCCCAGAAAAGTCGGTTTTCGCAAAACTTCTCGAAACCGCGCACCTGGGTAATATGGAGCGTGGCTTTGTCCACGTTGCCCTTGTCGTTTAACTCAATGGTCACCTTGCCGTGACCTTCTATTCGTGTTACTGGTTCAATAACTATCTTCTGGCTCATTGATTACCTCCGGAGGTACCTTTAATCGAACCTCATTATTTCGCTGGGAAGCACCGGAATCCGGCCCTGGAGCAGTTCGGAAAGTGCATGCAGTATTGCTTCAGGGCTTGGCGGGCAGCCGGGGACATAACAATCGACCTTGACCACCTGATTGACCGGTTTCACCTTGATGAGAGGGGGAAGTTCCTCCGAAGATGGAATCTTGTTGCCGACGGTACCCGCGGTGTGATAGTACGCCTCCAGGACCTCCTCGGTGCTGAAGAGATTTCGCATGCTCATGAGACCGCCGAATACAGCGCAATCGCCCCACACCATCAGTATCTTGCAGTTCTCTCTCAACTCCCTGGCTACATGCTCGTCATGCTCATTGCTGATAGCGCCCTCGATGATGCCGACATCAACCGGCGTAATCTTCTTGAAATCGGTGACGGGCGTCGCTCGAAGCTCAATGGAATCGAGCAAGTCGATCAGTTTCTCATCGAGATCCAAGAAGGACATATGACACCCGGCACAGGCATCGAGCCAGACCGAAGCTACGGTTACTTTAGCCACCTTATACCTCCTACTAGACTAAGCTGCGTTCAAGTTTCTTGGCGATCAAGGTCAGGACTTCTGCATCCTGTGCCATGCCGCCGGCGGGATCCAAAACCCTCTTGGCTTCGAGAGTGTGGCCGTCAATAGCGACGTACTTCCCGGCTCTTTCCGCCCAAATGGGGGATGGTAGCACCACATCCGCCATCTCCGTAGCCGGTGATTCGTAGCTGGCCTGCACCACCAGGTAGCCCAGACCCTTCAGTTGCTTCAGTAGTCTCTCGCCCGGCTCCTCATCGCCGAGTAGCAGGAACATACCTGCCGGTTTCTCCGTAACACCTTTTGCCAGACCCAGTTCCCAGGCCCCGCGGCTGTTGGCGTTGGGTTTCAGTGACAGGACTCCGAGCCCATTGCCGTTGGCGGTTATTGTGGCCAGGTCGACAATGTCGTTGATAGCATCGGTGTTGCCGGCCAACAACCCATCACCGTAGATGATGACGGGTTTCTTTGCCTGAGCATATGCCGTGGCTACGCTGAGCAGGTCATCCTGACTGATGCCGCTCTGCTGGGCCGCTTTTGCCAGGTCGATGGACTTGATCTTGTTATCGAGGGTCTCGCTTAGCCCGCGCCTGGCCCCGCTCTGGCTAACCACGCCCTTCATAAGACCTTGGATGACGGCATCTTCTGTGCCAGGCTTCGGTTTGAGCCAGATGTAGGACCACAGCGGTAGTAGGTCCGTATCTGCATCGATTACCACCAGCTTGGCCTTGTTGCTATTCACCGTGCGGCGGATGAGAGTACTCACCACCGGGTTTGTCTTCTGGGGGTCAGCGCCCACCAGCAGGATGAAGTCCGCCTCCGGGATGCTCTCAAGCTTGATTTCGGCATTGAAGAGGTTGCCATTGGCATTCTTCATGCCCGAAGCTATGGCACGATACCAGTTACCATCAGTGGTATCCACAAGCTCGCTGCCGGCTGCTTGCTCCATGAACTTTTTGAACAGGCCGGCTGTCTCGCCCGGAAGTCGTGAGGAGAAGATGCCGGCTGCCTTGCCCGTCGAGAATTTCCCGGCTGCCGCTGCCGCCGCCTCCTCCAGACTGCATGCTTCCAGCTTTCCGTCTTTGTTGCGCAGCAGCGGAGTCGTGATTCTTGGGGGTGCCGGTTCCAGCAATTCAAAGCGTCCCATGCGGCAGAGGCTGCCCCGCAAGTCGCCGGTCATGTCCGTAGACTCGATCTTGACCAGATTGTTGTCCCTGATCCACACATTCAGTTCGCAGCCGACAGCGCATCCAGGACAGGCAGTCTGCAGTTCGGTGCAGTTCTCTCTGGTACCCTTGTAAAGGCTCAACCTGTTCATGATGGCCCCGGTGGGACATGATTCGATACAGGGGCCGCAGAGGCGGCAGGTTGATTCACCCAGGGACTCCTCCAAGTCAGCCGACACCATGGTCTTGTGTCCTCGCGAACTGAACCCGATGGTGCGGCTGGCGGCTACCTCCTGACAAGCCCGTACACAGCGCCCGCAAAGAATACAGCGATTGTGGTCGATTATCAGGTATTCACTGAGAGCGTCTACCGGGAGCTTGGGGAATTTATGCGTGTAGCGCACGTGGTCCATCTGGTAGCGATAGGCGAGTTTCTGCAATTCGCAGTCGCCGCTGACTTCACAGAACATGCAGAAATGATTGCGTTCGGTGAACATCAGTTCGAGAATCAAACGCCTGTGGTTTTCCAGCGCCGGGGTATCCGTCTTTACCACCATTCCGTCGCCGGCGGGATGGGTGCAAGCGGGGACCGGCCTTCTCTCCCTTTCAACCTCCACCACACATATGCGGCAGGCTCCCACATTGCTCAGTCCCTGGAAATGGCAAAGAGCGGGGACATCGATGCCGTTGGAGCGGCACACTTCGAGAACGGTATCTCCCTCTTTCCCTTTGGCTTGTTTTCCGTTGATGGTTAGGTTTATCTCTTTCATCGTCGTAAAGCCCCCTCGTTCTAAGCCTTTTCTACCCTGACGGCGCATACCTTCAATTCCGGAGTCTTGGCCACAGGGTCAAGAGCAGGGCTGGTAACCACGTTTGTTGGGCTATCAGCAAAGTGGAAGGTCATGAAGGTTACGCCCGGGGGCGAATCATCAGTTACCTTTGCTTCCGCTTTCACCGCTCCGCGGCGGGACTTGACCGTTACTGCGTCGCCGTCAGCGATGCCAAGAGCGGCTGCGTCCTTCGGGTTTATCTCCACAAGCTCACGATCTCTGAATACATTCAGCCCTGCCACCCTGCCAGTCATCGTTCTGGTATGGTAGTGGTAAAGGCTGCGCCCAGTTGTGAGAATGAGAGGATATGCCTCGTCTGGGCATTCTGCCGAAGGCTTGTATTCGAGAGGCATGAACCGTCCCTTGCCGCTGGGCGTGGAGAATCGCTCTGTATGAAGTACCGGTGTTCCCGGATGGTCCTGGCTGGGACACGGCCATTGCACGCCGCCTGCTTCGAGGCGGTCGTAGGTTATGCCGCCGTAGCTGGGAGTAAGGGATGATATTTCAATCATGATTTCTTTCGGACTATCGAAATCAAACCCTTTTCCACCCAGTCTTCTCGCTATCTGGCAGGTTATCCACCAGTCTGGACGGGCATCACCGCGCGGCTCGATTGCCTTGCGCACCAATTGTACACGTCTTTCAGTGTTTACGAAGGTCCCGTCCTTCTCGGCAAAGCTCGCTGCCGGCAAGACAACGTCGGCCAGAAGCGCCGTCTCAGTGAGAAAGATGTCTTGAACGACCAGGAATTCGAGAGCTTCCAAGGCTTCCTTGGCATGGCTGGCATCAGATTCGGTCAATACGGGATTCTCTCCCACAACGTACAGAGCCTTGATGCGTTTGTCATGGGCAGCCTGGAGAATCTCGGTGAGGGTCAACCCAGGTGTTGCGCTCAAGTTGCAACCCCAGGCGGCTTCAAACTTCTCGCGGACCTCAGGGCTATCCACCTTTTGATAACCCGGGTAGACATTCGGCAAAGCGCCCATATCGCAAGCGCCCTGCACATTGTTCTGTCCTCTGAGCGGATTGACTCCGGACGAAGGTTTGCCTACGTTGCCTGTGAGCATCGCCAGGTTGGCAAGGGCCATCACGTTATTCGTACCGTGAGAATGCTGGGTAATGCCCATGCAGTACAGGATGGAAGCGGGACTGTTGCCGGCCAGCATGCGGGCGGCTTCAGCTACCTTGTTCCGTGGCACCCCGGTTATGTTCTCGACGGTTTCAAGGTCAAAATTCTTGAGAGAGTCTTTGAAGGCATCGAGGTTCTCGCATCTCTCCTCGATGAAAGCCGAGTCCGCCAGTCCTTCATCGACCATGACCCGGGCCATACCCATAAGAAGGGCCACATCGGTACCCGGACGCTGTCGGAGCCATATGTCGGCAATCCGGCAGAGGTCGATCCTCCTGGGATTGGCGACGATAACCTTTGCCCCGTTCTTGGCCGCCTTCTTGACCCTTAGCCCAACAATGGGATGGGTGACCGTGGTGTTACTGCCCACGGAGAGTATGCAGGCGGCATTCTCGATTTCGCCTATGGTATTGGTCATGGCACCGCTGCCGAAGCTTGTGGCTAGACCAGCCACGGAGGGTGCATGTCAGAGGCGGGCACAATGGTCGATATTATTGGTAGCCATCACCGCCCGGGCCAGTTTCTGGATGACGTAGTTGTCCTCAGTGGTGATTCTGGCAGATGCAACGGCGGCAAACTGATCACCCTTATATTCGTTCAACTTGCTGGCGATCAGGTCCAAAGCTTCCTCGAAGGATGCCTCGACGAATCTTCCGTTTCTTCTGATCAGTGGTGAGGTCAGACGGTCGGGGTGATCAACGAATTCGAAACCAAACTGTCCCTTGACACAGAGGCTGCCCTTGTTCGCCGGGTTTTCCGGGTCGCCCCTCACTCCCACAATCTCATTCCCCCGGACAGCCAGGTATGTGCCGCAGCCGACCCCGCAGTAGGGGCAGACGGTACTTACCTCCTTCGACGCCCATCGATAGTTTTTGGGCATGAGCGCCCCTGTGGGGCACTTGGCAACACACTGTCCGCAGGACTCACATATGGACTCCAAAATGGGTATATCGCCGGCGGAAGTGATGATCTTGGAGGAAAGACCATTGTTCATCACCTCCAGCGCGCCAAGCCCCTGTATTTCGTTACAGACCCGCACGCACTTGCCGCAGAGGATGCACTTGCTGGAATCGCGGACAAAGAACGGGTTGGAGGAGTCGATTTCGGTTTGTCTTTCCAGCTTCTTGAAGCGTGGCTGGTCGATACCGACATAAGCTGCGACCTTCTGCAGGTCGCAGTGCTGGTTCTTGGAACAGACCAGGCAGTTGTCAGGATGGTCTGTGAGGAGCAATTCAAGAGTACGCTGGCGCGCTTCCTGCACGCCGGGGGTCTCGGTACGCACTACCATCCCTTCCGCAACGGGCGTTGTGCATGAAGCTGGGAGCCCCTCCATTTTGTCGATTTCCACCAGACACAACCGGCAACCCCCATAGGGTTCCAGATCGGGGTCAGCACAAAGGGTCGGGATGTAGATGCCTTCGGCTCGTGCCGCCTCCAGTACCGTTATCCCTTCCGTTGCCTCCACCAGAGTGCCGTCTATGGTTAAGTTAACCTTCTGCATGTATCTTCACCTCGTTTGAATTGGTGCGCCGGCTCGAAGTAAACAGATGTCGCTGTAAGGCACAGTCTTCCGGCAGATGCCTTTCGGACAAGCCCTGTTGGCGATATGTGCTTCAAATTGATCACGGAAGTGCTCCAGGGCGAACATGACCACGTCCGGAGCACTCTTGCCCACCGGGCATTCCGATCCGGTCTTCATGACGTCGCCAAGTGCTACGATTACATCGAGTGTTTCTCGACTGCCGTTGCCGGTGGCGATATCCTCAAGGAGCTTCACCATGTGAGCATTGCCCAGGCGGCATGTCGGGCATTTGGTGCATTCCTTGTTCTGGGCAGGGACAGTTATCAAGAACCGGGTAAAATCAACGGCGCATGCTCCGTTTCCGAGCGTCGCCATGACACGGTCTGGAATCAATTCCGGAAGGAGTGACTTCAGGTTCTCGAAGCCGCCGGCGTCAAACCCGGCTACGCTTTCAAGGCAGGGGTAGCACCTGTCCTCTATGGCATGGAAAGCAACCAGAGCCTTGCACACCCCGGCAGGGCATCTCTTGTCGATTATGTGGGCCTCATACTCTTCTCGGAAGTGGCGTATTGTGGTCAACGCAGGATTGGGCGCTGTCTGTCCCAGACCACATAAGGAGACCTCCGCCACCATCTTTCCCAACTCTGAAAGGAGGTCGATGTCCTCGAGTTTACCATTGGCCTGGCTAATCCGGGTCAATGTTTCCAGCATCTCGGGTATACCTGACCGGCAGGGTGTGCATTTGCCGCAGGACTCGTCCTGGGTGAAGCCCAGGAAGAACTTGGCAATATCGACCATACAGTCATCTTCGTCGAGCGTGATAACGCCGCCCGAACCCATGATAGCGCCAAGTGCTGGGACCGCTTCATAGTCTATGGGGGTATCGTCGTGTCTTGCCGGTATAACACCTCCCGATGGGCCTCCCAACTGCACCGCTTTGAACTTCTTTCCCTCGCCTATGCCACCGCCGATATCGAACACCAGTTCTTTCAGGGTGATCCCCAGCGGGACCTCAACCAGACCGGTATTGGCTGTTTTCCCCACCAGGCAGAGGGTCTTTGTTCCCTTGTTGCGTTCATTGCCCACGCTGGAGAACCAGTCCGCCCCTTTCCATACAATTTGGGGTATGTTGGACCAGGTCTCGACGTTATTGAGCGAGGTGGGTTTGTCGAACAGTCCTTTGTTAGCCGGGAAGGGGGGTCTCTGGGTAGGATTACCTCGTTTCCCTTCGATGGACCTCATAAGGGCGGTTTCTTCACCGCATACAAAGGCTCCGGCACCAGGGAAGATCTCGATGTCGAAGCTGAAGCCGGTCCCCAGGATATTGTCTCCCAGTAGACCATAATCACGCGCCTGCTCTATGGCATTCTGTAGGGTGTTGACAGCCAGAGGATACTCGGCTCGGATGTAGGCATAGCCCTGGCGTACATTGCCGATAGCATAGGCTCCAAGAGTCATGCCCTCAATTACGGAGTGGGGATTGCCTTCCAAGACGGCGCGATTCATGTAGGCGCCGGGGTCGCCCTCATCGCCATTGCAGAGTACAAACTTCTCGTCGCCAACAGCGTTGCGCACAAAGGTCCACTTTGTTCCTGCGGGAAAGCCAGCTCCTCCCCTTCCCCTCACCCCCGATTGCTTGATCTCCTCCAGGACGTCCTCAGGTTTCATCTCGGTCAGGGCCTTGGCCAGACCACGGTAACCATCCCGGGAAATATACTCGTCGATACTGGCTGGATCAATGTCCTGGTCACGCATAATCCTTAGATGCTGGAGCTTGAACCAGGGGGCATTCTCATCCACAGCCCACTCGGTACACGCTTTGCTCTTTACGATGTGCTCTTCGACAATGACGGGTGCTTTGTCTTCCGTGACATTGAAGTAGCGCACGGGTTTTTGCCCCGGCAGTATAACGGAGACCATCGGCTCGCGATCACAGAGACCGATACAGGATGCTCTCAAGATAACGCAATCGGACAATTTCCGGGTTTCCATTTCATGCTTGAGAGCTTCCAAAACCCCGTTTGCGCCTGACGCAATGCCGCAGGTCCCCAGGTGGACCTTGATTTGAATCTTCTTATCATGCTCTGCCAGTTCCCGCTGGACCCGTTCGGCCAGAGCCTGCAAGTCTGCTGCTGATGTAAGTCGTTTCACTTTGCGTCTCTCCTTACTTGTACGAACTAAGGATGCCCTTCACGTCGGCAGGCTTGACCCGGCGATGCACGTTCTCTCCAATCGCCACTACCGGCGCAAGTCCGCAGCAACCCACGCATCGGACGTTTTCGAGAGAGAACTTACCGTCTGGTGTGATCTCCTCAGGTTCAAGGTCGAACTCCTTCTTCAGGGTATGCAAGATCTTCTGCCCGCCCTTGACATAGCAGCCGGTACCCAAGCATACCTGGATAACGTACTTACCCTTGGGCACGGTGGAGAAAAAGCTGTAGAAGCTGACAATCCCGTTGACTTCGCTCAGTGGAACCTTCATTTCTCGGGAGATGGCTCTCATCACCGGTGCCGGCAGATAGCCAAAGAGTCCCTGGGCTTCCTGCAGTACGCGTATAAGAGCACCGGCATGGCCCCGGTTCGTCGCGACGATGCGCTGTATTTCTTCAGCTAACTTTTCATCATCAACGATTTCCCCGGGCTTCGAGGTCACGTCACTTTGCGGCATCTTCGCCTCCTATTTTTTGTATGTCCTTAGCCAGAATGGGGGTTGTGAGATGCGCCCGTGTACTGGTTGAGATGCCGGTACAGGCCAAGCTTATATGGTATGGTAAGAGTATTCCGGGCCCAAAATCCCGCACTGGCGTGCCATTTGGTATCGAAGGTTGGACTTCCTGGACGGTTTCTCTGGGAAAGGGGGCCGAGGAGCGCTCATTGAGGGACAGCAACATTCTCATATGCCTCAGATTATCAGGGCGGCCCAAGCATTTCCTCCAGTACAAAATCTTCTTCCCCTGGCTACGACTCGTTGCTTGCGGGTTTGCGTTAACAGTCGTGGTTATTGGTTTGGCAGTCTTCAGAATAAAGTATACCAGTTCAACCACCGTTGGTTAACGGGAATGCCTGCAGATTGTTTGATTATTCTACTTAGTTATCAGGACAAATAACGTAACCTAAGTTGCATTTCCAAGCATCCACCCTGCAAAAGCTAACTAGGACCCCCCCAGTGCTGGTTTTCATGGTAGTAATTGGCGTCCTCCGTCAGTCATGCAGAAGAATGGGCCGGGCGGGCGCGAAGCTTTTTACGTGTTATGGCGTTGCCCAAATCATACTACTGTTTGCAGAGCCAGCCTGAACCAACCTATAATCAGAATCAAACGGTGCACGAACTTTCTATTACCGAGAGCATACTGTCGATAGTCCTGGAAAAGGCCACGACTGCACAGGCCAGCCGGGTCACCAGAGTCAGCTTAACCGTAGGCAAACTGTCCGGTGTTGTTGGAGACAGTGTAGAGTTCTACTTTGAGTTGCTGAGCCGGGACACGGTTGCTGCTGGGGCTGTGCTAACCATTGACCAACCACAGGCCAGGCTGAGGTGTCGTGATTGTAGCTGTGAGTTTATGCCTGCCGATATTGACTGGACTTGTCCCAACTGCCAGAATCGGGGAGTGGACATAATGTCCGGCCGGGAGTTCTTCGTCGACAGCATAGAGGTGGAGTAATGACGGTAAAGGTACTCACCATCAAGGAAGACATTCTGGGGATGAACAAGGCAAAGGCAGGCCAGAACCGGGAACGGCTGCATACGCATGGCATTCTGGCTGTAAACGTCATGTCATCGCCGGGATCGGGCAAGACCAGCCTCATTCTTCGGACCATAAGCGGGGTTAAGGCAAATAGCCGAATAGCGGTCATCGAAGGAGACATAGCCTCGCAGGTTGATGCTGACAAGGTCCACGAGCAAGGAGTACCGGTAATCCAGATCAACACCGGCGATCGTTGCCATCTCGATGCCAACATGATGGAAAAGGCCATGGACCACCTTGCTCTTGGCGATATCGATCTTCTGCTTATAGAAAACGTGGGGAACCTTGTTTGCCCGGCTGAGTTCGATCTTGGCGAACACCGGAAGGTCATGATTCTCAGCGCTCCGGAGGGCGACGATAAACCGTACAAGTATCCCTTGATGTTTACCGAGGCCGACGTCGTGCTTATCAACAAGGTGGACCTCCTGCCCTATCTTGATTTCGATCTGACCAGGTTTATCCAGGTTGTAAGCGGTCTCAATCCCAAGGCCAGGATACTCCCCATATCCTGTAAGACCGGGGAGGGACTGGAAGCCTGGTTGTCCTGGCTTGTCTCGGAGATGGACGACAAGAAGACCGTTTCCAAGTAAGGACGAAGAAAGACGTTGACGAAGACGGTATCAGTAGAGTTATTACGCATCAGTGTGCAAGGTGTAGTTCAAGGGGTCGGTTTCAGGCCCTTTGTTTATCAGCTTGCGACCAAGCACGGGCTGAAAGGCTGGGTGTTCAACACCTCGGGCGATGTTCGCATAGAGGTGGAGGGGGACAGGCGTCATCTGGAGCGATTTCTGAGTGAACTTCAGACTGAGGCGCCACCACTGGCGCGCATAGAAAGCATCGCGGCTGAGATGGCTTCGCCGGCAGGCCATAGCGGGTTCGAGATACGCCACAGTCTTACTGAGGCGGACAAGTATCAACTGGTGTGCCCAGACATTGCTACCTGTGATGCCTGCAGTAACGAGTTATTCTCTCCTCAGGACCGGCGCTACGGTTATCCATTTACCAATTGCACTAATTGCGGGCCGCGCTTCACCATTATCGAGGACATTCCTTATGATAGGCCGCTTACCACAATGCGCTCGTTCAAGATGTGCCTTGATTGCCAGGGCGAATACGACGATCCTCTTGACAGGCGGTTCCATGCTCAGCCAAATGCTTGTCCTGAATGCGGTCCCTCTTTGGAACTCCTCAATCCTGATGGGTCAAAGGTGGTTTGTGATGAAGTCATCGCCACAGCCGCTCAGTTGCTCAAGGAGGGGGGAATACTGGCCGTCAAGGGACTGGGGGGCTTTCATCTGGTATGCGACGGCACCAGCGAGGCGGCCGTCCATCGCCTGCGCCGAAGGAAGAACCGTCCCTTCAAACCTCTGGCAGTCATGATGGGCACCGTGGATGAAGTCAAGGAGCATTGCCAGGTAAGTGCAGAGGAGGCGAAGTTGCTCTCGTCTCCCGAATGCCCCATCGTGCTCCTGAGATGGCGTGACGGCTCTGTGGTGTGCGCGGGAGTAGGGCCCGGGCTCAAGTACTTGGGGGTGATGTTGCCTTATACGCCGCTTCACCACATCCTGCTCAAGAAGGCAGGGCTGCCCCTGGTGATGACCAGCGGTAACCTCAGTGAAGAACCGATTGCCAAGGACAACGGCGAAGCGCTTGAGAGGCTCGGGGATATCGCTGACTACTTTGTGGTCCATGACAGGGAGATCTATGCTCGCTACGATGATAGTGTTGCCATGGTCGAGGGGAACAAGCCGCGGCTGGTCCGACGGGCCCGTGGTTATGCTCCTTACCCCGTTCTGCTCCCCTTTACTGCCAAGGAGGTGCTGGCCTGCGGTGCTGAACTCAAGAACACTTTTTGCCTGACCAGAGACAGCCATGCCTTCGTAAGCCAGCATATCGGGGACATGGAGAATGTGGAGACCCTGGAGCATTTTGAGAGCACGGTCGAGCTTTACAAGAAGCTCTTTCGCCTCCAACCCCGGACTATGGCCCATGACCTTCATCCAGAGTATTTGTCCACAAAATACGCCAAATCTCTTGCCGGACGTTATACGCTGGTTGGCGTGCAGCATCATCATGCGCATATCGTCGCTTGCATGGCTGAAAACGGTGTTCGGGAACCGGTCATCGGCGTTGCTTTCGACGGTACCGGTTATGGAAGCGATGGTGCGGTCTGGGGGGGCGAGTTTCTACTCGCCGATTACCGGGGGTTCAGGAGGTCCGGGCATCTGGAATATGTGCCCATGCCCGGCGGAGTCGCCGCCATTAAGCGGCCCTACCGGATGGCCCTCTCCTATCTCTACACATTGCTGGGCAGGGATGCAGTGAAAATGGGCCTGCCTTGGTTGACGTCGATTGATCCAGGCGAACTAGAGACCGTGCTCCGGCAGATCGAGCGGGGAGTAAACTCTCCGCAGACATCAAGCTGCGGCCGTCTTTTCGATGGGGTATCGGCCCTGATTGGGCTGAGGGGGAGAGTAGACTATGAGGCCCAGGCAGCCGTCGAGTTGGAGATGGCTGTGGGTGACGAAAAATGCGATGCCGCGTACCCCTTCGCGATCATTGAAGAGGGGGGAACGCGGGTCGTGAAATTGGGGGACCTCTTCGAGGCGATTGTTGGGGATGTCAGAAATCATGTCCCGTTGGGCCATATCTCAGCGAAGTTCCATAATACGGTCAGTCGCATTGTGGTTGATATGTGCCGGCTTGTTGCTGAAGAGTCGGGAGTGAACAGGATCGCTCTGAGCGGGGGCGTCTTTCAAAACCGCTTGTTGCTCCGGCTGGCGACAAGCCGGTTGGAAGAGGCTGGTTTCCAGGTTTTCAATCATAGCCTGGTGCCGGCCAACGACGGTGGTATCTCGCTGGGGCAGGCGGTGATCGCTAATTTTGCTGAAGGAGCAGGTGATGTGTCTAGCGATACCGGCCCTGGTTAAGTCAATAAACGGTGATGAGGCTGAGGCGGAGCTTGGTGGACTGAGCCTGAATATCAGTATTGTGCTCACCCCTGAAGTCCAGGTGGGCGACTACGTACTACTGCATACGGGCTATGCCATTAGCGTTCTGGACGAGGAGGAGGCGGAGGAAACTCTGCGACTGTTCGAGGATATGGCCTCGCTGGAAGAAGGCTTGTCCTAGAGACCGCTATCCTACCCTGAAAACCCCATGCCACGTGCTACCCAGCTCATGACTGCCGCATGGCTTCAGTCTTGCAAGGGGCGAACTGATCGTGATGATCATGGCTCCTTCATCATAGCATGGCACCGTTACCTCCAACGTGTCTTCTGCTGCCAATCGTGCCTGCACCGTCTCACTAGCTCAGGTACGAGCATAGGACCCGATCAGCCGGTTCATGCCCAGAACATGCGGTTCCACCTTCTGAAAGAAACGGTCCATGGTGAGGCCTGGTTCCAGATCGGGTTCCCGGTCCAGAGCAAGCACCAAGAAGTAGTATAGATGTGTCCCGTGACCCTCGGGGGGCATAGGTCCGCCGTAGCCGGCCTGCCCGAAGTCATTGATGCCCGATGTTCCTTCGGTGGCGCCTTCCTCCAGGCTGGTTATTGAGGCGGGTAGATTATACAGCACCCAATGAACAAAACCATAGCTTCCCGCCTTGACCACCGGAGCATCGGGGTCATGGCAAATGATGGCAAATGACCGCGTGTGATCAGGCGCACCGACCCATGCCAGCGGGGGAGAGATATTATTGCCTTCGCCGGTGAATTCGGAGGGTATCTGCCCATGCTGTTCAAAAGATCGGCTTGCCAGGGTCATGGTAGAGAGTGCAAATTGCATAGCATCCTCCTTCCGTATTGGACGCTGCCAGGGTATGGTGAGGATAACCCAATGCCTTTTAAGACGTCAAGCAACCCTGCTCGGGTAACATTTATATATGGGTATTCATTTTCGCTGATTGACGATGCGGGCCAGCGACATTAGAATTATGCAGGGTGTGGACAAAGATTAGATAGGTGGGAGGGG
>PUNJ01000070.1 GCA_003551705.1 Chloroflexota bacterium | reverse complement strand
GCCGGTATCATGGCTTTCAGTTCCCTGGAGAAAGCCTGCCGGGCCGTCAAGCGGGTCAGCGCGTATCATCGCTTTGTGAGAGAGTCTGCTCCGGTTGCCGTCAAGTGAGATGAACATACGGGTCTCGCTGTATGGCCGATACGCTTATTGTGGCGTTCCCGCCCTTGCCGGTGATCCGAGAGGCAACGAGCCGTGACGAGTCTGGCCGCGCCGTGTACCCCGTTTAACGAGGGTTTGCACCATGTCAGGTCTAATTCGCTTGATCGACAATCTCTATGGGGCCACTTTGATGGCCTTCGCAATCTTCGCCCTTACTTGCGGGGACGGCGGCTGAGGTGGGGAGCTACCCCGGCAGAAGTCGAGGCCCGGCTCAAGCTCCATCCCAAGGCTCCGGCACTCTTGGTCGCCAGCGTAGAACCGGACCGTGCCCTGGTACTACACAGTGGCACCGACATCCGTGGAGGGAAGAGTTCGCCAGAGCACGACGAAGACTCCGCCGGGGGTTACGGGGCTTCATGGCTCTTCTACCTGGAAGCAAAAGACGACGTCACCCGGTTGATATGCCGCTTCCGTACCTGTTATCCGCCTGGTCTGGGTAATGCCCTGGCCTACGGCACAATGTTCGTCGAACCCATCGGTTTCGTCATGGACCGGAAGATGCTCCTGGGCATCAAGCGGAGGACTGAGCAGAGTAGCGAAGGCTGCTGATGTGCAAGCCGGCATGTCCCTGAAATGGCAACTGCTTCTTGACGCTCATACGCGCCCTCCGTACAATGAAGCCTGTCAGAACCTTAAACTGAGAAGGTGCGTATGTCCGAAAAACACCAGACAACCATTGCCGGAGAACTCAGCATAAAGCGAAGCCAGGTCCAGGCGGTTGCCTCTCTCCTGGCTGAAGGCGGCACCGTCCCCTTCATCGCCCGCTACCGCAAGGAGATGACGGACTCCCTGGACGAAGTCGCTATCGCCGCCATCCGGGACCGCCTCACCCAGCTTGCAGAGCTCGACAAGCGGCGAGAGGCTATCGTTGAATCTCTCCATGAGCGGGACCTGCTAACCGAAGAACTCAGCAAGGCAATCGACGCCGCCGGCACCATGGCCGAGCTGGAGGACCTCTACCTTCCCTACCGCCCGAAGCGACGCACGCGGGCCACCATCGCCAAGGAGAAGGGGCTTGAACCACTAGCCATGAAGATATACTTTCAGGAACCGGCCACTGTCCCGGACAAGGAGGCACGACCCTTCGTCAATCAGGAACTGGGTGTTAATTCCATAGAAGAAGCCCTGGCGGGTGCTTGTGATATCATAGCCGAATGGATAAACGAGGACGCCGATTGCCGCCAGGACATGCGCGCCATGTTCGCCCGATCAGGCGTGCTGACGTCATCCATGGTCAAGGACAAGGAGGAGACCGGTGCCAAGTACAGGGATTACTTCGATTGGCAGGAACCCGTAGCCAAGGTGCCCAGTCACCGGATGCTGGCCATGCTGCGAGGTGAGGATGAGGGCTTCCTGAAGCTCACGGTCCGTCCACCTGAAGAGGAAGCCCTGGCCTTTCTGCACCGCCGTTTCGTCAAGGGCGATTCACCCGCGGCGCGCCTGGTGGCAGAAGCGGTGGAAGACTCGTACAAGCGGCTGCTCGCCCCATCCATTGAAACGGACATTCGTAAGGAGACCAAGGAGCGCTCGGACGACGAGGCCGTACGGGTCTTCGCACAGAACCTGAGGGAGTGCCTGATGGCCCCCCCTCTGGGACAGAAATCCGTTCTCGCCATCGACCCCGGTTACAGGACCGGATGCAAGGTCGTATTTCTGGATCCCCAAGGCAAATTGCTCCATAACACAACCGTCTTCGTCACCCAGTCCGAGAAGCAGGCCCGGGAGGCAGCCCTTGTCTTGCAGGAACTGGTGGAGCGTTTCAACATAGAGGCCATCGCTATTGGTAACGGCACCGCCAGCCGGGAGACAGAGAGCTTCGTGCGGGCGCTGGACCTGCCCAAGAAGATGATTGTCGCCATGGTTAACGAGAGCGGGGCCTCCGTTTACTCCGCATCCGAGGTCGCCAGGGATGAGTTCCCCGACCACGATGTTACCGTGCGCGGTGCGGTGTCCATAGGCAGGCGCCTCATGGACCCGCTTTCGGAACTTGTCAAGATCGACCCCAAGTCCATCGGCGTCGGCCAGTACCAGCATGATGTGGAACCAGCCAAGCTCAAGGACGGTCTGGACGATGTGGTCATGAGTTGCGTTAACGCCGTAGGCGTGGAACTTAACATGGCCAGCAAGCAGTTGCTCACGTATGTTTCCGGCATGGGTCCTGCCATGGCCAAGCGGGTCGTTGAATACCGCCATGAACACGGTCCATTCTCCCGCCGGGAGGAATTGAAGAAGGTACCCCGCCTGGGACCCAAGGCCTTCGAGCAGGCAGCCGGCTTCTTGCGCATTCACGGGGCGGCAAATCCGCTGGACGGCAGCGCCGTGCATCCAGAAAGCTACCACATCGTGGACCGGATGGCGGCAGACCTGGGCTGCTCCATTCAGGACTTGATGAGAAACGAGTCGTTGCGCCGAAAGATAGACCTCAACAAATACGTGACCGGCGATACCGGCATGCCCACCCTCACAGATATCATGGCGGAGTTGGCCAAGCCTGGCCGCGATCCCCGGGACAGGTTCGAGGCATTCAGTTTTTCAGAAAATGTGAAGGCCATGGATGACCTATCCCCCGGCATGCAATTGCCGGGAATCATCACCAACGTGACCAATTTCGGCGCCTTCGTGGACATAGGCATACACCAGGACGGACTGGTACACGTGAGCCAGATATCAGAAAAGTTCGTGCAGAACCCTGCTGACGTGCTCAAGGTCAACCAGAAAGTCATGGTTACGGTCCTCGACGTGGACCAGGCCAGGAAGCGCATATCGTTGTCCCTCAAGCAGAGCGCTTCCCCGGCCTGAAACAGCCTTACCGCACACCAGGCGAATGCCGGCAGGTCTTTTCGTCCTGTCCGGGTCGCAGCCGGGCCGGGTGATCCAAGCCTCTGACCGCTCTCAATCTGCTTGCCGCGCGCACCAGGCCTGCGCACGAGATCTGTAAGACGTGCCAGGCCGAGAATTGCGTACCGATTACGTACTCCTGATCGCCGCCGCGTGACTAAAATGTGTGATACAGGGATAGGATCGCGCACTCAAGGTCACAGCAACACACGACCTCGCCACCTCACGGGCAAGGTATCGACGACAAGGAGGCAACCATGAAGCACACAAGCAGAGATCAGATCATGAAGGAAATCACCGACAGCTACGGCTTTGTACCCGATTGGTTGGCCGGTATGCCGGATGACCAGCTCGAGCACGTCTGGGCCATGACCGTCTGGATGGACAGCGACACGAAGCTTACCGCACAGCAAAAGGCGCTGCTGGGCCTGGGGGCGGCTACTGCCATCCACTGCCCCTACTGAACACCATTCCATACTGAGCAGTTACGGCTCAGCGGAATGAGTGAGGAGCATATCCAGGAGGCTTCTGCGGCCATTTCCCAGGTGGTCAGCTTGAGTGCCTACCTGCACGGGATCGAGTATGACGTCGAGAAATTCCGGCGAGAAAT
>PUNJ01000112.1 GCA_003551705.1 Chloroflexota bacterium | reverse complement strand
GTTAGAACGTGGCGGTGATGAACAGGCCGCCGTAGAACCCGTGGTGGACGGTGTCCTCCACCTGGGGGCGGGCGCTCATCGTGTAGCCGAGTTCGGCGTTGAGCCGCCACATGTCGCCGACCGCCCAGCCGCCGGTGGTGGAGACGCTTCCCTGCAGGTGCCCGTCCTTCCAGGTGGCGTCCGCGTGGCCGGAGAGCGTGCCCCAGTCGGTGGGCATCGAAAGACGGTTGCTCAGCGTGTAGGACCCGTCCCGCCCGCGGTACCGAAGGGAAAGCTCGTTGGTCCAGTCCGCGTCCTCCGGCTCCAACACAAGCTTGCCGGAAAGATCGTGCTCCTCGGTCAGCCGGTCGTCGTAGCGGGGATGCATGAGAAGCTCCCACGAGCCCTGCCACTCTAGGCTCGGCGTGAGGCCCGTCCAGCCGGTGTACGACCACTTGATGCTCCCGGAGATCGTCCGCTGCGTGCGTTCGATGGCCGGGCGGAACGCCTGGCCCACGGTGGCGCTCACGTCGAACCTGGTGTCGGTCAACCGGATGTCGCCGGTGAGACGTGCCTGACCGCTTGTTTCCCGCGCGGTGTGACCATAGGTAAGCCGTAGGCGCGGGCGGAAATCAAGCTCCCCAAGTTCGATCCGGGACCAGCGAAAGTCGGTCGACGCCGAGCGCTCCCATCGCAGCTCTTCCCGTCCAATGCGGTTGCGAAGCGACTCGTTCCAGGTGACGGTCCAGCGGAGCAAGTCGATCTCCTCCTCCCACCGCACGGTGAGGTCCGCTCCCTGGTCGCCGGGGCGCCCGTCGGTCCGGTAGGGCCGGGACCCTGAAAGCTCGAACGTCCAGCCGGAGAACGGCACCACCTTGGTCGCGGCCTCCAGCTTGCCCGAGGTACGCCAGTCGGGCGCGCGCAGGTCCCCGGAGAGGGAGAGTTTCCCCGACCAGGTATCCCCAGGAAACTCCGCCCCGAGGCGGTAGCCCGACTCCAAGACGGACGGCGCGAACAACCCGTCGCTGGGGAGCCTGGGGGTGAGGCGCAGCGAGTAGGTGGGCCCGGGGGCCCACGACGCATCCAGCCTTCCGGCAAGCACGCTGGTAGGCTCGTCACGGGCGTCGCTCACCTCCCAGTGGGCGCGCACCCCTCCGCTCCAGTCGTTGTCCCCGTCGTAGTCGGCGGTGAAGCCGATCCGGTGCGTGTCGGAGAAGTTCCCGGCGCCGGGGGTGTCCTCCGTCCAGCCGGTGCTGGCGGTGAACCCCCACTTCCAAGGCCCGTCACCCCCTTGTGTCAGGCTCAGCTCGGCCCGGTGCACGGCCCCGTCGCGCGTGCTTCCGATCTCCTGGTAGTCGCTCCCGCGGGAACTTAGGGCAACCTGCCAGCTCCAATCGCCCACTTCTCGGGACAGGGCCAGCTTTCCGGCAAAGCCGACCGCCGTGTGCCCGATGCGGGGGATGTCCTCAACCCTCCCCAGGTCCTGCCCCTCGATCCGCGTTTCCTCCTCGGGGAAGCGCCGGGCCTCGCCGGCTTCGATCCGCCACAGGTCGAGCGCGAACTCGTCGTCGGCCGTCCCGCCTGCCCACAGGGCGTCGTCGCCGGGGCCGACGGCGGTCAAAGGCTCGTCCAACACCGGCTCGGGACGGTCCAACCGGTACAGGCCCTCCGGGCCGGCCATCCACAGCCGTCCGTGGCGGGCAGAAAGGGAGAGGAACTCGTCGTTCCGACGGTGGATGTCGACTTCCTCTCCACCGCGCCCCTCCCGCACCCCGTACGATGTCGCCACATACAGCGCGCCCTCCAGGCGCGCCAGGTCGTGCACGGCGGTTCTTATTTCAGCGACGTGCGCCTGCCACGAATCCCCGTCCCACGCGTACAGGCCGGCGTCCGTACCCATGTACAACCGGTCCTCGGCCCAAAGGAGCGCCGCGGGGTCGACGTCGGTCGGCAGGTCCCCGAACGACCACTCATCGGTCTCCGTGGCATCGGCCGGGGAGAACCAGGCCAGCGAATCCTCGGTGACGACGTACACATGCTCGGGCCCGCGTGCAAGCACGAACGCCTCGTCCCCGGGCAAGCCTTGCTCACGGCGCAGGCGGCTCCAGGAGGCCACCCGGTCGAACGGCGACTCCTCGCTCAGGTCGACCACGGTTAGGCCTTCGTCGGTGGCGACGAGGAGCTGGTTACTTAGGGCCAGAAGGTCGCGCACTTCTTTCCCCCCCAGTCCTTCCCGGGCCCCGTAATGATGGAAAGCCGCCCCGTCGTACACGGTGAGCCCGCTTTGATGGCCGAACACCGTGTAGTCGGTATCGAGGCCTTCGGCCTCGGCGATCACGTTGATCCGATTGGGCATGGCCAGCCGCTCGTTGTCCCACGGGGGGAACACGTTCTGCGAGCCGGCCATCACCAGCTCGTAGTCCCAGCCTCCCACGTCGCCCGATAGCCGCAGGCCGCCCACGGTATGCGTGTTGGGCATGGTGGGGCTCTCCGGTCGGGGCCGGCCGACGTCGGACGCCCGGGCCAGGAGCCCTTCCAGGTTGTCCGAACCGGGGACCGAGAAGCTAAACGCGACCGTGCCCCGCTCGTACTCGGTGGGCACGCCCAACGCGCCCCGCTGGCGCTCGAACTCCACCCGCAGCTCCTGGTCGGCGCCCAGAGCGGCGAACAGGATCAGCATCCCCACCTCGTAGTCGATCGTGTACTCGGTGCCCCGCTGCAAGCGCTCGCCATCGACGAACACCCGCTCCGAGCCGGGGATCACCGACAGCCCGAGCTGGAACACGTTGCCCTCGCGCTTGTAGTCGTACCGCGCCCGGAGCCCGGCGTTCTCCTCGAAGAACCTGTCGGGAAAGTCGAGGCGCACAACGCCCCGCTCGGGGAATAGCTTGTAGTCGTAGTCACCAAGCGCAGGATCGTCTATAGGTCGGAACCGCTGCTGGCCGGGGCGGCGCACGGTAAGCTCGAGGCTTCCCTCGATCACGTCCCGCTCGCCGAGGGAGATGTACCGCTTGCGCCGGGCGTCGGCGAACTGGTAGCGCTCCTCGTCCCCCTCCAGGTGCGCGTAGCCCGTAAGCCCGTCCAGGAACTCCTGCTCCAGCTCCGAGCCCTCCACGAACGGATAGCGCTTGCGGTCCTCCTCAGGCAGGCCTTCCCTCGTGTTGTAGTCGCTGATCGCATCGCGGATCCGCCGCCGAAGGAGCACCTCGGGCGTGCTCCTGAGGAGCAATACGTCACCATCGTCGTCCAGGACCCAAAACGCCCCGCTTGCGAGGGGCTTGATCGGGGCGGCTTGGAACCCCTCGACCAGGTACCCAAGGTCGTACCGCCGGAGGAAGCTCTCCAGCCCCTCATCCACCCGGAACGTAAGCTCGACCTCGGAGAAGCCTTCCACGAACGGAACGCGCAGCCTGTAGTAATAGAGCCCAAGGACCGACTCCCCGTAGGGAGCAGGATCGCGCGGGTCGTCCGGGTCCAAATACGAGAAACGTTTCTCAGCCGTGGCCGATTCCCCGCGGAAGGTGCGCGTCTCGGAGATCCCCTGCTCCCGGGCGAACATGCCGCTCACCGTGTACTCATCGCTCGTGTAGGTGAGCTCCGCCCCGAGGAACTGCTTGCTCAGCATCCCAAGCTCCGCGTCGCCGGCCGACAGGTCCCC
>PUNJ01000044.1 GCA_003551705.1 Chloroflexota bacterium | reverse complement strand
GCTACCCCGTAAAGAGGCTGCCCACCCTGAAGATAAGGAAGGCCAGTATCCATCCCAGCGCGAAGCTGTAGGCCATGGCAAAGGCCGTCCATTTCCAGGACCCGCTCTCCCTCTTCATGACCGCCACCGTGGCGGCACAGGGTATGTACACCAGTGAGAAGGCCATGAAGGCATAGGCTATGAGCGGCGTCCATCCAAGTTCGGCACCCATTATCGCCCCCAACGACTCGCCTCCCGTGGCAAACAGGACCCCCAGGGCACCGACCACAGCCTCCTTGGCTATGAAACCGAAGATCAGTGCCGTAGCGATCTGCCACTCGCCGAAGCCCAGAGGCTGAAAGACAGGCGCCACCCAGCTGCCCGCACGGGCAATCCAGCTCGCCTCTCCCCCGTACTCGACACCCCAGGGCATGCTGCTCAGAAGCCAGATAAGGACGGAGGCGGCAAAGATGATGGTCCCTGCCCTGACGAGGAACTCCCTGCCCCTCTCCCAAGTGTGAATTAGTATCCCTTTCAGGGTAGGAATACGGTATGAAGGCAGCTCCATGACGAAGTGGGCGCTGGGCCCGGCCAGCACGGTCTTTCTCAGCAGGAACGCCATGCCGAAGGCCAGCAGCATTCCCATAAGGTAGAAGGAGAATACCACTATACCCTGGTAAGCAGTGAAGAAAGCGGCAGCGAAAAGGACATAGATAGGTAAGCGGCCCCCGCAGGAAATGAGCGGATTGATAAGAATGGTAGCCAGCCGGTCCTTGGGGTTCTCGATAGTCCGTGCCGCCATAATGGCCGGCACGTTACAGCCGAAGCCCAGGATCATGGGAATGAAGGAGCGACCGTGAAGGCCGGCCACATGCATCACGCGATCAGCTACAAAGGCGGCCCTGGCCATATAGCCGCTGTCCTCGAGTATGGCAATGGCAACGAAAAGCAGGAAGATAGGAGGTATGAAACTGAGTACCGTGCCCACCCCCTGCAATACTCCATCTCCCAGCAGAGAGCCCAGCCATGCGGGAGAGAGGGTCGCAGCCCTTTCCCCCAGCCATTCAAAGCCGTCGATGATCCAGTCCATCATTGGGATGGACAACGTGAAGACAAGCTGGAACACGCCAAAGAGGATGGCCAGGAAGATGGGAATGCCCAAGGCCCTGTTAAGAAGCAGCCGGTCTATCTTGTCAGTGAGAGTTACAGACTCGACGGCAGGCTTGTGCAGCGTCTCCTTGAGCAGGGAACTGATGAAGCCGTATCGCCGGTCCGCGATGATTGTCTCCGCATCCTCCCCGTAAATCGACCTCAAATGGGAGAGGCTCTTGTCTCTTGCCTGCAGGACCTCTTCCTCAGCCGTAACCTCACCGGAGGAGAGGCCAGGCCGCTGAGTCCCGTCATCAGCCCTGTCCAAGTCTATTGCCGGAACCTCCTTGCTATCTCATCATCCTCCTCCAGCAGCTTCAATGCCAGCCAGCGAGGGGAATAGGCCCGTCCCAGGTCCGTGGCGGTTATCATAGGCTCCAGGTTGACGATCTCCTCCTCTATCTCCCGGCCGTAGCGCACCTTCAAAACAGGGGCGCGTTTGCCGCCCTCCGCCATCCTGACTATCTCATCAAGCAGCTCGCGAGTGCCCCGGTTGCGATGCGCGGACATCGGCACAAGTGGGACGCCCAGCAGATTGGAGAGCCCGGCAGTGTCTATGTCATGCCCCCTGGACTCGGCCTGGTCCATCATGTTCAAGGCCACGATGGTCCGCACGCCCATCTCCAGCACTTGCACAGTGAGATACAGGTTCCTCTCCAGGTTGGAGGCATCCACGATATCGACCACGACCACGTCGGGTCCGGCATTCATCAGGTAGTCCCTGGTTATGATCTCGTCCTGGGAAAAAGCAGTAAGGCCGTAGACACCGGGAAGGTCTACAACCCGAATTCGATAGCCCCCGTACTCGGTCACGCCCTCTTTCTTCTCAACGGTGACCCCCGGCCAGTTGCCCACATGCTGGCGGGCACCCGTCAGGTTGTTGAATACCGTTGTTTTGCCGGCGTTGGGGTTACCGACCAAGGCGATCGTTATGCTCTTGTCCATTCTTGCTGACCAGTATCCTGTGGGCCATTCCGTGACCCAGCGCCAGTCTGGCTCCTCTGACCTCCACGATCATTGCGCCCGCACCCTGGCTGTTTATGATCCTGACCTGGGTCCCGGGAACCAGGCCCATGTCGGCCAGTCTCCTGTTCAAGCCGCGCCCTGCCGACACCTCGACAATGTCAACTGTCTCGCCCGGAGCGACCATACTGAGCGGCATCAGAGACAAGCCCATGCCTATGCCTCCACCTGTATTCCGGCCGCTTCCTCTCTGCGGAGTGCCAGGTGATAGCCCTTGACCTTCACTTCGACGGGATCGCCCAGCGGAGCAATCCTCTCCATTTCTATGTCAGAGCCCGCCACCAGACCCATATCGCGCAGGCGGCGCAGATAGTTGCGCGTTCCGCCCACCTTGACGATGCGGCCCTTTTCGCCGGGCTTCAATTCGTCCAATCGTCTTACCGGCATTCGTTGTTCTCCCGCCGTCCATAATTGCTAGTATTGACTAGATTATGGACGCAAACGCTACAGTTCGCTTGGCTTTGGACTACAGTCCCAACCTTTGTGCTCCAGGCAGCGCGACCGCTTCCAGGTAGTCTTGCATCGCGGCCGTCTCTCATGCACCCATTACACTCTTAAAAGTTAGGCTAGGCTAACAAAAACCATCATAACAGTCAGCAAGCAACTTGTCAACTGTGACCAAAGGGACAACTGCCGGTACCTGTCCCACCGTTATTCCTGCGGCCTCCGCTCCTGGTCGTGTTCCGCCCGAAGGACAGCCTTCAGCCTGCATGGATGCCCCGGGCGCTGTTCCGGGGTCCAGCATCCCCGTCCCGGCCGGTATCCGTGCTCTTTGTCAGTACACGAAAGACATCGCGTAGTGTCTCCTGCCATCCGTCCCCCATTCCAGTCATGTCCAACCGCAACTGAGTGTTGCCGAGGCGCAAGCGCCTTCCGAAACGCCCCAGCGCCTGCCGGTCGAAGCGGGCGCCCTGCCGCATCTGGACCAGCACGAACCGGCCGTCCGTACCTACAGATTGGACCCCCGCCCTTGAGGCCAGCACCCTGAGTCCTGCCATGAAGAGCAACGCCTGTGCTTCCGCCGGCAGACCGCCGAACCTGTCCTCCAGTTCCCTCTCCATGCCATCGACTTCCTCCTCCGAGTTCAGCCGCGCCAGCCGCTGGTATATGGACAGCCGCACCGATGAATCGGCTATGTATTTCTCCGGCAGATGGGCAGCCAAAGGCAAATCCAGGCTAGGCTGGTCCTTGAATGCTTCCGTCAAGACCCCGACCGCTGCCTGGCCGTCCTTGGCCTCATTCACTGCCTGCGCCAGCAGCTGGCAATACAGATCAAATCCAACGGCAGCTATATGGCCGCTTTGCTCAGCCCCTAACAGGTTCCCAGCACCGCGTATCTCCAGGTCCTTCAAGGCGATCCGAAAGCCTGCTCCCAACTCGGTAGCCTCGAATATGGCCTCCAACCTCCTTACGGCTGCCTGGCTGAGCCTGCGGCCCTTGCTGTACATGAAATATGCGTAGGCCCGGTTATGGCCGCGACCCACACGTCCCCGTAACTGATAGAGCTGCCCCAGACCCAGCTTGTCGGCGTCGTTGACGATCAGCGTATTGGCGTTAGCTATATCCAGACCCGATTCGATAATAGTGGTACACACCAGAACATCGACCCTCCCCTGAACAAACTCGAGCATGGCCGTCTCCAGGCGGTCCTCGCTCATCTGGCCGTGGGCCACACGTACCCTGGCCTCGGGTACCAGTTTCTCAATGCGGCCCGCGACGTAATGGATATTGTGCACCCTGTTGTGAACAAAGAAGACCTGGCCCCCGCGCTCCATCTCCCGGATAATGGCCTCTCGGACCATACTCTCGTCGTACTCGGATACCGCACTCTTTATGGGCAGCCTGTCCTCCGGCGGGGTCTCCATCACGCTCATGTCCCTGACGCCGACCAGGGCCATGTACAGGGTGCGCGGGATGGGAGTGGCGCTCAGCGTAAGAACGTCCACTTCCGTCCGCAGCTTCTTGAGTCGCTCCTTGTGGCCCACACCAAAACGCTGCTCTTCGTCGATTATCACCAGGCCCAAGTCCTTGAAGGCAACGTCGGCCTGAAGAATGCGATGGGTGCCGATGCAGATATCAACGCCCCCCGCGACCAGGGCACGAACGATGTCGCGCTGCTCCTTCTCAGATCGAAAACGACTCAGCATCTCAACCTTAACCGGGAAGGCGGCCAGCCTTTCCCTGAAGGTGTTATAGTGCTGCTGGGCCAGTACCGTGGTCGGCACCAGCAGGGCCACCTGTCTGCCGTCCATGACTGCCTTGAAGGCCGCGCGTAGCGCCACCTCCGTCTTCCCATAGCCTACGTCCCCGCAAACTACCCGGTCCATGGGTCTGGCCTGCTCCATGTCCCGCTTGACGCGCTCCAGCACCTCTGCCTGGTCAGGCGTTTCCTCGTAAGGGAAGGAACCCTCCATCTCCTGCTGCCAGGGAGTGTCGGCCGAAAAGACAATGCCCGGCGCCACCTCCCGGGCTGCGTTCAGCTCCAGGAGTTCACCGGCCATCTCCCGTGCCGATTCCCTGACACGCTTTTTGATCCGGTCCCACTCGTGGGTGCCCAGCCGGGTGAGTGAGGGCTCCGCCTCCCCCGATCCCAGGTAACGGCTGACCCTGTCCGCCTGCTCTGTGGGAACATACAACCTGTCCGCTGAAGCATATTGCAGAGTCAGGTATTCCCTCTCCTGACCGTCCCGGCCCATCACGGTCATGCCTGTGAACTTGCCTATACCGTGATCAACGTGTACCGCATAATCTCCAGGTTCGAGTTCCAGGACAATGTTGCTCTGCTGTACCGGGCGAGGGCGGCGGACACGCGGCTTCTTGCCGAACCCGAAAATCTCCCTGTCCGTCAGCAGCACCAGTTTGTCCCCGGTACCAGGAAACATCTTGCGGGACCCGTTCATATTCCATCCCTGGTTCAAATAGCCATCGGAGACATACAAGTCCCCGCCAGTGGGGGCCTCGGATCCCGGACCGAAGGACAGGGGCGTCAGGCCGGCCTCCTCCAGAAGGTGGAAAAGCCGCGTTGCCTGGCGCGAGACGATGACTACACTGCAGCCCTCTTCCAGCATCTTGCCCGTCTCGGAAACAAAGAGCCCTATCTGGCCGCTGTAACCAGAGGCCGGGGCAAAGGGCAATTCGAATACCTTGCCGGACGGGTCTGCGACAGGCCAGCGGGTCACCGAAACACGGCGGCAAAAGCACTCCAGCCTGGCTTCCAGCTCCAGCCACGTCAGATAAGGAGCCCTGCGAAAGTCGTTATCACCCTGCGGGCCGGCCTCATCCAGTCCCTCCCAGCGCCGCAACTGGGCGGCTTGGTCGTCAAGCTCCACCAAGGCCGTCTCCACCTCGGCCGGCTCTACGAGGACCACAACCGAGTCCTCCGGCAAGTAGTCGACAATAGTGCTGAGAGCGTGCCCATCAGTGATATCAGCCTCAGGTGCATCGATTTCCCCGGCCATGGGAATATGGATGCTGTCGACCATTTTCACAGACCTTTGGGACCGCGGATCAAACAATCGTATACTGCTGACCTCGTTGCCGAAGAATTCGATCCTGGCAGGCAACTCGCTGTTGACCGGATAGACATCGATGATCCCGCCTCGCTGGGTCATGGTGCCGGGCACCTCCACCTGGGGTTCGCGCCGGTATCCCATAGCGTCCCAGCGCACCGGCAGGTCAGCCAGGGGTATGTCCGCCCCGAGAACGACATCATGGGAGCAATCTTCAAAGCGACGCCTGGAAGCAGTCTGCCTCACCACGGCCGCCGCCGTAGCAACAATAACGGGGTACTCTTGCCGGCAACCGTCATCCCCGGCGTTCAGATTGACTAGGCGGTCCAGCGTCTGAAGGCGCTGCTGCATTATGTAGGAATCGGGCCGTATAGCCTCATACGGCAACGTGTCCGGTTCCGGAAAAAGGACTATTTCCTTGTCCGGCAGCCAGTTCATCAGGTCTACGTAAAGGCGCAGCGCCTCCTCGGCAGCGGAGGCCACCACCAGTACGGGATGACCAGCATGCCGGCTGAGGGCGGCCAGCACAAAGGGCTGTGCCCCCTCCGGGACGGAGGCGTTTTGCGGTCCCTGTCCGGAATACAGTTGGGCCGCCAGTTGCTGGTAAATGGGTGCCCTCTCCAAGAGGGACAGCAAGCGGGTCAAATACATCTTTTTGTTCAAACACCTCAAGGGCTAGCTCCATGGAGACTAGCCCTCTCAAACAACCTGTAACAGATTCAATTGTAAGTGTTGAGGGTATGTGGGGCAAACGACGGTAGTCGCTTTGGGGCGATGAGAAGGCGGGTAACAGAGAACCGCTCTACCGGTGGTTTGGTGCGGGACTGGCAAGCCGCCTCGGGGACGAAAGACCGGCCGCATATCCCGGCCTGTTACACGACCGGCATGATCCCTTTTTCCATGAAGCTCAGATAACCGCTACGGGCGACTATGATATGGTCCAGGACTCTGATATCGAGTGCCTCCGCCGCCTGGGCAATGGACCGGGTTACGCTACGGTCATCTTCCGAAGGTTCCGTATAGCCGCTGGGATGGTTGTGGACCAGCACCAGTCCCGCGGCATGATGGGCCAGGGCAGCCTCCACCACTCTTCGCGGGTACACGACAGCCCGGTCCACCGTGCCTTCCTGGACAATATCATGACCGATGACCTCGTTCTTGGTGTTCAGGAAGATGACCAGGAAAGCCTCATGTGGGCAGCCCGCCAGCCTGCCCCTGGCAAAGTCGATAACCGCCTGGGGAGAACTGAGCAGGTCCCTGTTCTTCATTCCCTCAGCAAGGTAGAGCACTCCAAACTCTCTGACCAGCCTTATGAGAGTAGCGGTGGCCTCGTTGACGCCTTTCATGCTGGTCAACTCTGCGTAGCCGGCATCCATGACGCCGGCGATGGTCTTGAACCGGCCCAATAGTTCTTTGGCCAGAGGCTTGGTATCCTCCCGAGTCCGGGTATACGAAAGCAGCAGTTCCAGAAGCTCATAATGAAGGAAGCCCTGCCCATCCGCCTGCCGATACCGCTCCCGCAGGCGTTTCCGGTGCCCGTGGTGCGTCGCCCGCACAGGCGGGACGCTGCTCTTGCCGGTCCGTGAATCTCCTCTACCGTTCCGCCCCATTCTATCTCCTCCTGAGCTTGGCCTGTCAGGACCGTGGCATCACGGCATGCGAGATTATATAGGCCTGGACTATACTCTTATCCAGGACATTCTATTGCCTTGGGTGCTCATTGTCCACTGGTCAATTCGGGGAGGGACTCGGGAGACAGGCCTGCAGAGAACATGGCGCCTGGTTGTTGACAAATACACGTTATCGTGTATACTCGACACATGGTTTCGAGGTTGTGGAACGGGGCATTGCCAGACGGATTAAGCAGATTCCTGAAACAGACAGGGTTACCGTCCAGGTGAGGACTGGGACTCTTGTCCTTGTCCTTGCTGCCAAGCTTTGCGTCTTTCCCGTAGCAGCGGTCCATAGCAAGTCCCGCCCACCGTCCTCCCTGGCGTGTACTCCTTTTCGGCCAGAGCAGCATCTGCCATGATTAAAGAGAGCTTGCTGGTCCATATCTGGCAGCGGCAACTCATAGTCAGCCAGGGCCTGACGACGGCCGGCGGCCAGCGGGCTACGATCATCTATCCCGGCCGGATCAACCGTGATGCGGGTCCCGATTTCAAGGATGCCGTTATCTCCCTGGACGAAGCTCCACCTTTGAGAGGCGATGTGGAAGTCCACGTACGGGTGCAGGACTGGCTGGCTCACGGTCATCATCGCGACGCGGGCTACAACCGTGTCATCCTCCATGTGGTACTTGGCAATGACCGGCTCGAGCAAGCAAGAACACCATTGGAAAACGGCGGACAAGCTCCTGTCCTGGCCCTTTCCCCGCATTTGACGGGCCCTCTCGAGCAAGTAGAATCTGCAGTGCTTTCCGGACTCGATTCGAGCCCCCGTTGCCCTGCCAGGCAACATGCTTCGCGTAGCGCTCTTGACTTTGCCTTGGAGCAGGCCGGCGTGGCAAGACTCCGGCTCAAGGCGGCACAATTGGCGTCGCGGCTGACCTCGATGCCCGCAGAGGAAGTGATCTACCGGGGTCTGATGAGAGCCTTGGGCTACTCGAAGAACAAACAGGCCTTTGAGAAGCTGGCCGCCATGGCGCCCGTTTCGAAGCTGCGGCGCCTGATCCCAGGCCCGCAGGGGCTCTTCCTGCAGGTCCTGCTACTGGGCGTAGCCGGCCTACTGCCGTGCCAGCGAAAGGTACTGAGGGGTCCGCGGGACGTGGAGGCGGAGCGAGTGGACAGGCTATGGCGGGGCTGGAAACAACAGCGGAGCATGAAAGATGCAGAATGGCGCTTTGCCAGGGTACGACCCGAGAACTACCCCCCGCGGCGCATCGCCGGAGCCTCTCAACTGATCATGCGGCACAGTAACGGCTTTCTGCCTCCCATCCTCGAGGCCATGGACCAGTCCACAGAGCAGGCTATTTGTCACGCTCTTGCAGCAATGTTTACGGTCCCGGGATCGGGGTATTGGCGTTACCACTACGATTTCGGTCTAAGATGTCCCGGCGGCAAGGGACTGGTAGGTGAAGGCCGAGCTCGTGAAATTGTTGTAAACGCAGCTCTCCCGTTCTTGCTGGCCTGGGCAATGAGATCGGGACAACCCGGCCTCGAGGAACGTACTGTGGAAGTCTTTCTTGCTCACCCGCCGCTGGAAGAGAACTGGATAACATTCCACATGGCTGCAGAGATTGGCACGGTCAAGCCGGTATCAAATGCCTGTCGCCAGCAGGGCCTTATTCATCTGTACGAGAGGTCCTGCCGGGACCGGCGGTGCAAGGACTGTCTCTTGGGAGGTCTATAAATTGCTGCCACGGGTCATGGCCAGGCGACCACTGCGCGCCATCTCCTTGATGCCGAAGTTATGCAGCAAATTGAATAGCGAGTCTATTTTGTCGGTATCGCCCGTCACCTCAATGATAACGGAATCCGGGGCGACGTCCACGATCTTGGCCCGAAATATGTCTACGATCTGCATAATCTCGCTACGGGTTTCGGGAGTGCTTCGGACCTTGATCAGGGCCAGTTCCCTGTCCACTATGCTGGACTCGGTAATGTCGGAAAGCTTGATGACATCGATGACCTTGTCAAGCTGCTTGCGCACTTGCTCGATGGTAGCCTCATCACCGTTGACCACGATGGTCATGCGTGAAACGCCCTTCTGCTCAGTATGGCCTACAGCGATGCTGTCAATATTGAAACCTCGGCGCCGGAAAAGGCTGGCTACCCGGTTCAAGACCCCGGGCCTGTCAGCTACCAGAGCAACCATGGTATGTTGGTCCTGTGTCATCAAAGCGTCACCTCCGTCCCTGTCGATGGCCACGAAACAGTATGCCTGACCATCTTAATCACAGATTGAAATTGGGCATGGCCCCCAGCGTTTGCCTGACGGGCGGTTCGATGATATCAGCCAGGGAAGCACCCGGCGGCACCATGGGATAGACGTTTTCTTCGGGCTCAACCACGAATTCCAGTATGAAAGGTCCGTCATGGTCCATGGCTGTTCTCACGGCCGGCTCTACCTCACCCCGCTCTGTTACCCTGAGCGCTCTAATACCATAGGCCTCAGCGATCTTCTGGAAGTCCGGTCCGGACAAGGGCGTGGCTATATAACGGCGTCCGTAGAAGAGGTCCTGCCACTGTCTGACCATGCCGAGGTAACCATTATTAATAATGACGACCTTTACTGCAAGCCGTTCCTGGGCTATGGTGCCTAGTTCCTGCATGGTCATCTGGAAGCCTCCATCGCCACAGATGCACCACACCGGTTCATCGGGGCGGCCCACCTTGGCCCCGACAGCAGCGGGCAATTCGAAGCCCATAGTGCCCAATCCCCCTGAAGATATGAGGCTGTTCGGCTTCTTGTAGCAATAATGCTGGGCCGACCACATCTGGTGCTGCCCAACCCCGGTCACAATCACGGCATCACCATCCGTGATATCGCTGATGGTGGAAATAACGTACTGCGGCAGCAAGTCATGACCATCACGGATAGCCGTGGAAGGATGCTCATGCTGCCACGTATCCAATTGCCGCAGCCAGTCCATGTGCGTATTGACTTCGATCAGTTTGCACAACTCCCTAAGCACGTTCTTGGAGTCTCCCACGATGGGGATATCCACCCTGACATTCTTGCCGATCTCGGCCGGGTCTATGTCTATGTGTATGACGCTGGCCTGCGGGGCGAAGCCGCTGACCATGGCGGTGGCCCGATCGTCGAAACGCATTCCGATGGCTATGACAAGGTCGGCATGGCTGACTGCCATGTTAACATGGGCCAGGCCGTGCATGCCCAGCATGCCATGGCTGAGGACATGGTTCTCAGGGAAGCAGCTGATGCCCAGTAGCGTTGTGATCACCGGTACCTGGGCCTTTTCCGCCAACTCCTTCAGTTCGTCAAAAGCCCGGGACAGGGTGACACCTCGGCCGGCTATGATTACGGGCCGCAAGGAACGATTTATCAGCTCCGTCGCCTTCCTGATTTGAGCCGGATGTCCCCGAGTAACGGGCTTGTAGCCCGGTAGGGACACTTTGGCCGGATACTGGAACTCCGCCTCATCCGTGAAGACATCCTTGGGGATATCGACCAGTACAGTGCCCATGCGTCCTGTGGTGGCTATGTGGAAGGCCTCTTTGAATGTGCGCGCTACATCACCGGCATCCATGATGAGGTAGTTATGCTTTGTTATGGGCAAGGTTATTCCGGTAATATCGACCTCCTGGAAACCGTCCTTCCCCAGAAGCGGCCGGACGACCTGCCCCGTGATGGCCAGCACGGGCGAGGAGTCCATCTGTGCGTTGGCGATACCGGTAACCAGGTTCGTGGCCCCGGGTCCGGAGGTAGCCAGACAAACACCCACCCTGCCCGTAGCCCTGGCGTAGCCGTCAGCGGCATGGGCGGCACCTTGCTCATGTCTGACCAGGATATGTCTCAGCTGCGGATATTGCAGGAGCGTATCATAGAAAGGGAGAAGAACGCCGCCGGGATAGCCGAAAATGACTTCAACTCCCTCCCGGATCAGGCTTTCACAGACTATCTGGGCACCATTAAGCTTCATACTCGATAACTCCCTATAGTTGAAATATTGCTCCTCTGCTGGCAGAGCTCACCTTCTCGGCATAACGTTTCAGATAGCCTGTAGCGATCTTAGGTTGGAACGGGGACAGCTTGGCCAGCCGGTCTTCTATCACGGTATCCGGCAATTCCACATTGATCTGGGATTCCGGGATATTGATGGATATTATATCACCATCCTCTACAGCAGCAACAGGGCCTCGAGCGGCGGCCTCCGGTGAGACGTGCCCTATGGCTGCCCCGCGCGTGGCTCCGGAAAAACGACCATCGGTAACAAGGGCGACTTCCTTGTCCATGCCCATACCGCTCAACAGCGAAGTGGGCGTCAACATCTCAGGCATGCCGGGACCGCCTTTGGGCCCTTCATAACGCAATACGATAACCTCGCCTGCCCTGATGTTGCCAGCCATTATGGCCGCGGTGGCCTCCGCCTCCGAATTGAATACCCTGGCCGGCCCCCGGTGGACCAGCATTTCGGGAGCTACCGCTGCAGCCTTGACCACGGCGCCTTCTGGTGCCAGGTTGCCGAAAAGTACGGCAAGCCCACCCCTGGGCGAGTAAGGATTGGCTGCCGTCCTGATGACATCCGGGTTGGTGTTGACGGCTCCGGCAATATCCTCCGCCAGGGTTCGGCCCGAAACCCGCTTCACATTGAGATTAAGCAGTTGCCTGAGTTCCGCCATCAGGGCGCTGATACCGCCGGCGCGATACAGGTCCTCAATGCGGTGTTCGCCGGCAGGGCTTAGCTTGGTCAGGTGGGGTGTACGGGCGCTTATGCCGTTGACTTCGCCCAGAGGGAAATCAATTCCGGCCTCAGACGCAATGGCCATCAGATGAAGTATGGAATTGGTACTGCCACCCAGTGCCGTATCAACAACAAAGGCGTTGTACATGGCATCCCTGGTAACGATATGCCTGGGCAGGGTGCCTGCTCTGACCAGGTCCATTAAGGACCTGCCGGTCTCTCTGGCCAGGCCGATGCGAGCGGCAAAAACAGCCGGGATGGTGCCGCTGCCGGCAAGGGACAGTCCCAGGACTTCCGTGAGGCAATTCATGGTGTTAGCGGTGAACATGCCGGCACAGGAGCCGCATCCTGGGCATGCCAGGCGCTCCAGCTCGTCCAATTCTTCCTTGCTCATATCTCCCTTGACGGCCTTGCCTACAGCCATGAAGACGCTGTTCAGATCGACAGCTTCCGACCCCATGCGGCCTGCCAGCATAGGACCGCCGCTCACGAAAATGGCAGGTACATTCAGCCGCAGTGCGGCCATGATCATACCGGGCACCACCTTGTCGCAGTTCGGTATGAAAACCAGCCCGTCGAAGGCATGGGCCTGGGCCAAAATCTCTGAGGAGTCGGCGATCAATTCCCGGCTGGGCAGGCTGAACCTCATGCCGGTGTGGTTCATGGCTATGCCGTCACAGACGGCAATGGTATTCATTTCAAAAGGAGTGCCCCCTGCCTGCCATACACCCTCCTTCACGGCCCTGGCTATCTCACGCAGGTGCGTATGCCCGGGCACTATATCACTGTGGCTGTTGATAATGCCGATAAACGGCTGCTCGATTTCCCGGTCGGTACAGCCAAGTGCCCTAAGCAGGCTACGGTGCCCAGCCCGCTCCAATCCCTTCTTGGCGCTGTCACTATTCATCGTGTCCCCTTTGCTGCATTTGTCATGGATACAGTCATCTATCATAACGCAAGACATACTCCTTTGAAAAGTTGAGGATAAAGGGTCAGGACTATGGGGGACGGTGCGACAGACAGCGGCGGTGCCCGCTACTCGCCGTCTTCCTCACTGCGAGAGGCGTACTCGAAGGCGGCCTTCTCGGCGATGATGGTCAGCAGTGTAGCAGAGACCCCACGTGGGCGGTACATGCCCGTTTCCCACTCACTGATGGTCTGCTGGCGGGTTCCCAGCTCCTCGGCCATCTCGCGTTGAGTCAGACCAAGGTGGCGACGAAGCGAGCGAACACTATCCTGGTTCCAGGCGTGACGTTTCTGGGTCTTCGCTGCCGAATCCGACACGATCCGAGATACTGGACTGTGGCCAAAGCTTTTCTTTTCATCCCCGGTCATGGCAGAATCCTAACCCGCAATGCGCCTCCTGTCAACCAAGGCGATTAGCAAGAACCGAAACACATCACCTAGTGAGGGACCGTTTTGGTCATTCATTGTGCCTTGTTGCAACCTCGCGCTTACTTGCACCGAGCATTCCTGTCTTTAGAACCACTTCTTCCAGAGGCCGGGTATTGACTATGTCCGCGGCTTGACACCAGCCGCGCCTGGCTGTCCTGACCCCATAACGCACCAGCCCCACATGTTGACCGCAATGGGCGTCCGTACTCAAGACCAGCCTGACCCCCAATTGCCGGGCCCGGTAGATATGCGCGTCCTTCAAGTCCAGACGGTCGGGCATGGCGTTTATCTCCAGGGCAGTGCCGGTCCTGGCCGCGGCCCGCAGCACAGATTCGACATCCATGGCCACCGGGTCGCGCTCTCCCAGTATGCGACATGTCGGATGAGCGACGATGTCCACATACGGGTGCTCGATAGCCTTGAGCACTCGGGCTGTCATCTTGTCCATATCCTGGTTCATTGATGAATGTACCGAGGCGATGACCACATCCAGGCCGGCAAGCACTTCATCCGGCAGGTCGAGGCTGCCGTCGGCACGGATATCAAGTTCGATACCTGTCAATAGTCTGATGCCGGGTAGCCTGGCATCAATGGCGCGTACCTCGTCCACCTGCTCACGCAGCCTTTCGGCGTCCAGTCCCCGGGCGATACCGCGTCCCCGAGAATGGTCGGTGATGGCCAGGTATTCATACCCCATGTCCCTGGCTGCCAGAGCCATGGCCTCAATATTATCTCGTCCGTCACTCCAGCTGGTGTGCACGTGAAGGTCCCCCCGCAGGTCGCCCTCTTCCAGCAGAATGGGTAACCGGCCCTGCTCCGCCGCAAGTATCTCCAGGCCGCCTTCGCGCAGTTCCGGAGGAATCCAGGGAAGGCCCGTGCGCCGGTAGAAAGACTCTTCACCGGTAAACCTTTCCAGGACTCCCGCGGACACGTCGGTAATTCCATATTCGCTCAGCTTGAGTCCAAGCCGTTGCGCTCTTTCCCGCATGGTTGTGTTATGCTCCCTGCTGCCGGTGAAATGCTGCAGAAGGGAACCGAAGGAACCCGGTTCCACAATCCTGAGGTCCACCTGAAGCCCGGAATGGGCCAGGATACTGCCCTTGGTGGAGCCCCGGGCTATAACAGCCTCTACCATGGGTAGACTGCAGAAGGTCTCGATAACTTCCTTCGCCCGGTCGGACGTACACATGAGATCGATATCGCGCACCGTGTCCCGGAAGCGACGCAGGCTTCCCGCCGGAGTCAGGTCGGGCAAATCGAAACACCGCCTCAGATGGTCCATTATTTCCTCAGCCAGGGGCAGGGCTATACCTATGGGTACCCGCTTCTCTCTTGAACGGGCCGCTTGAATATGCCTCAGAATATTGGCCGCAGTCTTCTCACCCATGCGAAAGAGGCCGCTCACCCGCCCATCCAGCAGCGCCGCCTCAAGCTGCTCAAGATTGCTTATGCCCAGTTCCGTGCAGAGCCGGTAGGCCGTCTTCGGGCCGATGCCGGGCACATCCATGAGGACAAGGATTCCGTGAGGGAACTCAGCACGCAACCTCTGATGGTACTGAAGCTCGCCGGTGTCCAGTATCTCGGTTATCTTCTCGGCAATAGCCTCCCCAACACCCGGGATCTCTCGCAATTTGCCCTCGGACCTCAGGGAGGCCACCTCAATACCCAGATGCTCTATGGAGGTCACGGCCTTGCGATATGCCCGTACCTTGAATGCTGTTTCTCCCTTGATTTCAAGTAGATCGGCTACCTCTTTGAGAATCATGGCAATGTCGGCGTTTCTCATGGATTGGACTCCGGGGAAGCTTCCAGGTTCTCGTACACCTGTCGTGGCTATTTACCGCAGCACTTCTTGTATTTCCGGCCGCTTCCGCAGGGACAGGGGTCGTTCCGCCCCAGCTTCCTGTCAGCATTAGAAGCCTTGGCGGCAACGGGGGTGGCAGCGGCAGCGGGAGCCTGCTGGCCGCCTGTGTTCTGCACCACGGGCGCCTCTTTCTTAACGATGCTGGCATGAAAAATGGTATGCACCACATCATGCTCGATGTTGGCCATAAGGCTCTGAAAGAGGGCGTGTCCCTCCTTCTTGTACTCGATCAGGGGGTTGCGCTGGCCGGCGGCCTGAAGCCCGATTCCCTGCCGCATGTGCTCCATCATGGTCAGGTGCTCCATCCACAGCCTGTCCAGGGTGCGCAGCATGACCACGCGCTCCAGCACCCGCATCCCCTCGCCGAGTTCGGCCTCTTTTTGCCGGTACAACTCCTCCGCGTGGTCCACCAGCATGTCCTCAATCTCGCCCGGGCTCATGCCGCCTACGGCAGCCGGTTTTGCCTGGGACGGCAGCGGCATAATCCTGGCCGCTTCATCAAGAAGCCCCTCAGCATCAACCTTGTCCTCGGTGAAGAAAGCGGCTACCAAGGCACTGATCTCCTTGCGCACCATATCCAGAATATTGCCCCTGAGATCAGCCCCGCTCATGATACGCTTTCGCTCTCCGTAAATGATTTCACGGTGCCTGTTCACAACGTCGTCATAGTCCACCAAGTGCTTACGTATCTCGAAATGGTACCCTTCCACACGCACCTGCGCATTCTCTATGGCCCTGTTGATGATGGGGTTCTCAATGGGTGTGTCCTCTCCCAGGCCTGCCCATTCCATGATTCCCTTGACACGGTCACCACCGAACCTGTGCATGACTTCGTCCTGCAGAGAAACGTAGAATCGGGAGCTTCCAGGGTCGCCCTGCCGGCCGGCCCGTCCCCGCAACTGGAGATCGATGCGACGGGCCTCATGCCGCTCCGTGCCGATTACATGCAGTCCTCCCAGGGCGGTAACCTTGTCATGATCGGTTGCCCACTCGGCCTGCTCTCTCAAGTCGGGATTGCCGCCCAGAATTATGTCAACTCCCCGCCCGGCCATGTTGGTGGCCACGGTGACCGCACCCGGCATGCCTGCCTGAGCGATAACCTGGGCTTCCTTCTCGTGGTTCTTGGCATTGAGCACCTGGTGACGCACGCCCCGCCGCATAAGCAGGTCGCTCAGGAGTTCGGATTTCTCGATCGAGGTAGTTCCCACCAGCACAGGACGCTCCTGGCCGTGAAGCTGCTCGATCTCGCCCGCCACGGCACGAAACTTGGACTCCTCGTTCTTGTACACCTGATCTGTGTGGTCCTTGCGCGCCTGAGGACGGTTGGTGGGAATAACCACCACATCCAGTTTGTATATCTTGCTGAACTCTTCAGCCTCGGTGAGAGCCGTTCCCGTCATACCAGCCAGTTTCTCATAAAGACGAAAGTAGTTCTGGAAGGTGATGCTGGCCAGAGTAACACTCTCCCGCTGTATCTTGACACGCTCCTTGGCCTCGATGGCCTGGTGAAGTCCCTCGGAGTATCTCCGGCCGGGCATCATGCGCCCGGTAAATTCGTCGACTATGATGACTTCACCGTTTCTGACCACATAGTCCCGATCTCTGCGGAAAAGGACATGCGCCTTGAGAGCGCTTTCCAGATAGCGTACGAGAGCATAATTGCTGGGATCGTAGAGGTCCGGTGACTTGAGCAGCCCCTCTTTACGCAACAGGCTCTCCATGCGAACTATGCCTGCATCAGTCAACATGGCAGCCCGCGACTTGGCGTCCACGGTGTAGTCTTCAACGGCCTTGAGACGGGGCACAAGGCGGGCAAAGGTGTGGTAACGCTGCGTGGCTTCCTCAGCTTGGCCACTTATGATGAGCGGCGTCCTGGCCTCGTCTATGAGGATGTAGTCCACCTCGTCAACGATAGCGTAGTTCAGGGGGCGTTGCACACATTGGGTCAGGTCAATGACCATATTGTCCCGGAGGTAGTCAAAGCCCAGTTCGTTGTTGGTGCCATAGGTCACGTCAGCCCCATAGGCTTCACGCCGGGTTACGGGCCTCATAAAGGTCCATACCGGTTCCTCGGACTCGTATTCCCGGTCATAGATGAACGAGGCATCGTGCTGAATGCTGCCCACACTGACGCCAAGGGCGTAGAAGATGGGTCCCATCCAGTGAGGATCACGCTTGGACAGGTAATCATTGACGGTAACGAGGTGACAGCCCTTGCCGGTGAGCGAGTTCAGATACAAGGGCAAGGTGGCCACCAGTGTTTTACCTTCACCCGTCTTCATTTCGGCAATCCTGCCCTGGTGCAGAGCGATGCCCCCCATCAGCTGAACATCGAAATGACGCTTACCAGTGAACCGCCGGGATGCCTCCCGAACGGCAGCAAAGGCCTCCGGCAACAGGTCGTCCAGAACAGCCCCGTCAGACAGGCGTTGCTTGAACTCTTCCGTCTTGTTCCGCAACTGGATGTCGTCCAGCCGGGCATACTCAGGTTCCAGTTCATTGGTCCGGCTAACCAGGCTTCGCGTCTTCTTGAGCTCACGCTGGTTGGAATCCAGCAGGCTCCCCAATCTTTTAAACATGTATCTCCTAATGTCCCTTGAACATCTCTCCCATTGATTGACCCGTATTGATACGACGAATGGCTTCACCCAGTGCAGGGGCTAGAGACAAAACGGTTATCTTGTCCAATTTCTTGCGCCCGGTAACCGGAATAGTGTCGGTAACAACCACCTCCTTTACCTTGGAGGCGGCCAGCCTTCTTATGGCCGGTCCCGAAAGGACCGGATGGGTACAGCACGAATAGACTTCCACAGCACCACGCTTCAACAACGTGCGTACAGCTCCCACCAGAGATCCGGCAGTATCAACCTCATCGTCCACCAGGAGGACCCGCCTAGCCTTGACATCGCCTATGACATTCAGGGTCTCAGCCTTGTCATTGTCACCAACGCGCCTCTTCTCGATGATAGCAAGCGGCGCATCCAGCATTTCAGCCAGGTCTCTGGCCCGCTTGGAAATGCCGATATCCGTGGCTACCACAACCAGGTCCTGCAAGTCCTTCTCCTTGAAGTATCGGCTCAACACGTACAGTGCCGTCAGTTCATCTACAGGAATCGAGAAGAAACCCTGAATTTGTCCAGCATGCAGGTCTATGGTGAGAACCCGGTTGGCCCCGGCAGCAGTGAGCAAGTCCGCTATCAGCCGGGCGGTTATGGGCACCCGTGGCTGGTCTTTCTTGTCGGTACGACCGTAAGCATAGTAGGGTATCACTGCAGTGACCCTGCCGGCTGAGGCACGTTTCACAGCGTCCAGCATGATCAAGAGCTCCATCAAGCTCGTGTTTACGGGCGAGCATATGGACTGCACGACGAAAACGTCCCGCTCACGTACATGCTCCAGCAAGCGAACAAAAATGTTCTCGTTGCTGAATTGCGTTACCTTGGCCTTGCCCAGTGGAATTCCAAGGTAATCACAAATCCCCTGTGCCAGCCCAGGATGAGCATTGCCCGTAAAGACCTTCAATTCATCTAGCATTGATCCCCCTGTGAGTAATGGCTGGTTTAGTATAGCACAGCAAATCTGGGCCAGCCAACAAAAATACCTTTATTCCTCAATGATCCTTACCGGTAGGATACAATATGGGCAGCCAAGTGGATATTTAATTGTTGTTGCAGGAGACGCAGTCTCGTACCTCTCACCGAAGGTTGCGGCGGCAACCTTCAAAATTCGAGGCTGATGTCCAAAGAGCGCACCGAATGTGTCAGCGCGCCGATAGAGATGAAGTCCACCCCTGTTTCCGCCACCTGGCGGACGGTCTTCAGTGTAATCCCGCCGGAAGCTTCCAGAAGTACCCGGCCCTTGAGGGCCGCTACAGCATGGCGCATATCGTCTACGGCCATATTATCCAGCATGATGATATCCGCTCCGGCCTCAGCCGCCTCAATAGCCTCTTCGGGCGTGGCAACCTCCAACTCCAGCTTCAATGTAAAAGGAGCATGCCGCCTGGCCATGGTTACTATTTCGCTCAGGGTCATTCCCTGGGCACGCGTCATTGCCAGGTGGTTGTCCTTGATGAGAACGCCGTCACTCAGGTCCCGCCGGTGGTTATACCCGCCCCCCATACGTACCGCGTATTTTTGCAGCCACCGCATGCCCGGGACAGTCTTCCGTGTGTCCACAATGCGTACCGGCAGCCCGCGTACCGCCTCCACATATCGGCTGGTTTCGGTGGCAATTCCACTCAGGTGTTGCAGGAAATTGAGTGCCACCCGCTCTGCGCTAAGAATGCTTCCGGCCCTCCCCTGCACCCTGGCTATTGTGTCGCCCCGTTTCAATAACGACCCATCCACCATCAATGTGTCAACCTCCACACCGGCATCCACAGTCAAGAAAGTCTGCATCATGACCTCGATCCCGGCCAAGACGCCGGGTTCTTTGCCTGTCACGTAAGCACGAGTGTTCCAGGAAGGATCAATCACTGTCCCGGTAGTAACATCAGACCAAGCCGAGTCCTCTCTGAGGGCCAGGTCCACAACCTCTTGAATATTCCTGCGTGCCACGGTTCTATCCTCCTCCGGTCTCCGGGCCATTGCCGGTTGGCGGGCGCTACCGGAAAATGATATGTCTTTCCCACTCCGGTAGCACATCGGGACAATCGGTACGAAAGTGCGCTCCCCTGCTCTCCTCCCTGAGGATTGCAGCTTCCGTCATGAGACGGGCAGTGCGCACCAGATTGTTCAATTCATAAGAACTCAGATCGGAGACCTCCCGCAGACTGTGGTCCCAGCTTGCCAGCAGGTTCGCCGCTATTTCCAACCCCTCACCCGACCTGATAATCCCAACCCTGTCCCACATCAGAGACTGCAGCGCTGTCAGGCTCAGAGTAGGGACAGACGAAAGCTCCTGCCTGTGGGGCAGGGTGGAGAAGTCCTCACTGGCCACCGGCCGGGCATGTATCGGGTTCCCAGCCTCCCTCCTGTCTCCAACCTGATCGGGACCGGCAGCCGCCACTTTCTGCAGTATACGCTTGCTGAAGACGAGCACCTCGAGCAGCGAGTTACTGGCCAGCCTGTTCGCCCCATGCACCCCTGTACAGGCCACTTCTCCGGCAGCAAAGAGGCCGTCGATGTTGGTCTCCCCCCACATATTAGCCTTGACTCCCCCCATCATATAGTGAGCAGCGGGCGCTACGGGAATCAACCCCTTGGTTATGTCCAAACCGTGATCCAGGCAAAAACGGTAGATATGCGGGAAGCGCGTCGTGATGATATGCGGCGGCAAATGCGTTATATCGAGAAAGACGCGATCGCTGCGGGTCTTCTTCATTTCAAAGTGTATGCTCCGTGCTACCACGTCCCGGGGGGCCAGTTCTTCTTCCGGCGTATAGTCCGGCATGAAACGGTAACCCTCCACGTTTCGCAGTATACCTCCTTCACCTCTGACCGCCTCAGAGATCAAAAAAGGGTGCACCCCAGGCAAGCGTATCGCCGTAGGGTGAAACTGGAAAAACTCCATGTCAGTGACCTCAGCGCCTGCCTGATAAGCCAGCGAGACGCCGTCCCCGGTAGCTACTTCGGAATTCGTGGTGTACTTGAAAAGACGACCGGCACCACCGGTGGCCAGAATGAGCTTGCGACAGGCGAATTCCTCAATGGAACCGGTCCGGCAATCTAGAGCCCGTACCCCTTGAACCCGACCGTTGTCCACCAGAATATCACAGGCCAGGCAATGCTCCAGAACGAATATGCGGCTTGACCTTACCCGCCGGCTCAGCGTAGTCTCGATGTGCTCACCTGTGGCATCCCCACCAGCGTGCAGGACACGAGGGTAGGTATGAGCCGCCTCCTTCGTCAGGGTAATCTCACCGTTGATGGTATCGAACGGCACGCCCAACCTGATCAGGTCTCCGATCCGATCGGCAGCCTCCTCGACAAGCAAGTGCACAGCCTCTGGATTGGCTAGACCTGCAGCCGCCTCAGACGTGTCCCGGAAATGCACCTCTGGGGAGTCATCCTTGCCTATGGCAGCAGCAATGCCGCCCTGAGCATACTTGGTGTTGCAGTCGTCGATGCTGCCTTTGGTAAGCACAAGCACCGAGCCTTGTTCCTGGGCGAGCAAGGCGGTATAGAGACCGGCAATGCCGCTACCGACTATCAGGAAGTCGTAAACGGTCACCTATTGCATCTCCCAGTAAAGGACGCGCCGCGCCTGCTTACTGACCCATATCTTGAACTTGAACTTGTCTGCAGGCCACATGTATTGGGCAAGGAGGGAACCGGAACGCACCGTCAAGGTGCCCTCGACTCTATATGCCGGCCCGGATTCCAGGGTTACACTGATCACTTGCTCGAAGACTATCGAGGCCACGCGAGCATAGTTCATTTGCAGGGCTCCCGCCCCTATCTTGCCACTGGGGTAGCGCTCGTTCAAGAATGCCGAAGCCACGCTCTTGGCTACGTCTTCCGTAATGTTGGTAGATTCCATGGTGCTTTCTTGCCTCTAGAGGGTACCATATCACCCTATCTACAGCAAGAAAGCATAGCTTGCAGTCATTATAGAATATCCATTATTGCGGCCAGCTACACAATGACCTAGATTGAGCCTCACATGTCGAACAGGCTCAGGCCTCTATCATGGCTGCTACCGCCTCTCGGTGGAAGTCGGCATCGCCATACGCCGCCTCAGCAGCCTTGGCTCTGCGGGAATAGAGCTGCATGTCATGGTCCAGGGTGAACCCGATAGCACCATGGACCTGATGTCCAAGAGAACAGACCCGTTTACAGGCATCACTCGTCCAAGCCTTGGCAGTTGCCACTTCCATTTCACACGGCAGCCCCTCATCCATTTTCCAGGCAGCCTGGTAGACCAGAAATCGTGCGCTATCCACATCCAAGGCCATGTTGGCGCAATGGTGCTGTACTGCTTGAAAACTGCCAATGGGCTTATCAAACTGTACTCTTTCCTTGGCATAGTCCACGGTCATTTCCAGCACCTGCTGGGCTCCACCAACCATCTCTACACTCTTGGCCACTGCGGCTCGTTGCAGGAGCCGGGCGACCACCGGCCAGCCACCATTGACCTCGCCAAGTACGGAGCCAGCAGGCACACGCACTTTGTCAAACACGACCTCGCACTGTTTGTCCTTGGCCAAGGAGGACAGTACAACAGGGGATATTCCCGGCAATTTTGCATCCACCAGGAACACGGTGATGCCTGCTTCGGGGTCGCTGCCCTTTGCAGTCCGGGCTACAACAATCAAACAGTCCGCAACATGTGCATCGGGCACAAAGAGCTTGGTGCCAGTCAGCACGAAATTGTCCCCATCGGCAACAGCTTCCAGGTCGATCTCTGAAGGTATGAAGCCGCCCCCGGGTTCTGTGAGAGCCAGTGTCACTATCATTTTGCCCTCGGCTATGGCCGGAAGCAGGTCCTTCTTCTGCGTCTCATTACCGGCATCCAGAATGGTCAGTCCTCCCAGGACAACGGTGCAAAAGAAAGGGCCGGGGAGACAGGCACGTCCCATTTCCTCCAGGAGCACCGCCAAGTCCAGAAAACCGCCCTCGCCGCCGCCGTACATCTCGGGAAAGGGAAGCCCCTGCCAGCCGAGTTCGGCCATGCTTTGCCATAGCTGAGGAGGATGCCCTGTGGAATCTTCCTCCATTTCTCTGACCAGGCTCTTGGGACACTCAGTGGCAAGGAAGTCCCGTGCCATCTTCCTCAACATTTCCTGCGGTTCGGAAAGACCTAAATCCATAACGATGCCCTCTCTCTCAGATCGAATTCACACTAGCGCCCAAGTTCAAATCTAGCAGGGTGCCGAACCGGCTGTCAAGTGCACGCCGCCTGGACGGACAGGAGACGGGCCTTATGTTCAATGGTCAAGTACAGCTTGAGCAGGTAGAAAATGGATACACGGAGAACCCTCGGAGAGCCTGTCTGGCTTTCCGGAGCGAATACTTATGTCAAGTACTCAGGAGGCCGATGGAGGTACCGTGTCTGGTGCCAGCATCCCGGCCAGAACCCTTTCAATGGCCATACTATGGCTGCATGTCCCCTGAGTGGAGAAGAAGTGACAGGTGCACTGCCATCTTCCGTCCCGGAAGCTGACGATGTGCTTGTCATGGTCTCCTTGAACAGAGACAGTGAACGACGTAAAGGAGATCCGGTCCCGTTCCTGAGCGTACTTCTTGGCTTTTTCAATCTTGCCTATCAAGCTGGACTGCATTCGCCGCTCCTCTAGTCTGATTCTAACGCCTTCAGTACGCGGGGTCAATTCTCGAAAGTACCGATGAAACCTGGGTCGTGTTCTCGGGTGGGGCGGGGTGCCGACACAGCAGGTATTTACTTGCAATAATCTGCGCCGTTAAAGTAAAATGGGCGCGTTCCAAGGCTACAATTGGACATGCAGGCAAATTAATGGCGTACGGACAAGAGGGGCCAATTGGATATCGTAAACGCTCCGGTACTCGTGCTTAATCAGGACTACCAGCCGGTCAACGTATGCCGTGTCCGCCGGGCCGTTGTTTTGCTCATCCAGGGCAAAGCCGAAATCGTAGAGAACAACGGCCTTGGTAATATCAACGCCATCACTTCGACTTATCCCATCCCTTCTGTCGTCAGGCTGGCTACCATGGTGCGACGACCTCGCTTCCAGCGAAAGCTGACACGTTTGGAGATATTCAACCGGGACAAACATACATGTCAGTACTGCCGCAAAGAAGTCAAGGAGTTGACCCTGGACCATGTTTTACCGCGCAGTCGAGGGGGCGAGCATACCTGGGAGAATGTGGTGGGTTGTTGCTTCAGTTGCAACCGGCTTAAAGCGGGCCGGACCCCAGCCGAAGCAGGTATGACGCTGTTGCGCCAACCAACCGCTCCTCCTCCGACCAGCTTCTCAGTACCATACCACTACCTGTATTCACATGACGATTGGCGCAAGTTTCTTCCGGACACCGCCTGAGGCAGCAATCATTGGTTCGGCTTCCGCCGGTCCGGTTCTATCGGGCTCACATCATTGGGAGGAAGCTCCACCGTCACGTGGCTGTCCAGCTTGACGACTATTATTTCCTTTAGCGGGTTCATGCCGGATACACTCCCCTCGCCCAGACGGGTTTTCACCCGCTGGCCCATGGCTGGAATGCGCTCACGAAACTGCCGGTAGAGGTCCCTTTCGTAGCCAAGACAGCAAAGCAATCGGCCACAGATGCCCGATATCTTGGCCGGCTCAAGCGACAGGCTCTGTTCCTTGGCAATCTTGATGGATAGAGGGTTAAAACAAGTCAGGAAGGAAGCACAGCACATCTGGTACCCGCACTTCCCGGTACCGCCCATCAATTTGGTCTTGTCGCGAGGACCCACCTGGTGCAATTCCACACGGGTTTTGAGGGCTGCCGCCAGTTCCCGGACCAGTTGTCGAAAGTCCACCCTGCCCTCAGCCCCAAAGAAGATCGTTATGTAATTGCCGTCCAGGTTGCTGTCCGCATCCAGCAGCTTGATTGGCAGATTGTGTTTTGCGGCCAGTTCCCTGCACTTTGCCAGAGCGTCCCGCTCTCTCTGTTTGATGACTTCCTGCTGCTGCAGGTCTTCATCGGTGACCAGGCGCAACACGGGCTTCAGGGGTTCCGTCACATCGCTGGCCGCCACCTGCTTGGGAGCGATGACCACCCATCCAATTTTGAGCCCATGCTCGGTTTCAACTACAACCTGATCATTGATACTGAGGTCGTTTCCGCCTGGATCGAAAAAGTAGACCTTGCCAGCCTGACGGAAGCGTACCCCGGCTATGACTTTATGTTCGGAGACCTGAACGGTCTGGTTAGTTTCCTGTTCCATACTATTCCCCTGACTCCAGTCGCAACTCTATGGACCGCGCGTGATTGCTCAAGCCCTCAGCCCTGGCAATGTCAATAGCCGCCGGACCCAGCCGCTTCAGCGCTTCCCGGTCCAAGGATATGACGCTTGTCACCTTCAGAAAATCATGTGTATTGAGGGGCGAGGCAAATCGTGCCGTCCCCCCCGTAGGCAGGGTATGGCTGGGCCCTGCTATGTAATCGCCCATGGCCTCCGCCGAGTCCCGGCCGATGAATATGGCGCCGGCATTGCTTATGGACTCTGACATCTGCCAGGCATCCTCCGTCATCAATGACAAATGCTCCGGTGCATATTCATTCACCAATTGTACTGCACGCTGCATGTCTTCGACCAATAATACACCACCGTTAAGCAACGATGCCAGGATTATCTCCTGCCGTTGCAGCGATGGTAAGAAGGACTCTATCTCGGCATCCACCCGGTGAGCCAGATCTGCCGATGTGCAAATAAGGACTGGCGCCGCCAAGGGATCATGCTCCGCCTGGGCCAGCAAATCGGCAGCGATTATGGCAGGATCCGCGGCGTCGTCGGCAACCACCACCAGTTCGGTCGGCCCGTACAGGCCGTCAATATCCACCAGACCGTACACCATCTTCTTGGCGAGTTGGACGAAGATGTTGCCCGGACCGCATATCAAGTCCACCCTGGGTATGGCCTCCGTCCCGTAAGCCATGGCGGCCACGGCCTGAGCCCCGCCGACGCAGAATAGACGGTCCACGCCGGCTATATGAGCAGCCACCAGCGTAGCAGGTGAGACCCCGGAGGAGTCCGCAAAGTTTCTTGCCGGCACTGTAACCACTATCTCCTTGACGCCTGCCACCCTGGCCGGGATGGCTGTCATGAGGACTGTGGATGGATAAGCGGCCATGCCCCCGGGCACATATGCGCCCACCCTGGACAGCGGTGCCACCCTCTGGCCCAGAGCGCCTTCGCTGAAGTCCATCCAGCTTTGTCGCATATCTGCAGCGTGAAAGGCGGTGATTCGCTCGGCGGCCAGTTTCAGGGCGTCTACGAGACCCGCGTCGACGCGACTATAGGCATCCAGAAGCTCTGCTTGTGGTATCTCCAAGTTTGGCAGGGTCACACCATCAAGCAACCTGGCATATTCCATGACGGCAGCGTCACCACGTTGCCGTACTTCCCGGAGTATCCTCTCTACCACCTGCTGAGGGCTCAGGTCCTCGTGAAAAAGAGTCCTGATGCGGTCTTTGACGGATTCAGGCACCGCCTGCTCCTCCAAGGGCCGGCGCTGCAGAAATTCGGGAACAACCTCCTTTGTATCAGCGACTATTCTCAGCACCTAACAGGCCTCGCTTCGTCGGGAAAGAGCGGCAGGCGGTACCCATCGACTACAACGCTCATCGGGCATGTTTGAGGACTACCGTTTCGGTCTTTGCCGGCAGGGACACCTTCTTGAATTCCGCCTGGCTGTCGTCCAGACGACGCACGGCGCTGCGGTCCTCCAGAAAGTCTTCAACGGGAGCTATGGGAAAGGCACAACCCGCCGTTTTGAAATGCATGGGAATCACCACCTTGGGAGCTATGGCCTCGCAGGTCCTGGTGGCCACAGCCGCATCAATTGTGTATTCGCCGCCAACAGGTGTGATCAGGATGTCAACCGGGCCGATATCAGCAATTTGGCCACTATCCAAGGGGTGGCCAAGATCGCCAAGGTGGCATACCCTGATGCCGTCCACTTCAAAGACATATATCACGTTGTTGCCTCGCTGGCTGCCCCCAGTCGTGTCGTGTTGTGTAGCGACGCCCTTGAACTCGATTCCCTTGACATCATGTATCCCTGCGCCGTCCACCACCTTGGGGCTGCCCTTCACCGCTGCCACATTGTCATGGTCGAAGTGGTGGTGACTGACGGTCACGATATCGGCAGCCTCGTCTATGGCTGCATACTCTACCCCTGCTTCCACCTTGTAGGGGTCTGTGATGATCCTGAGACCGCTATCGGAAGTTATCAAGAAAGCCGCATGCCCCAGCCACTTTATCCACATTGGTCTAACCTCCTTGGAAGTGATTATTTGCGGTTCATGGAGAGCAGCAGGTTGACCAGGGCCCTTACGGTAACGCCAGTGGCCCCCTTGACCACATACCCCTTTTCCTTATCGCTCTCCGCAGTTCCGGCTATGTCGAAGTGCATCCAGGGCGTGTCCTCGATGAACTCGGCGAGGAAGAGCGCCGCGGTTATGGCACCGCCGTACCGTCCTCCGGTGTTCTTCATGTCGGCCACGTCGCTCTTGATCTGTTCCTTGTACTCATCGAACATCGGCATCTGCCACACGCACTCGCCGGCCTCGTCCGCCGCCTTCAGAGCTGCAGCGGCCAAAGGCTGGTCGTTGGCAAACATTCCTGTAGCAACTGAGCCCAAGGCTACGCGAATGCTCCCGGTCAGCGTTGCCACATCGATCACCGGTGACATTCCCTCTTTCCTGGCATAGGATAGGGCGTCGGCCAGAATAAGCCGGCCCTCGGCATCGGTATTCACCACCTCAACGGTCTTGTCGTTCATGGCCCGCAATACATCGCCGGGCTTCAACGCTCCTCCACCGGGCAAGTTCTCTGTAGCGGGTATGAGAGCAGTCACATTCACTTCGGCCTTCAGGACGGCCAACGCACGCATAACGGCCATCACCGTAGCACCCCCGGCCATATCTCCCTTCATCTCACCCATGCCTTCGGATGGTTTGATGGAGATACCCCCCGAATCGAAGGTTATGCCTTTTCCGGCCAGGCCGATCATCTTGTCAGAACCTTCATCGCCCCTGTGGGTCATGATGATGAACCGCGGTTCTTGGTGACTGCCCTGGGCTACACCCAGAAGAGCGCCCATGCCAAGGTCCTTCATCTCCTTTGGCTCCAGGACCCGGCACTCCAGGTCATATTCACTTGCCATCACCGCGGCAACGGCGGCCATATGACTGGGAGTCATGAAGTTGGAGGGCTCATTTATCATGTCACGAGCGAAGTTCACCGCTTCCGCCATAGCGCGTCCCCGGGCACACCCGGCCTCCAAGGACGGTACCCTGGCTGGATCGCGTTCCACAATGCGAACCTCTTCGATATCGGTCAGATCATTGTTACGGGTCTTGTGACGGCGAAAAATGTAAAGGCCCATGACCGCGCCCTCTGACACAGCCTGAGCAGACGCCTCCGGTGCAATACCGCCTGTCCCTGCGCCGTGGGTTATGGTAGCTATTGTCTTGACCCCGCGGCTGCGCAGGAAGCGGCAAGCATCGCCGGTTATGCGGCGTGTCTTGTCCAGATTGAAATGCTCCTGCTTGCCCAGGCCGGCCACCAGGACACGACGTGCCGGAATCCTGCCAAGGGTGTGAATCAGCACAAGCTCGCCGAGCTTGCCCTTCAGTTCGCCGGCTTCAATGAGTCCCTTGATGCCGCCACCCAAGGCGTTATCTATGGCGCCCGTGGCCCCACCAGGATCGAGACCTCCTTCGAACAGGTTCACTATGAGGGCGTCCACATCCGTTGCGGTTACATCTTCAGCTACCACTCTCAGGTCCATGTCATTTCTCCTTCCCCACACCCATCCTCACAGAGGTTATGTTTACTTGAGATAAGAGACAACATTCGTGTCTATCTGATTATAGTGCATTTTAGCTGGCCTCGAAACCGGCGAGGCAGGGAGATCAGACGCTGGTCGATTCCAGGGAATGGTTCTCCGCCTTGGGGACAACCCTGAAATGACTGCGATCCAGAAAGATTCGATTAATGATAATGGACCTCTTGTCGGCAGCATCCCGCAGGTCTTTGCGAACATCAGCAGTGACGCGTTTCACCACGATCAGAATGAAAATGGCGATGCCGGCCGCCAAGGCGGGCAAAGATTGGCCGGTAACCCAGACCCCAAAGGGGAACAGGGCAAAACCTCCCAGCATGCCCAGCGGCAGGCTATTGCTTGGTGGCCCCCCAAAGCGCAAACGTTCGCTCAGAGGTTGGCTGGAGTCCAGCATTCTGGGTATGGTCCTGATACCGGCACCGAGTATTATGGGCCCAAACAGAAACGGCCAGGCCTGCCATGCCAGGGCCACATGCACACCCAGACTGGTGGTGTTACCTTTCTCGCCCTTCCAGCCGATAAACACAGACCACAACCGTCCCACGACGGCTGCCACGCCTGCTGCCGCCATCATGACCTGACCAAGGCCTGCCAGATACATGATAGCCACCGCCACCCCACCCTTAACGATATCCCATGTTATGCCAATGAAACCCTCTACGCGCCCCACCTTATGCCATAGAGCGCTGTGCAAATCGTCTTCCTTAGAGATATCGTAACCGCGCATCCTGGCCAGCAGGTTCAGGACCGGGAAGGCAGCAACAAGGTATACGGCCAAGATTATCAGTGCGTTGACCAGCATCAGGATTTCAGTTCTAAGTCACTTTCCAACGGGCCGTGCCAGGGTTCGACCTCAGCCCGTGCCAGCCTTTGCTCCAGCAAGGCGGGCAATATAAGCAAAAGCACCGCCATGAACCCCACGATCACAAGCGTCATGATGCCCACGCTACCTCCAGTGGAGAAGGTAATAATAAATAGAAAAGTGAGTCCGGAGAGCAAGAGGACGCCCACCTTGAGTGGTCGTTGTTTGAGCCGGGTGAACAGGGCTACGATTCCCGCCAGGGTAAGGAAGCTCAAAGCCACCCATGGTTCCAGGCTCTGCAAAGCCGGAGTGCCGGCACCGAGTAGCTCGCTTTTCCACGGCGCCGTCATCAGCCAGCCTACAATAGGCGGCACCGGCAAAGCCATTAGAGACCCCAGTAACCAGTCCCTTCTGAGGACCTGGATCATGATATGGAGGAAGAACCATAGGATAACGGGGAAATATACTATCATGAGAGGCCAGGCCAGCCATGACGGAATCATGGTATCGGCCTTGGAAGCCTGTTCCAGCAAGAATATGCCCACTATAAGCAGCGGTATCAGAGCGTAGCCTAGCCAGGTAAAGAGCCAGGTAGGCTTGTTGTGGTGCCAACCGTATATTGTGACCCCCACGGTGCAAATAAGTATGATCACCAGCCAAGCCATGTTGGACCAGAGATGAAGGGCAAAAAGAAGGGCGAAAATCAGGTGAGGCAGCGCCGCTATTAGTGTCTGGACCCAGTTGCTATGATTGTGTACCTCGTTGAGTTCCTGGACCAAGTTATCCAGGGTTCCGAAGGACTCGGATGCAATTCTGACGGCCTCCTCTTCGGTGTATCCCTGCTCCATGAGGTCAGCTACCTCTTCCTGGATATGGCCGCGCATCTCATTCAGGACGTCACGCCGTGCGGGAGCGTCCAACCTGAGTCTGGCTCTTGCTTTGTCTTTCCGAAATAGTGACCACATCACCCTGGACCGTTCAGGAAGAGGCTGGCTGCATTATGAGGTTCACGGCCGTTGAGAAGCCTTGCCATTCCACTACTTGCTCTTCAAGAAGTCTGCGCCCGGCCTCGGTCAGCTTGTAGTACCTTCTTTCCTTCTCCGAGGGAAGCCTCTCCCAGTTCCCGACTATGAGACCAGATTTTTCCAAGCGATGCAGGGCCGGATAGAGAGTCCCTTCCCGGAATTTAAAATAACCGTGGCTCCTCTTTCTAAGTTCCTTGATGATCTGATAACCGTACATGGGTTGAGAACTGAGCAAAGAGAGAAGCAGGGCATCTGTGTTCCCCTTGAGAAGCTCTCTTTTGTAGTTCATGAAGTACCTCTTGGATCGTTTACTTGTTTTGCCAGCTTAGCACAACAGACCTCGCATGACAAGGTGTTGTATAAGAAAGCTTGTCCGGGATTGTTCTGGTTGCAGCAAGGATGTCCCTCTCCATCCCGACTTTAAGGCCTAAAGCACCTGAAAGGCCAGACCGAGGGCGCCCTTACCCATGGAATAAACCATTATGGGACTGACCTCGCTCAGCCATATCTCCACGCAGTCGAACTCCTCCAGGACCCGCCGCTTGAGCTTTTCCCCCTCCTCCAATGCGTTGGCATGGTGCACCGCCACCCTTACGGGCCTGCCCCCCACCTTCTTATGCATGAACTCCAGTATCTGTCCCGTACCCTTTTCCTTGCTCCGGGTCATGCCGATAAGGTGTGCCGTGCCATTTTCCCAAGTTAGCAGCGGCTTGACGCTGAACAGTGCACCCAACTGGGTGGCCGCTCTTGGTACACGCCCCGTCCTGTAGGCATGCTTAATGGTCTCCAAGACAAACACCAGCCCCACCTGATCCCTGGCGGCAAGGGCGGCGGCCAGTACTTTCTCATGGGTGGCCCCAGTAGCAGCCACCCTGGCCGCAGCCAGGACTATGAATCCCTCGGCCCCGGTTACCGTGCCGGAATCCAACACCTCCACCACTAAATCCGGCATCTCCTCTCTGGCCAGGTCACGCGCCGCCTCGGCGGCATTGTAGACGGTGCTTACCTTCGCTGACAAGGTGATGCACAAGACACCGTCCGCCCATTTGCTCACTTCCTGAAAAGCCCGGACAAAATCAGCCGGGGGCGCGCCCGAGGTGGAGAACGACTCCGGCGCCCTCTCCAGCAATTCATAGGCCTGGGCAGGTGTTATGTCGAGCCAGTCGCGGTATACTTCGCCGTTGAAATATATGTTCGGGGGAACAAGGGTAATACTGTATGTATCCAGTATCTCCTGAGGCAGACACCCGATGCTGTCCGTGATAATTGCGGTTCTTCCCATATTAATTCCAAACGCTCGATAGGCACAGTGGTATCGCAATGCCTCTCATTGCTGTATCCATTGTGATGTTATTTAGTCGAGGAATCCCTGTCAACAATCAGGCCCTCTACACGACCAATCTGAGACTCGACCTCAAGGTACACCTGCCTTGCCGGCACGCCGGCCGCCTCAGCCAGCTTGACACAATCGTCATACTCCGGCATCGCCTTGACCGCTTCGCCGTATCCAGCCAGCTTCACGCGTACTCGGCCATATGGCGTATCCACATTGATGAAGCTGCGCGGCAACACGAAACGATCCCTGCTGCTGACTCTGACACCAAGTGTGGTGGTCTCTTGCAGAATGATACCCGCCAGCCGGCCGGCGTTGTCCCGTTCCGCCAGCACCGTGAGCAGGACACCGGGCCGGTTCTTCTTCATCTGTACCGGCGTCAGGTAGACATCCAGAGCACCAGCCTCAAACAGGCGCTCCATGACATGCCCGTAAAGCTGCGGGTTCATGTCATCGATATTTGTTTCCAATACCGTGATGGGTCCTGTCTTGTCCCCAATCGCCGCCTCTGGGGTTTCCCCCAACAGTATTCGCAGCAGGTTGGGACGGCTCAGATCGCGACTGCCCGCCCCGTAACCGGTATCAGTGACCGTCATAAGAGGCAAGGGACCGAAAGCCCGGGCGGTGCCGGTGACTATGGCCGCTCCCGTAGGCGTAGTCAGCTCACCCTCGACTTCATCGCTGTATACTTGCGCCCCCCGCACCAGTTCCGCTGTCATGGGGGCCGGTACCGGCAGCAGGCCGTGACGGCACCTGACCAGTCCCCGGCCCAGGTTGACCGGCGAACTTATGACTTGTTCCACGCCGAGCATCTCCAGGCCAAGCAGGGACCCCACCACGTCAACCAGGGTATCGGTTTCACCGATTTCGTGAAGGTGAAGCTCCTCCATCGTGGTGGCATGCATCCTGGACTCCGCCTCGAACATGCGTTGAAACACCTCTCGGGCCTTTTTCCTGACCGTGGGGCTGAGCCGGCTCCCCTCAATCACGTCAAGGATCTCGTCCGGTCGCATGGGGGCCGGCAACGGCTCGTGCGGGACCACGTACACGTAGACGGCGGCTATTGATTGCTTCTTTACCCGAGCAGCCTTCAGTTCATAGTTACCCAGGTCCAAGGCATCGAGCCCTGATTTCAGCCGGTCGATATCAATCCCGAGATCGACGAGAGCCCCCAGCACCATGTTGCCGCTGATGCCGGAGAAGCAGTCGAGGTAGGCGGTCTTCACGCTTCCTCTCTCAACAGCGGTTCTTCAACGCCGACCTGCTGATTGATCATGGAGGCGAGATAACCTGCACCGAACCCGTTGTCGATATTGACCACCGCCACGCCGGGAGCACAGGTATTGAGCATGCCCAGCAGGGCCGCCAGTCCCTGAAAGCTGGCCCCGTATCCCACGCTGGTGGGCACGGCGATAACCGGAACGGATACCAGGCCCGACACCAGACTGGGCAGCGCCCCCTCCATTCCAGCGACAGCGATAATTACCGTCGCCTCAAAGAGCTTCTCCTTCTGGTCCAGAAGCCGGTGCAGGCCAGCCACACCGACATCGAAAGCCCGTTCCACGTGGTTGCCCATGACTTCGGCAGTGAGAGCCGCCTCCTCGGCAATGCCTATGTCGGCTGTCCCGGCGGTCAGGACCAGTACCGTACCTCTGCCTGTCACCGGCCTGCCCTGGCCCGCCATGATAATGCCAGCCAAGGGGTGGTACCGTGCCTGCTCGCAGACCTGTTGCACGGCGGCAAACATCTCCGGAGAAGCCTTGGTGGCAAGAACGGTGTCCCCCGCCCGCACAAAACTCTCCACAATCCTGACCACCTGTTCCACCGTCTTGCCTCTGCATAGCACCGCCTCTGGATACCCCTTGCGCAGGGAACGGTGATGGTCCAGCTTGGCGAAACCCAATTCCTCATAAGGCAGGCCGCGCAAGCGGTCAAGGGCATCCTCTACGGGCACCTTCCCGGCCTGTACCTGCTCAAGCAGATCCCGCAAGTGCTCACGTCTCATGACGACATTCCCTGCCCAAGTCGCAAGGTTTCGTTCAGGCTTCCGGTTCGGTACCCGGCCAGGTCCAGGGTAACATAGATGTAACCCAGTTCACGTAACCGCCGGACCACGTTGCTTCGATTGGGTTCCTGTAACAGATGAATCATTTCCCCCGGCTCCACTTCAATGCGTGCGGTATCACCATGATGACGCACACGCAACTGGCCGGATAACATCGTGCGGAGCAGTGACTCGGCCTCATTCACGGCCGCCAGGGCTTCAGCTGTGATGGGATTCCCATAGGGAATGCGGCTGGCCAGACAAGCCTGAGCAGGACTGTTCCAAGTCGGAAGCCCCATCTCCCGTGACAGGGCGATTATCTCCGCCCTGTTGAGGCCGGCCTCGAGCATCGGATGCCGGACCCCGGCCTCCGCCGCCGCCTGCATGCCCGGTCTGAAGTCCTGCAGATCATCGCAGTTGCTACCATCGATGACGTGCGCGTAGCCCTCCTCTTCAGCGATGTCCTTCAGACGACGGAAAAGGGCTTGCTTGCAGAAATAGCAGCGCTGCGGGGTATTCAAAGTGAATCGGACATCCTGCATCTCACTTGTCCGGATTTCCCGGTGGTCGGCTGTCATTGACTGAGCCAGGACTCGCGCCTGTGCGCCCTCCCGGGGCGGATAGGTCTCAGAGATGGCGGTCACGGCCAGTACCCTGTCATGTAGCGTATCCTTGCAGACCTTCAGCAAGAAGCTGCTGTCAAGCCCACCGGAATAACCCAGCACGACACTGCCCAGGTCCCGGAGGACCGCTTGCAGACGGTGCAGCTTCCCGGTTGTAAGGGGCACGTTTACTTTCATGGGCGTGACAGCCGGCGCCTTTCAGCCGAAATTGAGTCTCGCTTGTAATATTCAAAAGTGTAGACGAAAGGCGGCCAAACATCAAAGGCGCAAAATTGACCGTTAATTGTCTGCAGGCGAGTCCTTTCCCGCACGCGTCGTTTGCGCAATAATATAGAGGCTTCACACCAGAATCCGGGATAATCCCCGGTCACTGATCTGGCAACCTCAGGTTACTGGAAGCAAGCTCGCTTGGCTCTAACCGGACTCTAACACGAAAAAGGAGGCACCATGGACTACGAAAATATTATCTTCAAAGTAGAGGCTCGCGTGGCCACGGCCATGATCAACCGCCCCGCGGCTGCGAACACCATAAGCCTGGCCGCTAAGGACGAACTTCTGGACATCGTGAGCGAGGTATCCAGGAACGACGACATAGGCGTTCTCGTACTAACCGGCGCCGGGCGCATCTTCTGTGCCGGGGGCGACTTCCGGCCGGGCAAGGTCCGGGGTGGCGAAGTAAGCGCCGCAGAAGCCGAAGACATGCAGCCTGCATACGATGATGTGAGAAAAGGCAAGATATTGCCGGACGTAATAGAACTCAGCATGGCCTTGCAACGACTGGAGAAGCCTACTATCGCCATGATTAACGGGCCTGTAATAGGTCATGGCTTCGATCTGGCGCTGTGTTGCGATATGCGCACGGGTTCACCTGATTCGCGATTCACCGTAGGCTTCACCAGTATGGGACTCCCGCCGGTAGCCGGAGGCGTCTGGCTGCTCCCAAGAATCGTCGGTCTGGGGCGGGCGCTGGAACTCATCCTGCGCGGCGGATGGTTCACCGCTGACGAGGCTCACAGGATAGGCCTCCTGAACCACCTTTTCCCGGCGGACCGATTGCATGAGGAGACCATGAGCCTGGCTGCCGAAATCGCCGCGGGTCCACCCATTGCCCAGCGCCTGGCCAAGCAACTCATTTACAAGAGCCAGTTGGTAGATTTCGAGACCTCGTTGGCTTTTGCTACCAGTTGTGCCTTCATCGCCAGCGAGTCCCAGGACTTCAAGGAAGGTATTCAGGCCCTGGCCGAAAGGCGCCCCCCGGACTTCCGGGGAAGGTAACGGAGAGAGACTATCCGTCCTCCCTTGCCGGGCTCATGGAACAGTGGTGTACGGCGGGGTATACCAGACACTCAAGGCCCAGTAGTTTCGACCGTGTACGAAACACCATCCGTCGTCACAACTACCGTTCCAGGCGTATCCGTGCCGTAGACATCTGTTCCACAGGCATTACCTTTACGGGCAAGAGCCAGGGCGGACATAAGACGCTTCCGGCAAGTCACATGACATATCCCGCTTTCAGCATCAGGGGCGGGAACCGCAAAATGCCTATCTTGTTCGAAGAGGGATCAGGCGGGGACTCTGTCTATCCCTGACCCCATGAGTATTCTTTGGAAGCGGCAGGCAGGCCTACGCGCTCTCCCGCCTCGTGCGTAGCCACTTGTTCTTCTGCTCCATACGGACCTCCTCGTTGGTAGTAACGTACCCGTCCAGAAAGTCTCGCTTGAAGTCGGCGAAGCTCCCGTTCAATATCGAGCCTCGTATGTCCCTCATAAGTTCAATCATGAAGTGAAGGTTGTGTATGCTGGCCAGCCGGTAGGCCAGCAGTTCCCTGGACTTGAAGAGATGGTGCAGGTAGGCGACGGTGAAATGCCGGCAGGTATAGCATTCGCAGTACTCCTCCACCGGGAAATCAGCGTCCCGGAAGGCGGCATTCAGGATGTTGTGACGACCATGCGCGGTGAAAAGACTTCCGTTACGGGCCGTGCGTGTGGGAAGTGCACTGTCAAACATGTCCACACCCCGGGCCACACCTTCGAATATGTCCTCCGGTGAGCCCACCCCCATAAGGTAACGGGGCCGGTCAGCAGGCAAATGGCCCAGTGTCTTTTCCAGGATGTCGAATGTGACCTCTTTGGGCTCCCCCAGACTGAGACCTCCCATGGCATACCCCGGAAAGTCCAGCGACATCATGAACTCCGCCGACGCCCGGCGCATTTCCGCCGACAACCCTCCCTGAATAATCCCATAGAGGGCCTGGTCCCCGCGACGACGGGCCTTGACAGACCTCTCCGCCCAGACATGCGTCCGCCGCATGGCCTCCGCTAGAGTCGCCGGGTCATCGACATGCGAGGGGCAGTGGTCCAGGGGCATGATGATATCGGCTCCAAGGGCCTCCTGTATCTCGATGACCTTTTCCGGGCTGAAGAAGTGCTCGCTGCCGTCTATGTGAGACCTGAACACCACGCCATCGTCATCGATCCTGCGAAGCGGTGCCAGGCTGAAAACCTGGTAGCCGCCGCTGTCGGTAAGGATAGGGCCGTCCCAGGCCATAAAACGATGCAAGTCACCGAATCGGCTTATGAGATCGACACCCGGCCGCAGGTAAATATGATAGGCATTGCACAAGACAATCCTGGCACCTACAGACCGCAGGTCCTCCGGAGTGAGAGCCTTCACCGAACCCTGGCTGCCCACAGGCATGAAAACGGGGGTCGTAACATCGCCATGGGCCGTCCGGATGACCCCGGCCCGGGCATCGCTCCCCGAATGCTTCTTTTGGAGTTCGAAGCTATGCTCCATTAACGCACCAGATTCTTGGCAATGATTACCCTCTGTATTTCTGAGACACCAACGTAGACTTCGGTCATTTTGGCATCCCGGTAGAGCCTTTCAATGGCCATGCTGCCGATAGTGCCATAAGAACCATGTACCTGCATGGCCATGCGCGTCACTTCTACGGCCATCTGAGAACAAAAGAGCTTGGAGACCGATGATTCGTGCTTCACGTCCTGGCCCTGGTCGCGCAACGAGGCCGTCCTGTAGGTCAACCAGCGCCCGGCTTCGATCCTGGAAGCCATCTCCGCGATCAACCACTGGATAGTGGCAAACTCGGTTATCGGCTTCCCGTAAGCGTCGCGGTGCTTGGCATATTCGATCGACATGTCAAGCGCTGCCTGTCCCACACCCACCCCCTGGGCGGAAACGCCGATGCGCTCCATGCTGATAGCCTCCAGCATTATGTCAAATCCCCTCCCCTGGGGACTCAGCAGGTTCTCTTCAGGCACCCTGATGCCGTCCAGATACACCACCGATGTGCCCATGCCTCTCAGGCCCAGGGTCTGGCAGGCCTCACGGATTTCAAACTGGGGCGAGCGGGCGGGGACTATGAAGACACTGACACGGCCGGTGTCATCCTTGGCGAAAACCGTGGCTATATCGGCAACCGGGGACACGGAGATGAAGTTCTTCTGGCCTTCTATCACGTACTCGCCACCTTCCGAACGGGCCCGCGTAGTCACTGCCTTGGGGTCCGATCCAGTGGCGGGTTCGGTGAAGCAGAAGCAGCCCAGCATATCGCCCTTCAGGAGGGGGACCAGGTAGCGGCTCTTCTGTTCCTCAGTGCCGTAGCGATAAAGACATTCCTCGGACAAGATGCTCACCGCCACTATTGCGCCCACCGTCATGGAAGCCTGGCATATCTGCTCTATGACCAGAGCATACCCCAGATATCCGGCCCCTGCGCCTCCGTAGGAATGCGGGTATGCCAGGCCCAGATAGCCCATCCGGCCCATTTCCCGGGCCAGGTCCAGAGGAAACTCGGCCGTCCGGTCAATGTCAGCAGCCCGCGGCATAACCTCTTTCATGGCGAAGTCGCGTGCTGCGCTCTGGACCATTCTTTCCTGTTCATTCAGATCAAAGTCCATGATGGTTCAGTTCCACCTTTCATTTGGAGTGTCCGGACATCCGTATCAATGGACCGTCCGGATAGAGTGCATGAAAGCTCAAGCTCCCTTGTCTTCCAGTGTTGCCACATTGATATGACTATTGGTGTATACGCACAGGTCTGCGGCAATGCCCATGCTTGCCCGGGCTATCTCTTCGGCTGTAAGATCGGAATACCGCATCAGTGCCTTGGCCGCGGCCTGAGCGTAGCCGGCACCGGAGCCGATGCCAATAACGTTGTCGTCCGGTTCGATGACATCGCCTTCCCCCGACAGCAAAAGAATGCCCTTGCTGTCAGCAACGACCAGCCAGGCTTCCAGCCGGCGCAATACCCGATCGGTCCGCCATTCCTTGGCCAGTTCCGTAGCGGCCCGCCTCAGCTGGCCCCCGTATCTTTGCAGTTGTCCCTCGAACCGCTCGAAAAGGGTTACAGCATCAGCCAGCGATCCTGCAAAACCGGCGATAACCTGACCGTTATACAGGGTGCGCACCTTGTTGGCACCGTGCTTAAGAACAACCTCACCGGTGGTTATCTGCCCGTCGCCCACAAGGACGACCTGGTTCCCTTTCTTCAGGGCCAGGATCGTTGTCGCTCTGACATCATTTTCCATGCTTATATCGCTCCCTGTTCAAGGAATTATACCAGCCTTACGGGTCCAACGCCGTATTCACGCAGAAAGCAGCCTTTCCAGGACTTTATTCACCTGTTGAGGAGAGATATCGCTGCATACATACGCCCGCCCGATATTCTCGAGCAACACCCAGCGCAGACCCTTCTGCTGGACCTTCTTGTCCAGCCGCATGGCCTCCAGGACCGCATTCACAGAGACTCCCGGACTGCGCAGGGGAAGACCGAACCCGGCCAGAAGGCTGTTCTGTCGCTCGATGATGGATGCAGGCATACCCCGTTCCCTGCTCAGCATGGCAGCGCCCGCCATGCCTATGGCCACCGCCTCTCCGTGAAGGTAACGCCCGTAACCCGTGGCCCCCTCCAGACCATGACCAATGGTGTGGCCGTAATTCAGCAGGGTTCGACGTCCAGTCTCCTTCTCGTCCTCGCTGACGATTGTCGCCTTGATGGCCGCGCTTCCCCTGACGGCTTGCGTGACAGTATCCGGATCAAGCTTCTGCAGGTTGGCAATCTGGCTCTCGATGAACTCGAAATAGGCGGCATCCAGGATGAGCCCATGCTTGACCACCTCAGCCCAACCGGACACCAGTTCCCGCCGGGGCAAGGTCAACAAGGCGCTGGTGTCAACAGCCACCAGCCGCGGCTGGTAAAAAAGACCGATCAGGTTCTTGCCACGAACATGATTGACAGCCGTCTTCCCGCCAATGGATGCATCCACCATGGCCGCCAGGCTGGTCGGCACCTGCACCAGAGGCATGCCGCGCAGGAAGGTGGCAGCCGTGAACCCGGCCAGGTCCCCGATAACGCCGCCTCCCAGGGCTACAATCAAGTCTCTGCGCTCGGCCCGAAACTCTACAAGCCAGTCATAAAGCCGGGCAGCCGTTTCAAGAGTCTTGGAATTCTCGCCGGGGGCGACCACGTAAGAATAGGATTCCAGTCCTGCGTTCCGCAGACCAGCGGCAACCCTTTCTGCATAAAGCGGCGCTACATTGCCATCAGTTACAATGAAGGCCTTCCCCGAGAGCCCCGCTCTGGCAACCTCATGGCCCAGTCGTTCAAGAAGACCCCATTCGACAACGATCCGGTAATGCTCGGTCGGCGTCACCACGCTGGTGCCATCACTTGCCAGGAGTCCCGGGCCTTGTTCCAGAACGGCACCTCGCCGCCAGTAGTACCACCCCCTCAGAATCTCCCGGCAAACCTCGTCCGGCGATAGATGGTCTGTATGCACCGTCCAATCAGCCAGAGTGGCGTAGAGGCCCTGTCGTTCCTGTTTCAGGCCTGTGATGCGCTGCAACGGGTCCGGCACATCCAATAGCGGGCGCACCCCTCCGGCAAGCTCGACATCATGGGACAAGCGCTCCTGTATGATAGCAGGAGCCGCCTCCAGGCAGACAACGAAACCGCTGTTCTTCATGAGACTGCGATTGTCCGCGTCGAGTACGGCGCCTCCCCCGGTGGATATGACGACTTCCCCCCGATGCAGGGCTTCCGCCAGAGCCCTTTTCTCCAGGGAGCGGAAATGGGCTTCACCCTCCTCGGCGAAGAGCTTTTCGATGCTCTTGCCTGCACACTTGACGACTTCTTCGTCCGTGTCCATATGAGTCCAGCCCAGGCCGGCGGCCAGCAGCCCGCCTATTCTCGATTTCCCTGTGGTGGAGAAACCGGTGAGTATTATTGTGCGAGCAGCCTCTTTATCCACTTCACTCCGTCCCGGAAGTCCCGGCCCCCCAATGCCTTCGGATAATGCAGGCCGCTCTCCAGTATGATACGGCAATCCGGGCTCCCAGAAACAAGCAATTCCAGGATGCGAGGCACATCGACCCAACCCTCGTCCGGACTCTGTTCCGGATGTACGGGAATATGCCCGTACGTTAAATAGTCGTGGAGCCCGCGGCTGTTCCACAAATGCACCGAGCCGATATGGGGTCCCAGCCGCGCAGCAAACTTGTAAAGGTCGAAGCCATCCCTTTGAGAAGCCACGTGCATGTGGCCGGTATCAAAGCAGTAGCGAAGACCGGGAAAGCTCTCAATAACCTCCAGCAGAAAGCCGGCATCAAGTAACGGGCTTGGCCCGAAACCCTCCATGTGTACTAAAACCTGATGCTGCTCGCTCAACTGGGACAGTACCGCCGCTGTTGCCATGGCAGTCCGGTGCAGTTCCTGTTTTGAAACGTTAACTCCCGTGGTTGACGGCACCGGGAAATGGACCACCACGTACTCCGCTCCAAAGTCCTTCGCCGTCTCCATGGTCTCCTCGATCATTCGTAAACTCATCTGGCGCTTCTCTTCATCGACATCGCAGAGGAAGGACAATGTCGGCGGGCTCGGGTACCAAGGTACCCTTACCAGGGGGGCGTGGACACTGGCTGCTATATCATGTCGCTGGACCTCGTCCCTGAGTTCGGGCAGGTTATGTGAGGGGAAGTTATAGAATTCTCCCCTCTTGAGTTCGTTGGAGGTGATGGCCTCCTCGAAGTGGTCCAGGCTATGGCAGTGAAAACCCAGTTGTGTCATAGTTACAAAAGGATGCGGGCGAGATACCCGGTATAGTTCCGTTGCATTTCCTCGATGCTGTCTCCGCCGAATTTTTCCAAGAAGGCATCGGCCAGGACCAGGGTCACCATGGCCTCCCCGATCACGCCCACTGCAGGCACTACACAGATGTCGCTGCGTTCGTGATGTGCTTCCACCTCTTGCCTCGTGTGCAGGTCTATCGAGGGCAAAGGACTGCGCAGCGTCGGTACAGGCTTTATTGCCGCCCTGACCACAATCGCTTCACCATTGCTGATACCCCCCTCGATGCCTCCGGCGCTGTTGCCGGTGCGTCGCCAGCCACGAGGCAACCCCTCATGTAACCTGATGGCGTCCTGGACCAGAGAGCCCCTTGTGCCAGCCGATTCAAGGCCGGCACCGATCTCCACACCCTTAACGGAATTGATGCTCATCACCGCCTGAGCCAGCCTGCCATCCAGGCGCCTGTCCCAGTGCACATGGCTGCCCAATCCCACCGGGACTCCGGAGGCGACTATCTCCGTCACACCACCCAGTGTGTCGCCGGCCGAGCCTGCTTCGTCTATCAGGGCCATGATTTCTTTCTCGGCTTCCGGGTCGGCACAACGCACCGGCGAGGCCTCAACCCGGGCCCAGTCGGGATTGCCCGCCTCACCAGCCTGGCAGCCTCCAATGGCAACGGTACGGCTGTGTACCTCAACGCCAAATTCCGCAATAAGGCGCCGCGCCGCCGCGCCGGCAGCCACCCTGGTCGCCGACTCCCTGGCGCTGGCCCGCTCGAGGACATTGCGTATATCCGCAAACCCATATTTGACAACGCCTGCCAGGTCGGCATGTCCCGGACGAGGCCGGGTAACCGGCTCCACACCGGACTCTACGGGGGCCACGCTCATCGACTGTTGCCAGTTAACCCAGTCCTTGTTCCTGATTATCAGGGATACAGGGCTGCCCAGGGTCCTGCCATGCCGGATGCCCGACAGTACTTCCACAGTGTCCTGTTCTATTTTCATGCGACCACCCCGGCCGTACCCGCACTGCCGCCTCTCTAAATCTCTGTTCATGTCCGCCTCGGATAGGCACAATCCGGCGGGAAGGCCTTCAATAATGGCATTCAAGGCCTTCCCGTGGGATTCTCCGGCCGTTAGAAACCTGAGTCGTTGCATCATGTCAAACTCGCCTTTGCCGTCTCCATCATCAATTCAACAGGCGCCTCCCTGCCTGTCCATATACCGAAAGAGACCGCTCCCTGATAGACCAGCATGGGCAGTCCTCCCAGGACTCTGGCACCCGCCTTCCGCGCCTCCCGTATAAATGCAGTCTCCATAGGATTATATACCAAATCACACACCAGGGCATTTTCGGGAATGCATGTGGCCGGTATGGGGCTTTCGTCTTCCGCCTGGCCGTATTTCATGCCGAGCGGGGTGCAATTCACAATCAGGTCGAAGGCTGCCAGCCGGTCCGTCTCTCGCATTGTGCTCCACTCAAGTATCTTCACTTCCCCACGCGTTCCGGCCTCCCAGAGAGCCGCCGCCAGATCTGCCGCCCTTGTCACCCTGCGATTGGCTATGGCCAGTCCAGCCACGCCTTCCCCCAGAAGAGCAAAGCAGACCGCCCTGGCGGCCCCACCGGCGCCCAGGACCAGAACAGACTTACCCGCAGGCTCCAGGCCACCGTAATGCCGCAGGGCTCGGATGAAACCGGGAGCGTCCGTATTGAAACCATGAAGCCGCCCTTCCCGATTGGTTATGGTATTCACCGCTCCAATGAGTTTGGCCTGGTCATCGATGACATCAGCCATTTCCAGGACCGCTTCTTTGTGCGGTATGGTGATATTGGCACCCAGGCAAGAGGGATGACGCAGACGGTCCATGGCGGAGTGTAGTCCGTCAGGTGGGATGTCCCATCGCTCATACGTGATGTTAAGACCATGGTAATCCAAGGCTGCCTGCTGGAAGCGGGGCGAGATGGAATGCTTCACGGGATGGCCGATGAGAGCCACTATCTGCCGGTCCTCATCCTGCCGGCCACTCTCTTCGTTGCTGGACTCGGGCTCAAGACCAGCATTCCTCCTGCCGTCGAGATAGCTTTGCAGGATGAAAGCAGCAGCAACCGCGTCGATCTTCTCCTTGCGCTTCTCCCTGGGAATGCCCGCTTCTTCCAGCATCTGTTCGGCGGCGATGGTGGAAGAACGTTCATCACAGGTCTCTATTGGCACCGAGAGGCTCCGTGACAGCCGGTCCACGAATTCCTGTACACGTCGAGCCTGCGGTCCGGCCGCCCCGCTGAGAGAATAGGGCATGCCCACGACCACCAGTCCGGCCTTCTGCTCTCTTACTATCCGGTCGATCTCTCTGACGGAGGCCTCGTCATCCCCGGCCCTGACTCTGGTCAGAGGACTGGCCAGCATCTCTCCAAGATCGCTTGCAGCCACGCCGATCCATCTTTCCCCTACGTCAAGCCCCAGAATACGCATGTATAAGCTTTCTCACCTGTTCCGTGGCCGGCCACTTACAGCCATCCTAATGGGGGATCAGCGCCTCTACCAGGCCCAAAGCCTGTTCAATCTTGCCGGTATCTTTGCCGCTGCCCTGACCCAACTCGGCCCTGCCGCCGCCCCCACCGCCAGCCTCCTTGGCCACCCGGCGGGCGATATCCCCGGCGCTGACTCCCTTGGCCACCAGATCAGAGGTAACCATCACCAGGAAATTGACCTTATCGTTGTACACCGCCCCCAGGACGACCACGCCACTGCCCAACTCCTCCTTCAGGCGATCTCCAACCTCTCGCATGACCTCGGCGCTCGATGCCTCAATTCTGACGGCAACCACCTTGGTCCCATTGACTTCCTTGGCTTGTGAGGTCAGCGAACCGGCCATGTTCCTGGCCAGTTCCCTCTCCAGGGACTGAGAGCGTTTGCGCGCCCGGTCGAGTTCCTCCAGGACTCCGATGATCCTTTCGGGCAACTCTTCGGGCTTGCTGTCCAGGTGGACCGCGGCCGTCTCAAATTTGGTCAATCGCTCTTCTATGAAAGCTTCCGCTCCGCGACCGGTGGCAGCCTCAATACGCCGCAGACCGCTACCGATGCTGCTTTCGGAAATGAGATGGAACATGCCGATCTGGCCGGTGTAAGATACATGGGTACCTCCGCAAAGTTCAACGCTGAACGCCGGTTCGCCGACCTGCACTACACGCACCTGGTCACCGTATTTCTCGCCGAAGAGAGCAGTAGCTCCCCGCGATAAGGCCTCCTGGTAGGAAAGGATTAGGTCGCGTACAGGGATGTTCTCTCTTATCTTCTGATTGACGATGCGCTGGACCCTGAGAAGCTGTTCCTTACCCACAGCCTCCAGGTGAGTGAAGTCAAACCTGAACCTGTCAGGGGCGACCAGGGATCCAGACTGCCGGACATGATCCCCCAGCACAATCCTGAGCGCTGCCTGCAGCAGGTGGGTGGCGGTATGGTTACGGGCTATGTCCATACGCCGCTCAGCTTCAACCTCCACCTCCACCAGGGCGCCGGCCCGAAGGACCCCTGCAACAACCTCGCCCAGGTGAACAGTCATCTCGGGGAGGGGACGGGAGGCTTGCGTGATGGCAGCCCTGCCTTGTTCGCTCCTGATTTCGCCCGTGTCTCCGACCTGACCCCCCATCTCTCCATAGAAAGGCGTCTCGTCCAGCACGATTTCCACCGTGTCACCCTCGGCTGCCGATTCCACCGGGTTGCCTCCCTTTATCAGGGCCATGATCCTCGATTTCTGATGCAACTCCTGATAGCCTGCGAACCTGGTCGACGTCACCGGAAGCTTCTCGTAGACCTCCAGAGAGGTCTGCTCGCCGAGACCGAACCTGTGGGCGGCCCTGGCCCTTTCCCTCTGGCGCTCCATCTCTTCTTCAAAGCCTGACAGGTCGAGGGCAAATCCCTGCTCGCCGGCTATCTCGGCAGTAAGCTCCTTAGGGAATCCATAGGTATCGTAAAGCATGAATATATCCTGGCCGGATATGGTCCGCCGGCCTGCTGACTGTACCTTCTCGATTATGCGGTCAAGAACATTGAGCCCGGTCCCCAGGGCCTGATTGAACCGCTGTTCCTCCGCCCCCAGAACACCCAGTACCAGTTTGCGGTTGCCCTTGAGTTCCGGATAGACATCACCCATGGCATCGATGACCGTATCGGCAAGGCTACCAAGAAAGCCGTCCTCAAGGCCAAGCTTCCTGCCAAACATGGAGGCACGGCGGACGATGCGGCGCAATACGTAACCACGCCCTTCATTGCCTGGCACAACACCGTCAGCTATGAGGAAGGTCGACCCGCGCGCATGCTCGGCGATAATCCTGAGCGCCCTGTCCACCGTCTCATCCCTGCCGTATGGTCTTGAGGTGAGTCCGGCAATGTTCTCCACCAAGGGGGCAAATAGATCGGTCTCGTATACGGTGGACTTGCCCTGCATGACAGCGCTGATCCGCTCCAGCCCCATGCCGGTATCGATATTGGGTTTGGGCAGGCGCGTGCGCGTGCCTTCTCTGTCCTGGTTGTACTCGGTGAAGACCAGGTTCCAGACCTCAGAGAAACGACTGCATTCACAGGAGGGATCACAACCCGGCCTTCCACAACCCTTATCCTCTCCAAAATCGTAATGGATTTCGCTGCACGGACCGCAGGGTCCGGATTCACCAGCCGGCCCCCAGAAGTTGTCCTTCTCGCCCAGCCTGACGATCCTTTCCCGGCAAATGCCTATTTGTTGCCAGTATGCTGCTGCTTCGTCATCGTCCAGGAATACTGTGACCCATAGGCGTTCTTGGGAAAGCTTGAGCCATCGTGTTATAAACTCCCAGGCCCATTCAATGGCTTCCTTTTTGAAGTAATCCCCGACGCTGAAATTGCCCAGCATTTCAAAGAAGGTCAGGTGCTTGCTGTCACCCACCGATTCTATATCGCTGGTACGAAAGCATTTCTGGCATGACGCCAGCCTGCGATTGGGCGGTGTGGCTAGTCCCAGGAAGTAGGGCTTTATCTGCACCATCCCGGCGCTGGCAAAAAGCAGGGTGGGATCATCCTGGGGCACCAGCGATGAACTGGGTAATACGGTGTGTCCCTTCTGCTGGAAGAACTGCAGAAAAGCTTTCCTTATATCGCTTCCTTTCACCTGTTTATGCAAAGCGCACCTCTTTGGACGGACCGGTACCAGGGCCCACCCGGACGGGCTAGGGTTCTCAGCCCTGCGCCTTGTCTTCCTCCTTTGCATTACGATGCTGTAGCGGTTCACCAAAGAACACTTTGGCATGCGGCCAGGGTATCTCAATACCTTCCTGGTCGAAGCGCTTCTTGAGCCTCTTGCGCAACTCGCCCATGATCTCCCACTGTTTCATCTGTTTACTGTCACCAAGTATTTTAATCGCAATTCCGGAATCCTCAAAGGCATCCACACGAAGGACCTGGGGCGGAGTCAGCATCACGGAACCCCAGTAGGACTCATC